>SHVU01000030.1 GCA_009691105.1 Rhodospirillales bacterium
GGCGAGCTTGGTTCGGTTCATACGGCTCCTCATCGACGCCGACGGCGCGACATCGCCTGTGGCAATGTCGCCTTCCTGACATACGATTAGGGCTGCGGTGGATCAAGGGCGCGAACGCGCCTCGTCATCCGTCGATAGGGTGCGAGGACCATCGCCCCGCGCGTTACGCCTAAAGGGCCGGCGATTGCCAGCGCGAGGCGAACTCGGACACCACGGCCCCGTCGCTGGGCCCAGAAATGAAATAGCCTTGCGCGATATCGCAGCTGTTTTTCGACAGCATCTTCAAGGCCGCCTCGCTCTCCACGCCTTCGGCGACCACCGACAGCCCCAGATTGTGACCAAGGTCGGTGATGGCGCGGACGATCACCGCGGCATCGGGCGAATCGTGCATGGACATGACGAACGACTTGTCGATTTTGACCTCGGAAAACGGCAATCGCTGAAGCTGCATGAGCGACGAATAGCCGGTTCCGAAGTCGTCGATCGAGAGCTTGAAGCCTTTCAGCCGGAACCGCGTGAGGATTTCCATCATCCGCGCCGCGTCGCTCATGGTCGCGGTTTCGGTGAGTTCGAGCGTCAGCGACGACGGCAAGACCTCGGCGTCCTGACAGGCCTGAATGATGCGGTCCGGCAACGTCAGGTCATGGAGATTCAAAGCCGAGACGTTCACGGCGATCTGCAAATCCGTTCCCGCCTGCCGCCAGGTCCCTGCCTGTTCGATGGCCCGGGTCAGCACCCATCTCGTCAGCGCGTCCGAGAGAATGGCGATCGTCCCATTCTTCCTGTGATGGCAATCACAGAACCTCGGAGTTCCGCCAATCCCGAAGCCGAACCAGGGTCGCGCCCTTCGCGGCAAGCAATCCCGGGAACGCCTCACTGCGCAGGTATTCGTATTCGGCGCGGCGGGGCTCGACGACGTAGTCGGCCGCCGCCAAGGCCTCATCGGGAATAGCCGGGTGGCACATGATCACCAGTCCGTCCGGCGGATCAGTGACAAAGGCTGCCATAAGTCTCGGCCAATCCTCTTTCGCGGTGAACGACCGGACACCACGAAAGCTGGCGTTGATAGGAATGTTTGCCTCGCGCGCCGAACGGGCGAAAGGACGTCCCAGAATTCCGATCAAGGCGGCACGTGCCGGCGCAATGCCGCGACGGACAATCCCGCTCAACGGTTCCACACAAGACCGGATCCATGCGCCGCTCCCGCGTAACCGCCGGTCGTAGACGGCCAACAGAGCGTCGCGGACGACCGGAAGTTGATGGACATGATGGTGGCCATCGACGAACTGCGGCAAGAATCCCATGGTCGCTTCAAAGCGATCGATTTGGCGTTCGATCTCGGCCTCGACTTCTCCACGATCTAGGCGGCGCGTGAACGCCGCCATCATCAGGCGAACCAGCGACGGCAGCTTTCCTCCGGGCGCAAGGCCGGGCATCGGCCCGGTCGACCGCTGATCGGTAAGCGTCAGATGAAGGCCAATATCGCAGCGGCCGGCCAGGGGCTTGAGGAGAATGGCTTCAGCGGGCCAGTAGTCCGAGACCGTCATGGCGCTGGTCGCGGTGAGCCGGCCGGCGGCAATAAGCTCCCGAACGGCCAGGCCCACCCCCGGCGAAAGACCATAATCGTCCGCGCAAATGACAATTTTCGCCATAATTAGGGGCGATTCTCCGGTCCGCGATTGACTTCTTTATGGCACCACGACATCTACACGTTAGAATCTCTAGGGATTAGGGCTACACACCCGTTCATAACGATGCTCGGCTCACAGCGCGGCCCCAAAGGTGGCCAGACGATGCCGATGATACAGCCTGAGCTTTCGGTCGTCGTTCCCTTCTACAACGAAGGCAACGGAGTCGATGCCTTCCTGAACCGTCTCGAGCCCGTTCTGGAACAATTGTGCGCGGCGTGGGAGATCGTCTGCATCAATGATGGCAGCACCGACGATACGCTGGCCCGACTCGTCGCCCGGCATCAGCGCAAAGCACGCATCAAAATTCTCGATCTGTCGCGTAATTTTGGAAAAGAAGCAGCGATGTCCGCCGGCCTGCAGTACGCAAGCGGACGCGCCGTCATTCTGATCGACGGCGATTTGCAACATCCGCCGGAATTGATTCCGGCGATGGTCGAGAAGTGGCGCGAAGGCATTGAGATGGTCTACGCCGTCCGTCGCTCGCGCGGCGACCAAAGGTGGAGCACACGGCTTGCGACCCGGGCGTACTACGAGATTTTCCGCTATCTGTCCGACGTGCAATTGCCCGAAGGCGCCGGCGACTTCCGACTCTTCGACCGCAAAGTCGTGGCCGCTCTCAACCGCATGCCCGAGCGCAATCGGTTCATGAAGGGCCTTTACGCCTGGATTGGCTTCCGCCAAGCTTCGGTCCCTTTCGATGTCGAGCCACGGGGCGACGGCAAGAGCAGGTGGGGATCCCTTCGTCTGATCCATTTGGGCTTGGCCGGCCTGACATCGTTTTCCAATTTTCCTCTGCACGTTTGTGGTGTGCTCGGTGCGATCATCTCCGGGTTCGCGGTCCTCTACATCGTCTTCCGCATCATCCGCAGCGCGGTCTTCGGGATGGACGTTCCGGGTTATGAATCGACCCTCATTTCCATTCTATTCCTGGGCGGCTTGCAATTGCTGACGCTCGGCATCATCGGCGATTACCTCGGGCGCGTGTTCAACGAGGTCAAGCGACGGCCGCTCTTCATTGTCCGCGAGTCGCATGGCGTCGCGATCGAGCAGGAACCAGCCGTCGAAAATCCCGTCGAACCGCTGCGTAACGTAGGGACTTGCGTCCGATGAACCGCCTCCCCATCGCCGTACCGCAGTCCCTACCGACGTGGCGCGCCACCGTAGGCCGGCTCGCGATCGGATGGGATCAGGCGGCGCTGCTGTCACTTCTTCTGTTGATCGTGCTCGTGGTCGCGACGTATAGCGACTACGGGATCAGCAACGACGAAGAGGCCCAGCAGATATACGGCGAGAAGCTGGTAGAGCTGTATCTGTCCGGCTTTGCCGATCGATCTGCCTTCGACTACGAAAATCTTTATCTCTACGGCGGCCTGTTCGACATGATTGTCGTCGGCCTGCAGAGCCTCCTGCCGTGGGCCGATCTCTATGAAGTTCGCCATCTTCTGTCGGGCCTGATCGGCGTATCCGGAATTGCCGCGACGTGGCGATTGGCGCGCCTGTTCGGCGGGCCCCGGGCCGGATTTTTGGCCCTCGCCTTCCTCGCTCTTACCGCTCCTTGGTATGGGGCGATGTTCAATCACACGAAGGACATTCCCTTCGCCGCGACAATGGCGTGGCTACTGTATTACTCCTGTCGCTTCGCGATCGAACTGCCGCGACCTGGCCGCGCCGCCGTCGCCGGTATCGCCATCGCCGGTGGCGCCGCGCTCGGTCTTCGCGTCGGCGCCATTCTTGGCTTTGCGTATCTTGCGGTCGCGACGGGCATCTGGGCGATCGCCAGCAGTCGCGTGCATGGACTTTGGAAATCGACACTCGACGTCACCGCCATCGCGTGGCGGCTCGCTGTCGCCGGGATCGCCGCCTACGCGATCATGGCCTTCTTCTGGCCCTGGGCGGTGCTCGCGCCGCTCAATCCGATCATCGCCCTCAAGGCCTTCTCGCATTTCAAGCACAACATCGACACGCTGTTCGACGGCCGCGTGATCAAGATGTACGCCGTGCCGCCGAACTATGCGCCCGTCTATTTCATTGTCCGTATGCCGATCTTTGCTCTGGTCGGACTTGGCGCTGACATGCTGTTCAAGGCCACCGATGTTTGGCGCCGTTACCGGACCGGGCACGCCTTTGATGGGCATACCATCGGCCACGATATGGCGCGGTTTCTGCTGGTCGCGGCGACATTCTTTCCGTTGGCCTACGCGATCGCGACCAAGCCCTATCTCTATTCGGGCTTGCGCCACTTTCTGTTCGTCGTGCCGCCCCTCATGGTGCTCGCCGCGCTCGGGTTCGAGCGCCTGCTGGTCCTAGCGGCCGAACGCGGACGGGCCGTTGTCATCGGGCTTGGCGCGATCTTAGGTGTGGGCGGTCTTTCGCAAGCCGCCGAAATCATCGCGCTGCATCCGCACCAATACCTGTCCTACAACATCCTTGTCGGTGGCTTGCCTGGCGCCGTCGGGCGCTGGGATACGGATTATTGGTCCAACATCGCGCCCGAAGCGATCCAAGGCATCGTCGAACTGGTCAAAGCAGAGAAACCGGACGAGGGCCATCCCCAGTTAACCTACCGCGTGGCAATGTGCGGTGGCCGTCTGATCAATGAAAGCCTGCCGTCGGGCATTATGTACGCGAACCGATGGGACCAAGCCGACTTCTTCGTGACATCGACTCATATCGGCTGCCAGCGCGCCTATCCACGCGCCCCGATCGTGTTCACCGTCGCCCGGATGGGCGCTACCATTGGCGTAGTGCGCGACCTTCGCGTCCTGCGCCGCAATGCGGCGACATCGAAAGCGCCGACACCCGCCAAGAAGTGACGCCCTATCGTCGCGTCGCGTGACCGCTCATGACGACGTGGCTCGATTTCTGGAGCGGTTCTCCCAACATCTACGTCAACGATCGTCATCTTCGCGTCCATTGCGATCGGATCGCGCAGGATGTTGCCCGATTGATCGGTACGGCCCCCGGCCGCCGCGTCCTTGATTTCGGCTGCGGCGACGCCCTCGCCGCGCCGACGTTAGCCAAAGCGACCGGCGCGACGCTTCTCCTCTACGACGCGGCACCGGCAGTTTGCCAACGACTGGCATCGCGCTTCGCAGGAGCCGCCAATATTGTGGTTCTCGATGAGGCGGCCTGGACGACGCGTCCTGCGGCCAGTGTCGATACCATCGTGATGATTTCGGTAGCGCAATACATCGGCCGCGACGATCTCGTAGGCTTGCTCGAACGCATGCGGACCGTCTTGACGCCGGACGGCGCCATCTTGGTCGGCGACGTGATCCCGCCGGAGGCCGATCTCGTGGCCGATCTCGTGGCGCTGCTCGGACCCGCCGCACGTCATGGATTTCTCGGCGCGGCTCTGATCGGTTTGGTGCGAACGTTCTTTTCGGATTACCGCCGGCTACGCGCCAATCTGGGTCTGACCAATTACACCGAAGCGGACTTCATCGCTTTGGCCCGTCGCGCCGGCCTTCACGCCGAGCGACTTCCGCTCAACCCGGGCTTCAACCAAAAACGTATGGCGTTCCGAGCTCGCAAAATCTAGAGCGGCTCATTCCTTCGGGGCCGGCCTCGACAACAGCAAGCTCGGTCCCAAGGCCACCAAGGCCAGCACGAAGAACCCGGCGCCGTAGCTACCGGTCGCCCAAACCAATGCGCCCAGCGTCATAGGACCCATGATTCCGCCGACGAAGGCAATCGACGCACCACCGCCGGCGGCGCGGCCGGCCTCGCCGGGTGGCGCACGCCGGGCGAGCTCGCCCATCAAGATCCCTCCCCATCCCGTCGACGACCCGCCGAGGATGGCGCCGAGAATCATGATCGCCATCAGCGGCCACTCGGGCGTCACAACCAACAGAACGGACGCAGCCAGCGACATGGCCAGCCCGGTCAACCCGAACAATCGGCGGCCGTCGATGACCGTTCCTGACATCACACCAAGAATCAGTCGGCTGGCCATTCCGGTGCCTTGCGAAATGGCCAGCACCAATCCGGCCGTAACCAGGTCGTATTTCAAATCCTGCACCAGATAGACGACGAGATACATCGAGATGCAGGTTTGCAACGCCGCGAACGTAATGCCGGTGAGCCCGAGCGGCCGGAGCTTGGGATTGCGGAGCACGAGTCGCCACGGTTCGGCCATTCCGCGCAACGTCAGACGCCGATCCGGATGGCGGTCGAGATCGAAGGTGTCCCGCAAGAGCTGAAGGCAGGCGGCAAGACTTAGGCACAGTACCGCGACAGCCACGCACGCGACCTGCCAACCGAAGCCGACGGCCAGCACAGGCACCACGGCGCCGGCGAGAACGCCGCCGATCGGGTTGCCCGATTGTTTGACCGCGAAAACGATTCCCATCGATCGTGACGGGCTGACCGCGGCCAACACTTGAGCCGCGGCGGCCGGCAGTTGGCCGTAGGCCATCCCGACGCACACGCTGCCAAGGACGAAGGCCGGCAGCCAAGCGCTGGTCAGGAGAACGAACGTCGCCGCCATCAGAACCAGGCCGAACTGGGTGGTCCGGATCGGCCCGTAGCGGCCGATCAAGCTCGCGCCCAGCGCCGTGGCGAACATAGCGGTCACGAACGCAAGGCCAGTGAACGCCCCGATCCAATTCGGATCGATCCCGAGATCGGCCGCGGCGGCAGGCGCGAAAACCGGGACCGCGAACAGGCCGACGGCGCCCCCCATCTCGGCCAGTGTCAAGAGCAGGAGCGGCGCAACGACCGCCTTCATGACGGCCGGCCCCTGGACAGCCTCGACGAGGTATGCAAACCAAGGCCGCCAATCGATTGGGGAGAATGTGAATGCCGGGTCGTCTTCAAGACAAAGTCGCGATCATCACTGGAGCGGGAACGGTCGGTCCCGGGTGGGGCAACGGCAAAGCCGCCGCCGTCCTGTTCGCGCGCGAGGGTGCCAAGATCCTCGCCGTCGACATCAACGAGAAAGCCGCCGAAGACACTCGTGACATCATCGCCAAGGAAGGCGGCACCTGCCGCGTCCACAAGGCCGACGTCACCAAGGATGCCGATGTCAAAGGCATGATCGATGCTTGCGTCGCCGCTTTCGGTCGCATCGACATCCTTCACAACAACGTCGGCGGCTCCGAACCCGGCGGCCCTGTCGAAATGACCGAAGAGGTCTGGGATCGGCAGATGAACTACAACCTGAAGCACGTCTTCCTCGCTTGCAAACACGCTTTGCCGGTGATGGAGCGCCAGGGAAAGGGCTCGATCATCAACGTCGCCTCGGTCTCGGGCCTGTCGTTCACCGGTCACTTCCATATCGCCTATGACTCGGCCAAGGCCGGGCTGATCAAGTTCACCAAAGCGCTCGGAGTTAATTACGCGCGCAAAGGGATCCGCTGCAACTGTGTGATTCCCGGGCAGATGCACACGCCGCTCGTCGACACCCGCCTCGCCAAGCAATACCGCGGCGGCGATTTCCAGGGCATGCTCGCCGAGCGTCAGAAGCGCATTCCCATGGGTCACATGGGCGATGCCTGGGACGTGGCCTACGCCGCACTGTTTCTGGCGTCGGACGAAGCCAAATACGTGACCGCCGCCGACATTGTCGTCGATGGCGGTCTCACCTCGAAATGCAACTGATCCGACGACTGTGGAGAGTCCGCTCATGAGTCGCCTAGCCAAGAAAATTCCCGCTCAAAAAACCGCCACGTATCGCAGCTACGTCAAATGGCTGACGACCGGATCCTGGGAACGGCGCGAAGGTCCGTTCCGCGCCTATCTCATGCACCCGGCGCTCGGCCATTGCGTCAACAGCATCAACCAGATCCTTCGCAACGAAGGCACCATCCCGTTGCGGGTTCGCGAGATCGTCATCCTGACGAACTCCATCCATTGGCAAACGCCCTTCGAATGGTTCGCGCACGAGAAGATGGCTCTCGATGCCGGGCTCGATCCTAAGGCTCTGGCCCGCCTCTGCGCCGGCAAGCCGCCGCGCTTCAAGAAAGCCGACGAAAACGCGACCTACGAAGTTTGCCGCGAGTTCCTGGAAACCCGCTTCGTCCGCGCCGCGACCTTCGAACGAGCTCGCAAGCTCATCGGTGACAAGGGATTGCTCGAGGTCATCACGACGCTCGGCTTCTATACGACCCTGTCCTTCATCATCAACGGCTACGAGATCGCGATGCCGAAGGGCGCCAAGACGCCGATCAAATTGCGCGCCAAGCGGACGCGATGAGCCGGCTTCCGCCGCTTCCGGCGCCGGATCAATTGAGCCCGGCGCAACGCCTGGCCTTCGACGCTATCGCTGCGGGACCGCGCAAACGGGTAAGTCCGGCCTATCAAGCGCTTCTCTGGGCGCCGGATCTCGCTGACCGTATTCAGAAGCTCGGCGAGCACACCCGCTTCGGCGGGCCGTTTTCCGAGCGGCTTCGCGAGCTCTCGATCTTGGTGACGGCACGGGCCTGGAATGCGGCCTACGAGTGGTACGCCCATGCGCCCTTGGCCGCCAAAGCCGGGCTCGATCGCGACATCATGGCGGCAATCGCGGCGCGACGCGTTCCGACATTCAAAGACGCGGACGAAGCGCTGATCTACGAAATTTCGACCGACATCCACACGAACCGCCAACTCAGCGAGCCGGGGTTCCGCAAGGCCGTGGCCCGTTGGGGCGAAGAAGGCGCCGTCGAGCTCATCGCTCTCAACGCCTACTACGCCATGTTCGCGATGTTGCTGCTGGGGATGGGCGTCGAGCCGCCTGCCGACTCGCCGCCCTTCACCCTTCCCGCCTGACGCCTAGGTCAGCGGCAACATGACGTGAGTCATGTACGCCGGACGTTCCTTCATTCGCGCGAACCAATTTTCCCAGTTCTTCAGCGTCGGCCGTTCGATCGGCAGATTAAACCAGCGGTTCGCGAAATAGCCGAAGGCAATGTCGGCCATCGTGAACTCTTTGCCGGCGAGATAGGGCACCTCGCCAAGACGCTGATCGAGTATCTGGAACCGCTTCGCCGACTCCTTGCGCAGCGACTCGAGGTGGTTCAAGTCGCGCTTCTCGGGCGGGGTGCGGACCATGCCCAAGTACATCGGTCCAAACGGAATGCCAAGATAGGTGTTCGCCCAGTCCATCCATTGGCTGGCGACGGCACGGACCTTCTGATCCTCGGGGAAAAGCTTACGATTGCCGTAGTGCTCGGCGACGTAGCGGATGATCGTGTTCGATTCCCACAGCGCGAAATCGCCGTCGACGAAACACGGCACCAAGCCATTCGGATTGAGTTTTTTGTACCAAGGCTCGTTGTTGCCCCCGAATTGCAGGCCGACATCGATTCGTTCGACGTCCAGACCGGCTTCCGCGCAGGTCCACATAACTTTTTGGACGTTTCCGGAACTGGCCCGTCCATAGACCTTCGGCTTCGCCACGACGCTCTCCCCTTTGTGCAGCAGCTTTCCGAGTATGATGCGACTTTAGCATTCAGCAGCCAAGGCGGCGAGACCAGCCGTATGCCGACTATCGCCCGCGCCATCCCGTCCTGTCCCATGGTCGCATGAGCGAGTCCGCCTCCTCACGGGACGCTCCGGCCCCGCCAGACCGGCCGCAATCCAATGTGGCCGGCATGGGGTTCATGGCGGCCTCGGCGCTAACCGGCACGATCATGAGCGTGTTCATCCGGGAACTTCGGTTCACCATGGACCCGTTCATGATGTCGTTCTTTCGGGCCGTGTTCGGCTGCGTCGTACTCGCGCCTTGGGTGATCCGGCACGGCTTTGCCCCGCTTCGCACCAAGCGCCTGGGCCTTTTCGCCGTCTATGGCGCGATCCTGTCTGGAATCACGATCATGTTCTTCACGGCGCTCGGCTACGCCTCGATCGCGACGGTAACCGCCCTCAGCTTCTCGATGCCGCTCTTCGCGACGGTCGGCGTGATCGTGTTCTTTCACGAGCCATTGCGCGCCGCCCGTGTCGTGGCGCTGCTGATCGGCCTGGTCGGGACGCTGATCATCCTTCGGCCCGGCATCATTCCGATCGATTTCGGTTCGATCATGGCACTCACTGGATCGGTCGTCGGAGCCATCGGCATTCTGACCGTCAAATCGCTGGTCCGCACCGACTCGGCCTTCACCGTCACGGTCTATACGAGCCTGATGGCGGCCCCGTTCTCGCTGATGTTTGCGATCCCCTTCTGGCGAACCCCGACCGCGACCGAGTTCCTGCTGCTGTTCGGACTTGGGCTCTGCGGCAGCCTCACCCACTTCTGCCAGGCCCATGCCTATCGGCTTGCCGATGTTACGGTCGTTACGCCGCTCGATTTCACGCGGCTCATCTGGGCCGCAATCCTCGGCTATATCGCCTTCGGCGAAAGCCCCGACGCTTGGACCTGGGTCGGCGGCACCGTCATATTCGCGGCCGCGTTCGCTCTGGTGTACCGGGAACGTACGAAGTAGGACCGCCGTCGGCTCGGAACGCGAAGCGCTCGCACTCTTCCGGATCGGACGTTACACTCCCGCCCGTCGTCGACGCCCTCACATCGAAAGGCTTTCTCCATGCTCGCCCGCCTCGTGCCGTGGCTGCGCTCGCCCTCGACTCTCCGCGGCATGGGCTGGATGCTCATCTCGACGTTCCTGGTCGGCATCTTCAATTCGATGGTCCGACATCTGACGACGACGCTGCATCCCTTCGAGATCGCCTTTGCCCATTCGTTCTTCGGCTTGCTGTTCTTGTTGCCGATGTTTTATCGCAATGGGTGGAAAACGCTGCGTACGACACGTCCCGGCCTCCATGCCTGGCGTGGGCTTTGCAACACACTGGCCACGCTGTGCATGACCTCGGCGATCAAGCTGACCCCACTCGCTAAGGTCGCGGCCTTGAGCTTCTCGGCGCCGTTGTTCGCCACGGTGTTGGCTCTCGTCGCGCTCGGCGAGGCGATCCGGACGCGACGCATCGCCGCACTGGTCGTCGGATTTAGCGGTACGTGGCTCGTCTTCCGCCCCGGCGTCGTCGAACTCGACCTGGGTGCGCTGATCGTCCTCGGCTTCTCTTTTTCGTGGGGCGCGACGATGATTGCGATCAAGGCGCTGTCGCGCACCGACTCGACACTGACGATCACGCTCTATGTCGGACTCATCAACACGCCGCTGACGATGATCGCGGCGATTCCGGTCTGGCGCATGCCAACGACGGAAGAATGGATCTGGCTCGCCAGTCTCGGCCTTGTCGGGCTGGCCCGTCAGATGACGCTAAGCCAAGCCTTCAAAGAAGCTGACGCCACGGCCATCCTGCCGCTCGACTTCCTCAAGCTGCCCTGGATGGCGACGATCGGCTTTTTTGCGTTCGCCGAGATACCCGACATTTGGACGTGGCTTGGCGGCGCGGTCATCTTCGGCGCGGCCACGTACATCGCCTATCGGGAATCCCAGGCCCGCGGCGAAACACCGCGGGCCACCAGCGGATCGGTGGTTACGCCTATTCCGCCGGCTGCGGGGTCTTGAGCCGCGTTTCCCGGGTTCGTTCGGTCGCGCTGGCGTCGATCACGCCCTCGGCACCGACGACGCAGCCGTAATCGCGGGTTGCCGCTTCGGCGGTGATGTAGCCGCCGTCCAGATCGCGCTGCACGGCCTCGATCGGACGCTCCAACGGATCACCGAAACCCGACCCGCCGCCGAGCCGAAGCTCGACGATCTGGTTGGGCGTCGTCAGCGAGATCAGCGCGCCGGGCCCGAGATCCGACAAGATATCGCCCTTTGGATCGCGGACGACGACTTGCGCGGTGTGACCAGCCTTGCCTTTGAAGAGGCCTGGCGTTTTCACATCGACGCCCATCGGATGGAAGCTGCCGAGCACCGACCGGCCGTCGTTTTCGAGCTTACGAACCCGCAAGTACTGGCCGAAGCCACCGCGCTGTTTGCCCGGACCGGCGCTGTCGGTGATGTAGGCTTTGTCGAGAACGATCGTCGGCGTACGCACCTCGAAGACTTCGACCGAGGTGTTGGCGGCGCTCGTCGGAAACATCAGTGCCGACTTGCCGTCGCCGAACGCCGACGCGCCCTGCCCGCCGCCCTGGAACAGATGGTCGTTGTAGACCTTGCCGTCGGCGCCGATACCGTAGAACCCGCCGCCCCACGGCAAGCCCGTGAAGGCTTGGACCTGCTTCGCCGCGACCGGCGCCAGGGCCATGAAGACGTTGGGGGCGACGTACCAGCCGGTATGGGTCCGGACGTTCACCGCCGCCGGCTTCGGCGCGTTCATGATCGAATTTTCCGGCGCCTTGATGGTCAGCGGACGATAGCTGCCCTCGTTGCCGGGAACCTCGGGCGACAACAGACACTTCAGCGGATAACTGGCGTGCGCCTTGGTGTAACTGAGCGTGCAGTTGATGCCACCGCGCGGCGCCACCGGTGGCGCACCCTCGAAGTCGACTTCGAGTTCGTCGCCTTTGACGGTGATCTTGATCGGGAACCGGGCCCGTTCGCCGAGCGAATTGTTCCAGACTTCGTTCTTGTAGACGCCGTCGGGGATGCGCCGGATCGCGGCCCGCATGGCCCGTTCGGCTCGGCCTTGGATTACGGCGGCCAACGCCTCGAGGTCGTACATCCCGTATTCTTCGATGAATTCCAGGATGCGCTGCGCGCCGACCATGTTGGCGCTGACGAGAGCGTGGATGTCGCCGAGTACCTGGTCGTTGTTCCGGACGTTCTCCGCGATCATCGCGAAGACGTCTTCGTTGGGCTTGCCCTCGATGAACAGCTTGAGGGGCGGAATCTGCAAGCCTTCTTCGTACAGCTCGCGGGCGTGGAAGCTGTCCTTGGTGCCGCCGATATCGGCGACGTGGCCGACGTTGCCGACGATCGCCACGATCTTGCCTTTGTGGAAGACCGGCGTCGCAATGGCGATGTCGAAGAGGTGGCCGGCGCACTTCCACGGATCGTTGGTGATCAGGACGTCACCGGGCTTCAGTTTATCCGGCGGATACTTCTCGATCATCGATTGCACGGCAATCGGCAGCGTCAGGTTGAAGACCGGCATGGCACGCGGCGAATGCACGAGCTGCTTGCCGGTGCCGTCGAGGATCTCGCAAGCGAAGTCCTGGGCCTCGCCGATGATCAACGAGAACGCGGTGCGGATGACCGTCGTCCAGCATTCCTCGGCGATATTGATCAAGCGGCTCCACATGATCTCGAGCCCGATCGGATCGGCCTCGATCTTCGCGATCGCCGCCTTGAGCGGCGTCTTTGAGGAAACAACCGCTTTCAACTTCTTTGTGCCGCCAATGGCGATCCGCAAGTTCAAGTGCTTGTCGACCGTCAGGAAGTCGCCGGGCGGAATGATGGTCGTGGCCTCGCTCTCTTCGATGATGGCGGGACCTTTGACGCGAGCGCCTGGCTTCAAGCTGTAGCGGTCGTAGATCGTGGCTTCGACGTAACCCTTGGATTCCGGGAAGTAGGCGCGCCGGCTGCCCTTGCGTGCCGCCTGGGCCACGGTTTTTCCCGCCTGACGGGCGAGACGCGTCGAGGGCACCGGCCCACTGCAGAGGACGCGCCAGTTGACGGCTTGAATCTTCGTGCCCTGATAGATCTTGGTGTAGAGGCGGCTGTATTCCTTCGAGAACGCTTTCTTGACGGCGACGAGATTCTTGGCACCCAACTTCGCGTTCGGCAACGGCACGGTGATTTCGTGCATTTGCCCCGAGAGACGCATCTCGGCGCTGCGCATGACCGTGATTTTCTTGGGATCGACGCCAGCATCCTTGAGACGTGTCCGCCCTTCGGCTTCGAGATCGGCGAGCACTTTATTGACCGCATTCGAATCCATGTCGTCGAGGAGACACGGGTACGACCGGATGTATTCGAAGCTCGTCGGCGCGACGAGGAAGCCGAGCGCTGAAGCGGCGCCCGACGCCGGCGGCACCAATACCTCGGAGACGCCGAGGATGCGGGCGACGCGCGCCGCGTGAGCCGGTCCGGCGCCACCCATGGCGACGAACGAATAGCGACGCGGATCACGCCCCTTCTCGACGATGTGAACGCGGGCCGCGGCGGCCATGCCTTCACAGACAATGTTGTAGATGCCCCAGGCGGCTTCGATCGTCGAAAGCTTGAGCGGTTTCGCGACTGAGGCGACGGCACGTTCGGCCGCGGAGCGGTCGAGCTTCATACGCCCACCGAGGAAGAAGCCCGGATCGAGATAGCCGAGCATAAGATTAGCGTCGGTCACGGTCGGCTCGGTTCCGCCTTGGCCGTAACAGGCAGGACCTGGAACGGCGCCAGCGCTTTCCGGGCCGACTTTCAAAAGGCCGACGCTGTCGATGCGGGCGATCGAACCACCGCCCGCACCGATCTCGATCATGTCGATGACCGGCGCCTTGATCGGAATGCCGCTGCCCTTCTTGAAGCGATGGACCCGAGCCGCTTCCATGAGGGGCCCGATGTCGGCGCGACCGTTTTGAATCAAGCAAGCCTTGGCGGTGGTGCCGCCCATGTCGAAGGAAATGACGTCCTTCATGCCGACGCGGCCGCCAAAGAACGACGTCACAAGAGCGCCGCCGGCTGGGCCTGATTCCAAAAGTCGGACTGGAAATTCGGCCGCCATCTTCGGCGACGCCAAACCACCCGACGACTGCATCATGTGGAACTTGCCCTTGAAGCCGCGCTGGATCAGCTCCGCATCGAGACGCGACACGTAGCTATCCATCAAAGGCTGGACGTAGGCGTTCGCGACCGTGGTCGAGGTCCGCTCGTATTCGCGAATTTCGGGCTGCACTTCGCTCGAGATCGACACCGAGAATTCGGCGAACTCGCGCTCGATCAGCGCCTTCACGGCCTTTTCATGGACCGGATTTTTGTAGGCATGGATGAAGCAGACAGCGACCGCCTGCACCTTCTGTCCAGCGAGGAAACGGAGCTCGCGTCGCACCTGATCGAGATCGAGAGCGGTCACGACGTTGCCGTTGTGATCGAGACGCTCGTTGATCTCGCGACGGAGCGCGCGCGGTGCCAAGGCCTCGGGGAAGGTCAGGAACAGATCATGGATGTCGTAACGTTGCTCGATACCCATTTCGAGAATGTCGCGAAAGCCCCGCGTCGTCAGCAGCGCCGTCTTCGCACCGCGCCGCTCGATCAGGGCATTGGTGACGAGCGTCGTCCCGTGGACGAGATGGACGAGATCGCCGTAGCCGATGCCCGCCGCTTTCAACAGCTCGTCGAGACCGTTCAGAGCGCCCGCCGACGGGTCCCCTGGCGTGGTCAAACACTTGTGCAGGCGGAATTCGCCGGTGCTCCCGTTATGGAGAAAGAAATCGGTGAACGTGCCGCCGATGTCGATGCCGACGCGATACCGTCCCGAGGTGCTAGCCATGGAATCCTCCCTGTTTCTTCGCTGCGTTTTTGACTGTGGCTTAATCGATCGTGAGAATAATTTTTCCGAAGTTCTCGTCGGCGTCCATCATAGCATGGGCCTTCGCGACGTCAGCGAATGGCAGCGCTGCGTGGACGACAGGCTTGATCGTACCCTTCGCCAACAGCGGCAACCATTTGTCGCGGAAGCGTTGCACGATCGCCCGCTTATTGGCGAGCGATTGCGCGCGCAGCGTGAAGCCCAAGATTTTTAAACGCTTGCGAAACATCGGCATGATGTTGAAGGGGCCCGTCGATCCCAGCAGGCCGCCGACTAGGACTAAGCGCCCAGCAACCTTCAGGACGGCGATGTTGCGCATCATGTTGGGCACGCCGGTGAAATCTTCGACGACGTCGACGCCCTCGCCTTTGCTGGCCCGCAGCACTTCTTCGACGAAGTCGTAAATTTTGTAATTCCAGACAAAGTCCGCGCCCATAGCGCGGAGCTTGTCGAGCTTCTGCTGCGAGCCGGCCAGCGCGTAAACGGTCGCGCCTTCGTGCTTCGCCATTTGCAGGGCCGCCGTTCCTACGCCACTCGCAGCGGCGTGAAGCAGCAGCCCCTGTCCCTTCTTAAGTTCACCCAAGCCGAAGACGGTCTCTTGCGCGGTCAAGAACACCTCGATGACCGCCGCGCCGTCGGCGAAGCTCCAGCCTTTCGGCATCGGCACGGCAAGACCGTGATCGACCAGGCAGTACTCGGCATATCCGCCCTCGGCCACCAGAGCGATGACCTTGTCGCCCTTACGGAAGCCTTTGGCCTTGGGACCTAGCGCTTCGACTTCGCCCGAGATTTCGAGGCCGGGAATGTTGCCGATGCCCGGCGGCATCGGATAGCGGCCTTGGCGCTGCGCGGAATCGGCGCGGTTGAGTCCAATCCCGAGGACGCGGACGAGAAGCTGTTCCGGCCCCGGCTTCGGCGTCGGCATCTTCACGATGGTGAAGACTTCCGGTCCGCCGGGCTTTGGGATGGTGATGACCCGCATAGCCGTTTCCCCTTTGCGTTTATTGATCAGTCTAGCCACCCGTCCGAACCGCAGCAATTGCCGCCCGGCGAGCAAAACTCTCAGTCAAATGTCAGCACGATCTTTCCTAAATTTTCGTCGGCTTCCATCATGGCATGAGCCTTAGCGACGTGGGCCACGGGCAGCGCTGCGTGCACCACAGGCTTGATCGCGCCCTTGGCAAGCGGCGGCATCCATGTGGTGCGGAACCGCTCGAAGATGGACCGCTGACTGGGCGCGCATGGTGAACCCTATGACCTGCAGTCGTTTGCGGAACATCGGCGCGATGTCGAAGTCGCCGCTCGGCCCACCGCGGGTTCCGACCAGAACCAGTCGTCCGGCGACCTTCAGGACGGCGATGTTGCGCATCAGGTTCGGAACGCCGGTGAAATCCTCGACGAGATCGACGCCTTCGCCCTTGCTGGCGCGCAATACTTCCTCGACGAAGTCATAGATTTTGTAGTTCCAGACGAAGTCCGCGCCCATTGCTCGCAGACGATCTAGCTTCTGTTGCGACCCCGCCAGCGCGTAGACCGTCGCACCAACGTGCTTCGCCATCTGTAGAGCCGCCGTACCGACACCGCTGCCCGCGGCGTGCAACAGCATCGACTGACCTTTCTTCAGCTCGCCGAGGCCGAACACCGTTTCTTGCGCGGTCAGGAAAACTTCGATGACCGCGGCGCCGGCGGTGAAGCTCCAACCTTTCGGCAGAGGAACCGCGAGACCGTGATCCACGATGGCGTATTCGGCATAGCCGCCTTCGGCGATCAGACCGAAAACCTTGTCGCCTTTGCGGAAGCCTTTGACCTTGCCGCCGACCGCCTCGACTTCGCCCGCAACTTCGAGGCCGGGCACGTTGCCGACGCCGGGCGGCATCGGATAGCGCCCCTCGCGTTGCAGACAATCGGCCCGATTTATGCCGGCGGCGCGGACCCGCACCAAAAGATCCTCCGGTCCCGGCTTCGGCTTTGGAATATCGATAAGAGAGAGAACGTCGGGCCCGCCGGGCCGCCGGATCGAAACGACTTTCATGACGCTCCTAATCGATCGTGAGAACGATTTTTCCGAAGTTCTCGTTGGCGTCCATCATGGCGTGGGACTTGGCGACTTGCGCGAACGGCAAGGCGGCGTGGACGATCGGTTTGATCGCGCCCTTGGCCAGAAGTGGCAACCACAGATCACGAAACCGCCCGACGATGGCGCGCTTGTCGGCAAGCGTCTGGGCGCGCAACGTGAAGCCCAGAATTTTGAGGCGCTTGCGAAGGATCGGACTGCTGTCGAGCTCGGCATCCGAGCCACCGAGAGCGCCAACAATGACCAACCGGCCGGTCTCGCGCAGGATGGCAAGGTTCCGGGCCAAGCTCGGGCCGCCGCTGAAGTCCTCGACCATGTCGACGCCACCGGCGTCCGTGACCTGCATGACCGCTTCCGCAAAGTCGGTGGTCTTGTAGTTCACGGCGAGATCGATACCCATCTTCTTGAGCCGCGCGACTTTGGCGTCCGTTCCGGCCGAGCCATAGACAGCCGCGCCAGCGTGTTTTGCCATCTGCAACGCGGCCGTTCCGACACCGCTGGCCGCGGCGTGCAGAAACATCGCGCCACCCCGCTTGAGTTCACCGAGAATGAAGACGGTCTCATGGGCCGTGCAGAAGACTTCGATCACCGACGCGCCGTCGGCGAAGCTCCAGCCCTTCGGCATGTGAACCGCGAGCCCATAGTCAACCAACGCGTATTCGGCGTAGGCGCCCTCGGCCACCAGGCCGATCACGTTGTCGCCTTTGCGAAACCCTTTTGTCTTGGCGCCCACCGCGGCGACTTCGCCGGCCAGTTCGAGGCCAGGGACATTGGCGACACCGGGTGGCATCGGATAATGCCCCAGGCGCTGCAGGCTATCGGCGCGGTTGAGGCCAACGCCGCGAACCCGGACCAGAAGCTGTTCCGGGCCGGGCACGGGCTTCGGCAGATCGATGAATTTGAAGACCTCTGGCCCACCCGGGCGCGGGATCGTCGCAACCTTCATATTGTTTCCCACGTTGGGGCCACTCTAGCGGCAGCGCAAATCGCGACGCAACAACCGTTGGCTTAATTTGGAATGCCGCTAACTCCCAAATGGCCTTGATCATTAGGCGGCGATGCTCGCATGATTGAATGGTAACTGCCGGTCGGCGTAGCATCCCTCATCGCCGGCATCGACTTCTAAAAATTCACCGGGACAAGGAGATTACCATGAAGCGTTTATTCGCGGTTGCCGCGGCATTTGGACTTTTGTCCATGTCCACGGCCTATGCCGCCGAAAGGGTGCTACGCACTGACGAAACCGGCATTGGCGAGCTCGATCCGCACATTGCGAGCGACGTCGCCGATTCGATGCTGCTCTACAACATCTACGATACGCTCGTGTTCCCCGCCATCGATTCCAACACCAATGAGTTCCGCCCGCACTTGGCGGAGAAGATCGACATCGACGGCACGACCTACACGGTCACGCTGCGTCCGAACCTCAAGTTCCATTCGGGTAACCCTGTCACCTCCGAGGACGTTGTGTTCTCGCTGGATCGGGCTCTCGCGATCAACCGCGGCTTCGCCTATCTGTTTCGCGGCTGGATCGAAAGCGCTCAAGCTAAGGACGCCCGCACCGTCGTCATCAAGCTCTCTAAGCCTTACACGAGCTTCTATGCATCGCTGACGCGGCTCGGCATCGTCGACAGCAAACTGGTCATGTCGAAGAAGGAAGCTGGCACGTTCGGCGATTTCGGCGACTACGGCCAAAAATTCTTGAACACGAACGACGCCGGCTCCGGCGCCTACCGTGTCGAGTCGCACAAGCCTGACGAACTGACGGTCATGAAGAAGTTCGACGGCTACTTCCTGCCGTTCGTGCCCACCGCCCCTGACACGGTGCGGATGGCTTACGGCCTTAAGGAGCCGACGATCCTCACGCTCATGCAGCGTGGCGAACATGACATCGTCAACCAGTGGATCTCGCCCGAGACCAAGAAGGCGCTGGGCGCGATCAAGGGCGTCACCCATCTGCAGGAAGCCGGCATTGCCGCTTTCTTCATCAAGTTGAACAACACGAAACCGCCATTCGATGACGTCCAGTGTCGTAAGGCGTTCGCCCTCGCCGTCGATTACCAAGCGTTGCGCGGCATCGAAACCATCGGCGACATCCAAGGCGCCCGGCCGTCGCGTGGCCCCCTCCTCGACTCGATGAAGGGCTTCGATCCAACCATGCCCGCGTTCGAAAAGCAGGACATGGCAAAGGCCAAAGCCCATCTAGCCCAATGCAAGCACAAGCCTGGCAGCCACCGGATCCAGATCACCTGGCTGGCCGAAGTCGCGAAGGAAGAGCGCATCGCGCTTCTGTTGCAGCAAAATTGGGGCGAGCTCGGGTTCCAAGGCGATGTCGAGCGTCTACCCTCGCCGCTGTGGTACCAGCAGGTCGCGAAGGCCGAAACCACGCCGATGGTCCAGCAGCTCTACTCCAACGCGCGGACGCCGGACCCGGACTCGTATCTCTACAACATCTACCATTCGTCGCAGCACGGTCAGTTCTCGGCCGCCGAGTACTTCAAGGATGCCGAGGTCGACAAGATGCTCGACGAAGGGCGCGCCATGCCGAACGGCCCGGCCCGCGACGAGCACTATAAGAAGCTCGTCCGTCGCATCGTCGATCTGCAGCCGTCCATTTACGGCTACCAGGTCGTCAATCTCTATGCGAAGCGCGACAGCGTCAGCGTTCCGACGCTTGAAGATCCGAAGCTGAACACCGGACTCATGGGCGGAAACTTCATCTTCCGCCTCATCGCCGTGAAGTCGTAAACCACTCACGATACGAGCGGAATCAGACCCCCGCCGCCTCCGGTTCAGGAGGACGGCGGGGGTCTTCGTTTGCGCAAGCTTGCTGTCCTTTTTGGGGCCGTCCTCAGCCGGTCGGCCCTTGATCTTGGGTTAGCTTTTCCGTCACTATCCTAGTCGCGACAAAAGGCGTCCGATCTTGAGAGAGCGAAACCTCGCCTCTCATCGCGTCGGGGCAGCCCCGGTCGCTCAACGGTTTGGGAGGATTGTCCATGACTCGTTTACTATCGGCTGTCGCGGTCGCGGCGCTTGTGGGCTTCGCGGGATCGGCGGGAGCACAGACTGTGCTTCGGATCAGCGAAGGCAACACCGCCGAGCTCGACCCGCAAAAGGCTGTGATCGTCGCTGACTCGATCCTCATGTACAACGTCTACGACACGTTGGTGTTCCCATCCCTCGATGGGAAGTCCAAGGAGATGAAGCCGCATCTCGCCGAGAAGATCGAAGCGAACGCCGACGGTCTCACCTACACGATCACGCTGAAGCCCAACGTCAAGTTCCACAGCGGCAACGTGATGTCCGCTGACGACGTCGTCTTCTCAATGAAGCGGACGCTCGCCCTGAACACGGGCTTCGCGTATCTGTTTACGGGCTGGGTCGATTCGGTTAGTGCCCCGAACCCGACAACGGTCAGTGTCAAACTGACCAAGCCTTATACGTCGTTCATCGTCTCGCTGACCCGTCTCTATATCACCGACAGCAAGCTGGTGATGTCGAAGAAGGAAGCGGGGAACTACGGCGAGTTTGGTGATTACGGCTCCAAGTTCTTGAACACCAACGAAGCCGGCACCGGCGCCTATCAGGTCACCTACCACAAGAACGACGAACGCACCGAGATGAAGAAGTTCGACGGCTATTTCCTGGGCGTGCCCAAGAAGGCCCCGGACGTCGTGCGCATGACCTACGGCGAAATCGATCCGACCGTGCTGACCAAAATTCAGCGCGGCGAAACCGATCTCGTCCGCAGCTTCATCGCCACCGAGACCAAAGTCGCGATGACGAGCGCCAAGGGTGTGACGCTGGCTTCCGAGCCGGGCCTCGCTCAGTTCTTCGTCAAAGTGAACACCACGAAGCCGCCCGTCGACGACGTCTTTTGCCGTCGCGCGCTGGCCTTCGCGGTCGATTACGAGACGATGCACGCCATCGAAAACGTCGGCAACGTCCGGGGCGCCGTCCCCTCCAAGGGTCCGCTCCTTCTGTCGATGCCCGGCTACAACGAGTCGAGCCCGGCGTTCGCCAAGCGTGACATGGAAAAGGCCAAGGCGGAGCTTGCCAAGTGCAAGTACAAGCCCGGCGATCACACGCTTCAGATCACCTGGATCGCAGACGTGGCGAAAGAAGAGCGCTTTGCGCTGATGATGCAGCAGAACTGGGCGGAGCTCGGCTTCAAGTCCGAGATCCAGCGCTTGCCCTGGACGCTGTTCACGCAGCAGGTTGCTAAGGCGGAGACTTCGCCGATGTTCGCGCAGGTCTATACCTTCGCGCGCACGCCGGACCCGGACGCGTACCTCTACAACATCTACCACTCGTCCCGGCACGGTCAGTTCTCGGCGTCGGAATACTTCAAGGATGCCGAGGTTGACTCGCTTCTCGACAAAGGTCGCGGCATGGCTGTCGGTCCGGAACGCGATGAGCTCTATCGGAAAGCCAGCGTCCGAATCGTTGAGCTGCAGCCCTCGTTCTTCGGAAGCCAGGTCATCAACACCTATCCGAAGCGGGACGTGGTTTCCATTCCCACGCTTGAAGATCCGAAGCTGAACACCGGCCTCATGGGCGGGAATCACATGTTCCGTTTGATGGAGATGAAGGGCAGCTAAGTCGCTAGCCCGTCGCGTTGATCCGCGCCCCTCACCACCTCGATCCGCTGTCGGCGGACGAGGCGGTGGAGGGGCGCGGTGTTTTTGCAGTGCGGCGACACGCCGGCCGCGACTAAAGTCTTGATCTGATCTCTCGACTTCAGCACTATCCGCTCCAGCAGTCCAATGCGCTGGCCCCACCGATCGGCGCGGAGGTCGACAAAGAAACGTTGGAGGGTTGAATATGAAGCACCTTCTCGCAGCTACGGCGGCCAGCCTATTTTTGGCCTTTGGTGTGGCTCACGCTGAAACCGTGCTTCGTACGGACGAAGGCGGTATCGGCGAGTTGGACCCGCACAAGGCATCGGACCTCGCCGATTCGATCCTCCTCTACAACGTGTACGACACGCTGGTGTTCCCGGCGGTCGATCAGGGCTCGAACGAATATCGCCCGCATCTCGCCGAGAAGATCGACATTGATAGCGCCGGCACGACCTACACGGTCACGCTGAAGCCCAACGTCAAATTCCACAGCGGCAACGTCCTGGAAGCCGAAGACGTCGTCTTCTCCATGAATCGGATGCTGGCGCTGAATAAAGGCTTCTCGTACCTCTTCCGCGGGTGGGTCAATTCGATCGCCGCCAAGGACGCGCGCACCGTCGTCATCACACTCACCAAGCCCTACACGGCCTTCTATGTGTCACTGACGCGGCTCGGAATCGTCGACCGTAAAACCGTGATCGCGAAGAAAGAAGCCGGCAACTACGGCGAGTTCGGCGATTACGGCGAAAAATTCCTGAACACCAACGACGCCGGGACTGGCGCGTATCGCATCGACTATCACAAGGCCGACGAACTCTCGGTGATGAAGAAAACCACCACCTATTTCGGCTTCATCAACAAGGCGGCGCCCGACACCGCGCGCATGGCCTACGTCATTAAAGAGCCCACCTTGCTCACGCTGATGAGCCGCGGCGAACACGACATCGTCAACACGTTCGTGACGCCGGAAACCAAGATGGCGCTCTCTAAAATCAAGGGCATCACGCTTCTGCGCGAGCCCGGCAT
>SHVU01000005.1 GCA_009691105.1 Rhodospirillales bacterium
AACGGCCGGGTTTTGATGTTTTTCCGCCAAAATCCGACGGATTCGCGTGGCGGCGGCGGCCGTTCCCGGGTCTTTTCCATCGATCTGACTGGATATAACGAACGGGAGATGGTTACCCCTCTCGATGCATCCGACCCGGCGTGGTCCCCCTTGATCCCCTAGGGTAGAATCCATATAATCAGGGTGCCAAAATCATGACGACACCTAGTAGGTGCGATGTCCTTGATTAGAAGGCGCGCCCGAGGTATAGTTGCGATTCCAATTGGTTGCGCCAGTTTCCTCAATGCGTGGTAGTTTCGCTAAATCAATCTCACCAAGACCCACAAGAAACGGCGGACAACGGTCAACTCAAATGCTCCGGAAAGGAAAAGTACTAATGCGTGTGAAACTGCTCGGATTGATTGCGGCGATGGCGCTGGTTGCGGCTTGCGAAACCGCCCCTCAACAGTCTTCTACGGCCACTGGCGCCGGCGCCGGCGCCGGCGCGGCGTCGACGGCGTCGACGGCGTCGACGGCTGCGGCTCCGGGGGCTCGTCGGCCCGCGGAAGGCAGCGTTGCCGAATTCACTCAGACTGTCGGCGATCGGGTCCTGTTTGACTTAGATAAGCACAACCTGCGGCCGGACGCCCGCACCGCTCTCGACCGGCAAGCGGCGTGGCTCAGCCGGTATCCTCAGGTCACCGTTACGATCGAAGGACACGCCGACGAACGCGGCACGCGCGAATACAACCTCGCGCTTGGCGAGCGTCGTGCGAACTCGGTCAAAGATTTCCTCGTGACCCTCGGCATCAACGCCAACCGGGTGCGGACCATTTCCTACGGTAAGGAGCGGCCCGAAGTGGTTGGCTCGAACGAGGACGCGTGGGCGAAGAACCGTCGTGGCGTCACCGCCATCAGCGGCGGTGCGCCGGCTAGCTAAATAGCGGCTTCGTCTCCTCACGGAGCGAGTTTCAGGCGCCTGCCCACCGACCGTGGGCAGGCACCTTACTTTTGCCTTGAACACAAGCGATCTTTGACGCCCGGCTGGGACTGGCAATTCTCGGGAAGGGCCCGCGATCATGACACCCATTAGTCACTCGGTGCTGCGGCGCGTGTTGAGCGCCCTGGTCATTCTTAGCGCCGTCGTTCTCACCGCCGACCCTGGCGTTGCCGTTGCCCAAAGCGACACACGGCAGCTGATGGATCGCATCGAACGTCTCGAGCGCGACATCCGGCTTCTCAACGTTCAATTGGCGCGTGGTCAAGGCGCCGCGCCGGCCGGCTCGTCTGCGGCGATGCCGTCCATGTCGGGCGATCCGTCCTCCTACACGCGCCTCGAGGAACGCCTGAACACGCTCGAAGAAGAAATGCGGTCGATGACCGGCCTTTCCGAGCGCTTGAACCATTCCCTCGATGAAATGACCCGGCGCCTCGACAAGTTTGGCGCCGATGTCGATTACCGCCTGGGCTCCGTTGAGAAAACGGGACCGGGTGCGTCGAACACGGCGTCGGCTCCAGCCGCGCCTGCCAGTACAGAGGCGAGCGCCCCGCCGCCGTCTCGGCCGGGCCAACCTCAGACTCTGGGAACTCTGACCGAATCGGATTTGCGCCGCCTTCGTCCTGGCACCGCTTCGGCCGCAACGCCGCCGGCCGCTGCACCGGGTGCGCCTCCGCCGACTGCGGAAGCGCAGGCCCGCGCCTTGCTCCCCGAAGGGACCGTGGCCGAGCGCTACAACTACGCCGTTGGGCTGCTTCGCCAGGCCCGGTATGACCAGGCCGAGCAAGCGCTACGCGCCTTTCTCCAGGCGCATGGCAACGATCGTTTGAGCACCAACGCCCGCTACTGGCTCGGCGAGACCTATTACGTCCGCGGCAACTACCAGGTGGCGAGCCAAGTATTCCTCGAGAACTACCAAGCCGCGCCGAAAGGTGAGAAGGCGGCCGATAGTCTTCTGAAGCTCGGCATGGCGCTCAATCTTCTCGAGCGGAAGCGCGAGGCTTGCGTCACCTTCGACAAGCTCAGCCAAGAATTTCCAACATCTCCGGACAATATCAAGCGCCCGCTTGCGGCCGAGCGCCAGCGCGCTAGTTGCGGTTGACCACGGAGCGCGGTCGCGGTCGCGCCACGTCGCCGGCGCGGCCTCTCACTTCCTCGGAGTTCTCAGACCTGATGGTGGCGGTTGGCCCATTCGAAGGTCGGCCGCGTCTCGCCGTCGCCGTGTCGGGTGGGGCTGATAGCCTCGCTTTGGCGTTGCTCGCCGATCGTTGGGCCCGCCTTCGATCTGGCCGCATCGTCGCCCTGACCGTCGATCATGGACTGCGCAAAGACTCGGCCGCCGAGGCCCGTCAAGTTGGGCGGTGGTTGGCGAAACGGGGCATCGATCATAGCGTTCTTCGTTGGACCGGCGCCAAGCCGACGACGGGAATCCAGGCGGCGGCGCGTCAGGCACGCTATCGACTGCTGACCGACTGGTGCGCCCAGGAAGGCGTGCTGCACCTGCTGCTGGCCCACCATGCCGGCGATCAGATGGAAACATTTCTTCTGCGGGTGGCCGGCCGAAGTGGCGTCGACGGCTTGGCCGGAATGGCTGCCGTGGTCGAAGACTCCTCGTGCCGGTTGGTCCGGCCGCTTCTCGCGGTCCCGCGTCCGCGTCTCGAAGCGACCCTTCGGGCTGCCGACCAAGAATGGATCGAGGATCCCTCGAATCAAAACTCCGACTTCGCGCGGGTTCGGGTTCGGACTCTCTTGTCGAAGCTTGAAGGGGTGGGCAAAGGCCTGACGTCGCTGTCCGGGACGGTCCGCGCCGCCGGCCGGGTACGGGCGGCCTTCGAGGCTCCGACTTGGGCGCTTCTCGCCCGCGCCGCCGAGCTTTCCCCCGATGGTTACGCGCGGCTTCGGCTTGCGCCTCTGCGGGTGGCGCCCCGTCCCATCGCCGAACGCGCCGTTCAACGCCTGCTGCTGTGCGTCGGCGGAAACGACTATCCGCCGCGCCGCGAGCGTCTTGGCCGCCTCCTGGACGAGCTACTGGCCAAGCGGGCTGCCAAGGCTCGGACCCTCGCGGGCTGTCGCATCATTCCTTCGGGCGACTCTTTGCTTGTTTGTCCGGAGCTTCGGACCGAACCGGCCAAGGTTTCCGCCGCTGCCAACCGAATGGTGCGCTGGGCCGACCGATTCGAGGTGGCGTTCGGCTCGGGTCACGCTAAAGGCCGAGTCTGGATTGCGCCTCTGGGTGACCCCGGTTGGGCCGACGCACTTAAGCGCCAACCCGAGGTTCGCGACACTCGAGTGCCGTATCCCGTGAGGGCCGGACTTCCGGCCTTATTTGATCGCGGTGGGCTCCAGGCTGTTCCGCAGCTCGGATTTCGGCGCAAATCGTCGACTTTCCGTGATGTCGTGGTCCATTTTCGCCCGCGGCATAGCCTGTCCGGGCCGGGATTTCTCCTTGCGCCGGGCCGGTCGGGTACTATTTGATAGAATACCCAGGGAATTTTTGAGTTTCGACCGCAACCCATACGGGGGCGCGGACAGCGGAAGGGTAGGGTTTCGTGAATTTCAGCAAGAACATCGCGGTCTGGGCCATCATCGTTGTCGTTCTGATTGGCCTTTTTAACCTGTTTCAAGGAACGCCGACGCGCGGGCCGCAGTCGAACCTTACCTATTCGGAATTCAACGAGCAGGTCGAAAACGGCCAAGTAGTCACGGTCACGATCAAAGGCAAAGAGATCGTCGGCCAGCTGCGCGACGGCCGCAATTTCTCGACCTATGCCCCCGACGATGCCGGCCTGATCGCCCGGCTTAACCAGAAGCGGGTCGGGATCCGCGCCGTGCCGTCGGACGACAATTCGCCGTCCCTGTGGGGTGTGCTGATTTCATGGTTCCCGATGCTGCTCTTGATCGGCGTCTGGATCTTCTTCATGCGCCAGATGCAGTCGGGCGGCGGCAAAGCCATGGGCTTCGGCAAGTCCCGGGCCCGCTTGCTGACCGAAAAGACCGGCCGGGTGACCTTCGAAGACGTCGCCGGCATCGACGAAGCCAAGCAGGAACTTCAGGAAATCGTCGAATTCTTGAAGGATCCTCAGAAATTCCAGCGCCTCGGCGGCAAGATCCCGAAAGGGTGCTTGTTGGTTGGTCCTCCGGGCACCGGCAAGACGCTGCTCGCCCGCGCCATCGCCGGCGAAGCCAACGTGCCGTTCTTCACCATTTCAGGCTCCGACTTCGTCGAAATGTTCGTCGGCGTCGGTGCGTCGCGCGTCCGCGATATGTTCGAGCAAGGCAAAAAGAACGCGCCGTGCATCGTCTTCATCGACGAGTTGGACGCGGTCGGGCGGCATCGTGGCGCCGGCCTTGGAGGTGGCAACGACGAGCGCGAGCAGACGCTGAACCAGTTGCTCGTCGAGATGGACGGTTTCGAATCGAATGAAGGCGTCATCCTGATTGCGGCGACCAACCGGCCGGACGTTCTCGACCCGGCGTTGTTGCGTCCAGGCCGCTTCGACCGCCAGATCGTCGTTCCTAATCCAGACATCATCGGTCGCGAAAAGATTCTCAAAGTTCATATGCGCAAGGTGCCGCTCGCTCCCGATGTCGAGCCGCGCGTCGTCGCGCGGGGCACGCCCGGGTTCTCCGGCGCCGATCTCGCCAACCTCGTCAACGAGGCGGCGTTGCTCGCGGCGCGTCTCGGCAAGCGGGTCGTGACCATGGCCGACTTCGAGGCCGCCAAGGACAAGGTCCTGATGGGCGTCGAGCGTCGTTCCTTGGTCATGAGCGAAGACGAAAAACGTCTGACCGCCTATCACGAAGGCGGCCATGCCATTGTCTCGCTGACCGTGCCGAAACATGATCCGCTCCATAAGGTGACGATCATTCCGCGCGGCCGAGCTCTCGGCCTCACGATGTCGCTGCCGGAGCGCGACCAGTACAGCCTGTCCTATATGCAGCTCCGCTCGAAGCTCGCGTCGCTGTTCGGCGGCCGGGTCGCCGAGGAAATCGTCTTCGGTATCGAGAACATCACCAGCGGCGCGGCCATGGATATCTCCCAGGCGACCAATCTGGCGCGCCGGATGGTCACCGAGTGGGGATTCAGCGAGCGTCTTGGCCGTCTGCGCTTTACCGACAATGAGGAAGAGATCTTCCTCGGCCATTTGGTCACGCAGCGGAAGAACGTATCCGACGCGACGGCGCAAGCCATCGACGAGGAAATCCGCAAGCTCATCGACGAGGCCGAGACGACGGCGCGGACGATCCTGACCGAGCGTCGCGTCGAACTCGATCGCCTGGCCACGGCGTTGCTCGAATACGAGACGCTGTCTGGCGACGAAGTCAAAGCCGTCATGCGTGGTGAAACGATTATCCGCCCCGAAAACGACGACCGTCCCCAGCCCAAAGATACGGGACGGCGGTCGAGCGTGCCGGCGAGTGGCAAAGCCAAGGATCAGCCGACCGGCGGGCTGGAGGCGAAACCCCAGCCGGGCGCGTAGTGACGGCGTCCGCCTTGGACGCCGCGACGGTTCCCAGTCTTCCCACCGATTGGAGCGGCGACGGCCATGATGTGGCCGGCCGCTTGTACCTTCGGCCGCTGCCGCGGCCCGTAGGCGCCGCGCCCCATTTCTTTGAAGTGCTTATTCGAGGTTCGGGCCGGATCGGCTCGCGGGAACGTGTTGCCTTCATCCTCGATCGCGATCGATTGACCGCCTGGGCCGAGGCCGAGGGCGAGGCCGTGCGCTCCCATGTGAACGCCATAGTCGAGAGGCTGTCGGCGCCTCCGCAGCATTTCGCGAGCATTGCTCTCGGTCAGCCCGTCCTCATGGGGGTCGTCAACACCACCCCAGATAGCTTCTCGGACGGTGGTGAGGCCTTTGAGCCTGGCCAAGCCATTGCGCGGGGCGAAGCGCTCCGCGCCGCCGGTGCCGCCATCATCGACGTGGGTGGCGAATCGACTCGGCCCGGATCTGATCCCGTCGATGCGGCCGAAGAAACGCGTCGTGTCGCTCCGGTCGTCGCCGGCTTGAAAGCCAGTGGAGCCGTGGTCTCGATCGATACGCGTCGCGCCGTGGTCATGGAAGCGGCGGTAGCGGTGGGGGCCAGCATCATCAACGATGTCACGGCACTCACCGGCGACGTCGGCTCGCTGGCGGTCGCACAACGCGCCGCTGTGCCGGTCGTCCTCATGCATATGCAGGGCGAACCGGGCACGATGCAGGACGAGCCCAGTTACGAAGATGCTCTGCTCGATGTGTACGACTATCTCGCGGCGCGGATCGAGGTCTGCCGAAAGGCGGGAATTCCGCTGACCAATCTCGCCGTTGATCCAGGAATCGGGTTCGGCAAAACAGTCGATCACAATCTCGATATCCTGCGCCGGATCTCGCTTTATCACGGGCTCGGATGTCCGATCGTGCTCGGAGTGTCGCGCAAAGGCTTCATCGGCCGGCTGTCGAACGGCGAGCCGCCGAAAGCCCGGCTGCCGGGTTCGTTGGCCGTGGCCTTGTCGGCGGTGGCCCAAGGTGTCCAAATCCTACGCGTTCACGACGTCGCGGAGACGCGCCAAGCGCTGGCTTTGTGGATGGCGGTCGGGTGCTGAGCACCGCGCGGCTTGTGGCGTCGCCCCGCGGACGGATACTCTAGATACGATTCGTTTTTTCAACAGCCCTGGACCGTCAGGAGGTTCGATGGCACGCAAGCTCTTCGGAACCGATGGCATCCGCGGCACCGCCAACCGCGAGCCAATGACCGCCGAGATCGCCCTGAAGGTGGGGATCGCGGCGGCGCGGCAGTTCATTCGCGGCGCGCACCGGCATCGTGTCGTGATCGGGAAGGACACGCGGCTCTCGGGATATTTGCTCGAGCCGGCGCTGACCGCCGGTTTCATCTCCATGGGTATGGACGTCATTCTGGTCGGCCCGATGCCGACGCCCGGAATCGCGATGTTGACGAGATCCCTTCGTGCGGATCTCGGCGTGATGATCTCGGCGTCCCACAACCCGTATCAGGACAACGGCATCAAGTTGTTCGGCCCCGACGCCTACAAGCTCTCGGACGAGGTCGAGGCCGAGATCGAGCGTCACGTCGATGGGGCGACGCCGACCGATCTCGCGTCGCCAGATCGGCTTGGCCGGGCGACGCGACTCGACGACGCCCACGGCCGTTATGTCGAACACGTGAAGCAGAGCTTTCCGCGCGGCCACACCCTCGAGGGTTTGAAGATCGTCGTCGATTGCGCCAACGGCGCCGCCTACAAGGTCGCGCCCGAAGTGTTGTGGGAACTCGGCGCGACCGTGGTTCAGGTCGGCGTTGCACCGGACGGCTTCAACATCAACCGCGAGTGCGGATCGACCGCGACCGATTTCATGCGGGCTCAAGTCTTGGCGCATGGCGCCGATCTCGGCATCGCTCTCGACGGCGACGCCGACCGGGTGGTGATGGCCGATGAAAAGGGTGACATCATCGACGGCGACCAAGTGATGGGCTTGATCGCGCGCGCCTGGATGCAGTCGGGACGTCTGCAAGGTGCCGGCGTCGCGGCGACGATCATGTCGAACCTTGGGTTGGAGCGATTCCTATCGGGTCTTGGCCTGTCGCTGGCCCGTGCCCAAGTCGGCGATCGCTACGTCGTCGAATTGATGCGCGAGCGCGGCTACAACGTCGGCGGCGAGCAATCCGGCCACATCGTGCTCGCCGATTTCAACCGCACCGGCGACGGCCTGATCGCGGCGTTGCAGGTTCTCGCCGTACTCGTCGACGCCAAGCGGCCGGCGAGCGAAGTGTGTCGCGTCTTCCAGCCGTTGCCTCAGGTCTTGCGTAGCGTCCGCTTCAATGGTGGCGCGCCGCTCGAAGCCGATGCCGTCAAAAAGGCGATCGGGTCTGCCGAACGGCGCCTTGGCAAGACCGGACGGTTGGTCATCCGGAAGTCGGGCACCGAGCCGGTCGTTCGCATCATGGCCGAGGGCGAAGACCCAGGGCTCGTCGATCAGGTTGTCGACGATCTCGTCGGCGCGGTCGAACGCGCCGCCGGCTGAGCGAAGCGCGCGGCGCTTCCCGTGAAAGGGCGAGTCCTCATTGTCGCCGGATCGGATTCCGGCGGCGGCGCCGGAATCCAGGCCGATATCAAAACGGTGACGGCGCTTGGTGGCTACGCCATGACCGCGATCACGGCTCTGACCGCCCAGAACACTCAGGGCGTCTTCGGTATTCACGAAGTGCCTCCAGACTTCATCGCCCGTCAGTTGGCGGTCGTCTTGTCGGACCTTGGCGCCGACTGCGTGAAGATCGGCATGCTGCACCGGCCCGAGGTTATCGATGCGGTCGTTGCGGTTCTCGCCGCGCCGCAGCCTGACGGCGCCCAAGGCATCCCCGTCGTCGTCGACCCCGTCATGGTGGCGAAGGGCGGGGCGCGGCTTCTGACCGAGGATTCCGTCGTCCGCTTGGCGCGTCATCTCCTGCCGCGCGCCACGGTGTTGACACCAAACATCCCGGAGGCCGAAGCGCTGACCGGTCTCGCGATTCGGGCTCCGGATGACGTGATGGCGGCGGGACGGGCGTTGTTGGGACTCGGTGCGGCGGCGGCGCTGGTCAAAGGCGGGCACCTTGAGGGTGACGTCGTGACGGATGTCCTCTTCACCAAGGACGGGGTCGAATCGTTTTCCTCGCCGCGCATCCCGACGACGAGCACCCACGGCACCGGCTGCACTCTGGCTTCGGCGATCGCCACTGGCCTCGCGCAAAGATTGGATCTCCGGGCCGCCGTCGTTCGGGCCCGCGCGTATGTCCAAGAAGCGCTGCGTACCGCTCCGGCATTCGGTCGTGGCCACGGCCCGCTCAATCACGGACATACCGTGACGCCGTTCAACGCCAGCAAATCGGCCCGCTGACGCGAGTCGATTGACAGCCCGATCGCGCCCGGTAAGAGTGAACTCTTCGGTCGAGTTTCTCTCGCGCCGCAAGGCCGGGAGCGAAGAGGGAATACGGTGAGGCCCGTTTGGGCCGAATCCGGAGCTGCCCCCGCAACTGTAAGCGGCGAGCCAGCCACGAAGCGGTCACTGATGCGAGACGCATTGGGAAGACCATGTGGCAACGAGGCGTCGACCCGCGAGCCAGGAGACCTGCCTTGACCCGTGTTGAGTCGTCCTAGGGCGGGGAGTCCTGGCGGTTTGCTGTCGAGGCGGGCCGCCCCCCCCGTCTTTTTTCCGACAGATGACCTCCACCTCCTCTCCGCCGAACGGGAGAGAGGTCCATGGTGCGTTCAGATCACGACGGCGGCCGGATTGTCCGGTCGATGACGCGATCGGTAGCCGAGGTTTCGGAGCCGATTCCCCGCGTTCCACAGCGACGGCCTTAGAATGTTATATTATAACATTTTGGACGATCCCGCCCACTGTCATCCGTCGTCGAACAGGAGATTATCCGACATGACGAACGTGGTTAGTGTCGTTGCCGTCACTGCCTCGCTACTCACCGCCATCGTGGTCGCTCAGACCGCGAACGCTCAGACCGCGCTGACGGTCGGCCAGACCTTCATCGCCAACGGCACAGATCCGACCAAAGGATCGACCGGCTGGGCCCTGACCAGCCACGGCATCAGCGAAAATCTTTTCACCGTCGACCGGAACGGCGATCTGGTGCCGGAGCTTGCGCAAAGCGCGGAGCGCCTCGACGATCAGACGTGGATCATCAAACTCGCCCCGAGCCGCCGCTTCTCCGACGGCAGCGACGTCACCGCTCAGGTACTTGCTGCCAGTTTCGCCTACACCATGACCGCTAATCCGGCGCCCAAGGGAACGGCGGGGATGCTGACGTTCCAGGCGCTCGATCCACTTACGCTCAAAGTATCGACCGAGCGCGCCATCCCCCGCATCGAGCCGCTCTTCGCGGAATGGGCGCTGGTCGTCTATCAGAAGAAAGACGACGGCTCGATGCTGTTCACCGGGCCCTATGCGGTTGCCGATTACCGTCCGGACGTTGGCTTCACTTTGAAGCCCAATCCGCATTTTCCAGGAGCCGCCGCCCGCAGCGAGATCACGCTGCGGCGGTTCGGTGACGCTCAGACCATGGCCTTGGCTTTTGAAGCCGGGCAGCTCGATCTCGCCTTCGGTCTTCCGACCGACGTGGTGGCGCGCCTCAAGGCCAAGCAAGGCGTGACCGTCAAATCGTTCCCGGTCGCCTATCAGTACATGGCGTGGCTGAACACGCGCCGGCCCATGCTCGCCGACGTCAAGGTGCGGAAGGCGATCGACCTCTCCTTCGATCGTGGCCAAATCGCGCAAGCCCTCAAGGCCGGCAGCCCCGCTACCGGCGCCTATGCGCCGTACTTCGCCTTTGCGGTGAAGGAGCCTCGCCCGCGCGATATCCAAGCGGCGCGCACGCTTCTCGATCAAGCCGGCTGGACGATGGGCACGCGCGGCCGCACCAAAGGCGGCGCGCCGTTGGCGGTGACCGTTCTCGCCTATCCGCAGCGTCCTGATCTGGTTACCATGCTGCCGGTCATCAAGTCGCAGTTGCAGGAGATCGGGATCGCCGCCGAGACGCGGGTCATCGAGAACGTCAACGCGGTTGCCGCGTCCGGCGATTTCGACATGCTGCTGTGGGCGCAGCACACGGCGCCAAGTGGCGATCCGGCGTTCTTCCTGAACGGTATGCTGAGGACCGGCGCCGGGTTGAACTACGCCGGTTATTCGAGCCCGGCCTACGACGGCTTGCTCGATGCCATGGGCCGCGAAGGCAATCCGAAAGCCCGGGCCGAGCTCGCCGTGAAGGCCCAGAAGATCCTGTTTGATGACGCGCCGGTGTCGTTCCTGATCACGCCGGAATGGCATGTCGGTCTTTCGGAGCGCCTCGCCAACTATGTGCCCTGGGGCTCCGACTACCATGTGCTCCGCGCCGACATGGGGGCGAAGCGCTGAACGCACCGATCCTACGCGCCGGCGGCGAGGCAGGCCTACGAAGTTTCGTCGGCCTCCTCGCCGTGTCGGTGTTGGCGTTTCTCGTCGTGACGGCGATGCCGGCCGATCCGGTCCGCATCGCCATCTACGCCTGGAACCTGCCGCTGAACGACGACACCGTGGCAGCGCTGCGTAGCCAGTGGAACCTGGATCGGCCGCTGATCGATCAGTACATCCGTTGGCTTGGCGGCTTCGTCCGCGGTGAATGGGGCACGTCGTTTCGGACCGGCTATCCGGTCTTCGCGGAATTCGCGGCACGGTTGCCGCTGACCCTGGCGATTGGAATCGGCGGGTTAGCCATCGGCGTCGTCGTGGCCATCCCGTTGGGTTTCGCGGCGGCCTTGCGGCCCGGCGGTTTCGCCGATGGCGTGAGTCGAGTGCTGTCCGTCGGCATGCAATCGGTCCCGGTGTTCTGCCTCGGTCTGGCTCTGATTTGGTTGCTCGGTGTCGAGCTTCGTTGGATTCAACCCTTCGCGGCCGATGCCGAGGCTTTGGTGCTGCCGGTCGGATTGATCGCCTTCCGCGCCCTGGCGACACTCAGTCGAGTCTATCGGGCAGAACTGCTCGAAGCCGGCTCGCAACCGTTCTTTCGCGCCGCTTTGGCGAAAGGCGTCGGACGGCGCGAGGCTCTATGGCGCCACGGTCATCGTCATGCCCTCTATGCCCTGGTGGCCGCGGTTCGCGCTGAGGCCGGTTGGGCCATCGGCGGCACGGCGACGATTGAAATTCTGTTCGGACTTCCCGGTATCAGCCAGTTCTTGGTGCAAAGCATCGCGGCGCGCGATTATTTCGTGCTCCAGGCTTACATCATGGTCGGCGCGATTTGGATGACGGCGATGAACGCTGCGGTCGGCGTTTTGACCGCGCACTTGGATCCGCGCATTCGATGAAAGGCAAGGCGGCCATCCTGGTCGGTCTCGCCATTCTGTTATCGGCGGGCGCGATCTGGCAGCCCTTCGATCCCGATGCTGTCGACATGGCGCAACGTCATGCGTCGCTCTCGTTCGGTCATCCGTTGGGGACGGATCATCTGGGCCGCGACGTGCTGTCGCGGGTGATGGTCGCCGGATGGCGGACGGCGGCGGTGCTGATGGTGGTGAGCGCTATCGGCTTTATCGGTGGCACGGCGCTCGGGTGCGGCGCTGCCATCATCGGCGGGCGGTGGGAAGTGGCACTGCTTCGGATCGCCGAAATCCCAATCGTGTTACCGAGCCTGGTGGTCGCCATGGCGGCCGCAGCACTATTCGGTCTTGGTCCGGTATCCGCGGGGTTGGCCCTCGGGCTCGCCGGCATCGGCCCTTATGCGCTTCTCACGCACTCACTCACGCTCCGGGTCATGGCTCAGCCGTACATCCTGGCGGCGCGGGCCATGGGTGTGGGCGGCCCGGCGCTAGCGGGACGTCATATTTTCCCGAACGTGGCGCCGACCCTGATGGTCCACGTCGGCAGCAACGCCGGGCGCACCGTCGTCGCTTACGCGTCGCTGGCGTTTCTCGGACTCGGCGCCGACACGTCGCGGCCGGATTGGGGCGCGATGCTGTTCGAGTACCGGATCTTCATGTTCGACGATCCGGCTCTGATGCTTTGGGCCGGCGCACCGATCGCCGTCTGCGTCACGGTCCTAAACGCGATCTTCGATCCGTTGCGGGGTATTCGGGCGCCGCGCGCCGAAGCCTAAACCGTCTTTCCTCCGGCGGAGAGACGCAGCATGGCATAAGCCGTGCGATGGATCGGCGTCGCCACGTTGTGTTGACGACCCATGCGGACGATGGCGCCGCTCAGGTGTTCGACTTCGAGCCGTCCGCCGCGTTCCAGATCGTTCAGCATCGACGTCTTGACGTGATCGCCGAGCTTGTCGGTCTGCGTCAGGCAGCGCTCGACGACGTCGGCTCCGAGATCGATGCCTTGCGCCTTGGCTACCTGGGCGGCTTCGCCGATGGCGTCCCCGCAAATCCGCCGCGCCTCGGGGTCCTTCATGATCGGTCCGTAGGGCGAGCGCGACAGGCAGGTGACGGCCGCCATCGACGCGAGATAGACGAACTTGTTCCAGATTTCCCAGGTGATCTTATCGGTGAGTTTCGAGGTGAACTGGCCGCGCGCCATTGTGGCGGCGATGGCTTCGGCGCGCGGCGTCGTGCGGCCGTCGAGCTCGCCGAAGACGATCCGGGCGAAGGCGCCGTTGTGGCGGATGACGCCCGGCGTATCGATGTTGGCGAAGATGAAGGCGACGCCGCCCATGATCCGTTCCGGTCCCAGGATGCGAGCCATGCGCTCCTCGGCGTCGATGCCGTTTTGGAGCGAGACCACCGTGGTCTTGGGGCCGAGCAATGGCCGGATGGCTTCGGCGGCGGATTCGACGTCGTAGAGTTTCACCGCGAACAGCACCACGTCCACGGGTCCGATGTCTGCCGGCCGGTCGGAGGCCTTGGCGCGGATCAGCGCATCGCCGGCCGGACTGACGATCTTGAGGCCGTTGGTCTGGATGGCTTTCAAGTGTGCGCCGCGGGCGATGAAGCTGACGTTTTCACCAGCTTCCGCAAGGCGACCGCCGAAGTAGCCTCCGACGCCGCCGGTGCCCATCACCGCGATCGATAGTTTTGCACCTTCGGCTGCCATGATCCGCTCCTGTTATGTCTGGGAATCGCGCTCGATCTTCCACGGGACGCGCCGGACGGTCAACGCAAGGCCGCGACGGCGTCTTGGAGCGATGCTAAAATCCGAGGGCTTGAAACGGAGGCCATGTCCGTGACCGAGAGCTCTTCCGCGCCGATTCCTACGCTAAGTCCTGCGAGGCCGTAGTGACGGCGGTGTCGCCGCTTGGCATCGAACTCGATCGCACGGTGTTCTATGCCGAAGGCGGCGGGCAGCCCGGCGACAGCGGTATCCTGAGTTTATCCGACGGCCGGGCAATCGCCGTCGCCGATACGCAAAAGGGAACGACGCCCGGTCAAATTCTGCACAAGCTCGCACCCGATCCGGCGACTATCGAGGTCGGCACCACGGTCGTAGCCGAGATCGATTGGACGCGACGCTATCGCTTCATGCGCATGCACAGCTGTCTGCATGTGCTCTGTTCGATCGTGCCGGCGCAAATTATCGGCGCGGGGATCGGCGAGGGCAAAGGCCGGATCGACTTCAGCCTGCCAGAGCAGCCCGTCGACAAGGATGCCATCGGCGAAAAGCTGGAGCGCGTGATTGCCGCGAACCATCCGCTGGCGGCGCGGTGGATCATGGACGACGAACTCGCGGCGCGGCCAGAATTGTCCGCACTATGTCGGTCAAGCCGCCGACCGGGCAGGGGCGGGTTCGCTTGATCGAGATCGATGGCCTCGATCTCCAGCCCTGCGGCGGAACCCATCTTCGTTCGACGGGCGAGATCGGCCGGGTCCGGATCGGCAAGATCGAGAACAAGGGCCGCCACAACCGGCGCATCAATCTGTCTTTCTAGGACTGACGTGGCATCCAGGCTGGCGTCGGGCATTGCGCTCGCGTCAACCCGACGCGACATCGCCGCGTCACGTCGCCTGTTCGCCGAGTACCAAGCCTGGCTCGGCGTCGACCTGTGCTTTCAAGGATTTGATGACGAGCTCCGCAGCCTCCCGGAAAAATACGGACCGCCGCGTGGCCGGTTTCTCCTGGCCCGGGTCAGTGGGCGGATCGCCGGTGTCATCGCCGTCGCACCCCTCGAAGACAATATCTGCGAGATGAAGCGGCTGTTCGTTCGACCCGCCTGGCGCGGCCGGGGACTGGGACGGCGGTTGGCCGAGGCCATCATTCGCGCCGCCCAGGAACTTGGCTACCAGCGGATGCGGCTCGATACCCTGGCCCGTCTCGATGAGGCTATCCGCCTCTATCGGTCCATGGGATTCGTCACGATCCCGGCTTATTACCGGAATCCGCTCGAAAACGTCGTCTATCTGGAGCTCGATTTGGGCATCTTTTCCCAACGCGCCGGCCAGGGTCCGAAGCCGAAAAGCCTTCGCCGACGTGGCGGGGCGCCGCCGCCGGCCGTATGATTAATCGAACTTTAACTCGACGGGACCTTACTCGGGGAATCGTGCCGTCGAAGGGCCTGGAATCGCATGTCGATCCTGGCGGTGTGCCGATGGCTGAGGGGATCTGGGCAATGCAGCGACGTTGGACAAGGGCGGGCCTCGCGGCCGTGAGTGCGATCGCGCTCAGTGTGTTGAGCGGTTGCAACGGCACGAATGTGATGGACCGCGGGATGCTCGACCCGTCGTTCTGGCAAGCAATTCCGTTCACGGAAAACGATGAAGCCGAACGTGGCCTGGCGGAGGTCATGAAAGGCGATCTCGGCGCGGCCGATAGCTATTTCGATCGCGCCTTGAAGCGCGATTCCAAAGACGTCCACGCGCTTCTTGGACTCGGCTTCATTTATCAAGGGTCGGGCCGCCTGACCAAGGCTCGCGAGATGTACGAGGCGGTTCTGGCGCTTCGGCCAGATACCAGGATGCAGCTTGCGATCGGCGGTCACGGTCCGCGACCGATTGCCGAGATCTCCAGCACCAATCTGGCCCAGCTGATGAGCTCGCCGAATCCGACCAACATTCAGCCGGCGTCGATGACGACGCCGCAGGCTCAAGCCGCAATGGCAGCGTCGCTCATGCCGGTGACGCCGGAGACGGTGGCCCGGGGCGGCTCGACCTCCATGGCTGCCGCCGATGCCCAGAAGTTGATGCTGAATACCGGCGATTCGAACATCGCGCTGCGTTTCAAGACACTCGCCACGCTGCGCGATCAAAGCTTGATTACGCCCGACGAATTCCAGGTGCGACGGCAAGCCAACGTCGGGGCGTTGTTGCCGCTCACGACGCCGCCGCCATCGGCCGGTCTCGATCGACCGGTGCCGGCGACCGACCAAGTTGTCGGCCGGCTTCGGGCCATCGGTCTGGCGTTGGAGATGCGCGCGCTGACAGTCGCCCAGCATTCCGCCGAGCGCGGCATCATCCTCGACGCGTTGTTGCCGACCGCGCCGGGCACGGTTGCGAATCCGGCTTTGCCGCCCCGCGGCATGTTGGAAGCCGCAGATGCCTTACGCCGCATCTAACAACTTGCTGCCGGAAGCCTGATCTCCGGCGAAGAACTGACCAAGGAACGCGCCGCGATCGACAAGGCGATCCAACCCGATCCGCCGCCGCCGCCGCGATGACGGCCGGCCGGCCATTCATCTGGCGTCCTACAAGTCGCAACAGGCTGCCGATCGTGGTTGGGCGCAAATTCGCCGCGCCCATGCCGCGCTCCTCGGCGAGCTCAAGCACGAAGTCAGCCGGATCAATCTCGGGGCCGGGAAGGGCGTCTTCTTCCGGCTGCGCGCCGGACCGTTGGCAACCCAAGAGGCGGCGAGCGAACTGTGTCAGAAACTTAAGAGCCGCCGCCAGTTCTGCGAAACCAGCCCAGCTGGGAGTCGCCGGCTAACCGTCGAAACTTTCGTCTGGAATTTGAAGAGCGCTTAGCGCGCCCGGTTCACGGCCGGCAAAGGCGCGCTCGGCATAGCGGGCGGCGTATTGCCGAGGGAACCGCTCGGTCCCGGCGGGAATGTTGCCGGACTGCCGCGCGGCGACACCGTGACGATGACCTCGGCGCCGAGCAACGTTCGCTTTTGAATCTGAACGGTTACGGCGCGTTCCTGGCGGACATAGGTCAGGACGCTGACCGCTGAGCGCAGCGACGTGACTTCCTGCCAGCCGAAAGCCGGCAATTGCTGGTTGTAGAAATCGAACATCTGGCTTGGATCGTAGGACGTGTTGATCACGAGCCGGCCGACCCAGGCCTCGGCCCGCCCGAAGATCATGGTGCGGTCGAGATCGAAGCTGCCCTTGTCGGGGATCGGCATATCCGGGAACCGCGTGAAGGCGACGCCGGTGTCGCCGCCTTCGCTTGATGACGGCGGGGCCACGCCGACGCTTTGATTGCAGGCCGCAACGCCGAGGAGCGCCACGACCGCAACCGCCGCCGATCGCCACGTCGCTCCGGGCCTTCGGTCGGTCATATGGGTAGAGCCCCCGAGTTTCGAATACGAGCGCGTCGATTCCGAGACGCGCCGACCGGTATCCTATCCGAGCGGCCTCGACTCGCCAATGGGCGACCCTTGCCAAATGCCGGGTCAACACGCCACGATGGAGCCATGTCGCGATTGGTCTATCCGGATTCGCTGGTGCTCAACGTCCTCAAGACGTGCCGCACGATCGCCATGGTCGGGGCGAGCACGTCCTGGAATCGGCCGAGCTATTTCGCCATGAAATACCTGCAGGCCAAGGGCTACCGGGTCATTCCCGTGAACCCGCAATCCGCCAAAGCCGGCGAATCGATTCTCGGTGAAAAGGCCTACGCCAGCGTCACGGAGATTCCGGGCAGCATCGATCTGGTCGACATTTTCCGCCGCTCCGACGCCGTGGGGCCGATCGTCGACGAGGCGATCCAGCTTGCTCCCGAGAAGCATATCCGGGTGATCTGGATGCAGCTGGGCGTGATCAACGAAGACGCCGCCCTGCGCGCCGAAAAGGCCGGCCTGACCGTCATCATGGATCGCTGCATCAAGATCGAGTTTGGACGGTTCTCGGGCGAGCTCAGTTGGGGCGGCATCGACTCCGGGGTCATCACCAGCCGCCGCCGTCGGTTGATCGCATGACCAAGGACGCGAAGCCGGCAAAGCCCGGTACCTTTGGATTTGAAACCCGCGCCGTCCATGCCGGTACGCCGCCCGATCCCGGTACGGGAGCGCGGACGACGCCGATCTATCAGACGACGTCCTATGTCTTCGACGACGTCGATCACGCTGCGTCGCTCTTCAATCTCCAGACCTTTGGCTACATCTACAGCCGGATTGGCAATCCGACGGTCTCCGCGCTCGAAGGCCGCGTTACCAATCTCGAAGGCGGTCGCGGCGCCGTGGCTTGCGCGAGCGGACATGCGGCGCAACTTCTCGCCCTGTTCACCCTGCTCGAGCCCGGCGACGGGATCATCGCGTCCCCATATTTGTACGGCGGCTCGGTCACGCAGTTCACGCACACCTTCAAGCGTCTCGGCTGGTCCTGCCGTTTCGTCGATCCGCGGAAGCCCGAAGACGTCCGCGCCGCGCTGTGGCCAGAGTGCAAGGCGATCTTCGTCGAGACGTTGTCGAATCCGGGTGGCGTCATCGCCGATCTCGAAGCACTCGCCGATATCGCCCGCGAAGCTGGGATCGTCTTGATCGTCGACAACACCATGGCGTCGCCCTACCTCTGCCAGCCGTTCGAGTGGGGCGTCGATCTCTCGATCCACTCCCTCACCAAGTTCCTGTCCGGCCACGGCACATCGATGGGAGGGATCGTCGTCGAGTCGGGCAAGACCGACTGGGGACGAAACGACAAATACCCGTCGATGACCGCGCCCGATCCGGCCTATCACGGGCTGACTTTCGCGGAGACCTTTGGCGATTTCGGCTTCACGATGAAAGCCCGCGCCGTGTCCTTGCGCGATCTTGGGCCGGCGCTGGCGCCGATGAACGCCTTCATGATTTTGACCGGGATCGAGACGTTGCCGCTTCGCATGGAGCGTCACGTTACCAACGGTCTTGCCGTAGCACGGTTTCTCGAAGCCCATCCCGCCGTGTCTTGGGTATCCCACGCCGGCCTCGAGTCGAGCCCCTATCATCGACTCGCCAAGAAATATCTGCCGAAGGGCGTCGGTCCGGTGTTCACGTTCGGCGTCAAAGGCGGCTACGAGATGGGCGTCAAAACGGTTGAAGGCTGCGAGTTGCTGTCGCATCTCGCCAACGTCGGCGACACCCGCAGCTTGATCATTCATCCGGCCTCGACGACGCATCGCCAATTGACCGAAGAGCAACAGATCAAAGCCGGGGCGGGTCCCGATGTCGTCCGGATTTCGGTTGGGATCGAGACCGTCGCTGACGTGATCGCCGATCTCGACCAAGCCCTGAGCCGGGCCGCGGGAACGGGCAAAGCGTCGGCGACGCGCCCGGCCGCTGATTAAGAACCCATCGGCCGACGCCGTGCCGCGGATCTTCGCCACCTATCGCATTCGGAGCGATGCAGCCTCGATCAAGGCTCGCGCCGATGCCATCGCCGTCGAGCAAAGCGTCGAGATGCCGGTCGCGGCGATCGTCGATGCGGGCGTCAAAGCCGACATTGTTGGCCGCGTCGAGTCGATCACGGATCGAAAAGACGGAACCTTCGATGTCGTGATCGGTTTGGCGACGGCGACGACCGGTCTCGAAGCCGGTCAGCTTCTGAACATGCTGTTCGGCAACACGTCGATTCACGACGACGTCGTTCTGCACGATGCCGAATTTCCGGCCACGGTCGTCGCCGCCTTCGGCGGTCCGCGCCAAGGCATGGATGAGCTGCGCCGTCGCGTCGGAGCGAAAGCCCGGGCCATGACCTGTTCGTCCCTGAAGCCGCAGGGACTTGGGCCCGATGCGCTTGCCGCCATCGCCGGCCGTCTGGCCAAGGGTGGCCTCGACTACATAAAAGACGACCACGGGCTCGCCGATCAGGCCTATAGCCCCTTCGCCGATCGTGTTCGGGCCTGCGCGCGGGCAATTGCCGAGGCGCGGACGGCGGGCGGTGTCGAGACCCAATATGTGCCAAGCCTCTCGGGCGATCTTGACCGTCTGCGTCGCCAAGTCGATCAGGCCAGAGCCGCTGGCGTCGATACGGTCCTAGTCGCCCCGATGATCGTCGGGCTCGCGTCATTCCACGCCTTGGTTCGCGCCAATCCGGACATGGCGTTCATGGCCCACCCGGCGATGGCTGGGGCAGGCAAGATCGCGCCGGCGTTTTTGCTGGGCACGGTGTTCCGGCTTCTCGGGGCGAGCGCCACGATCTTTCCTAACCACGGTGGCCGCTTCGGCTATTCGCCCGAGACCTGCCGCGCCATTGCCACCACGTCGTTGCGCGCCGATGGACTTCGCACCACGGTGCCGGTTCCGGCCGGCGGCATGACGGTCGAGCGGGTTCCCGAAATGCTCGATTTCTATGGGCGGGACGTTATGCTCTTGATCGGCGGCGGGTTGCTTGCCGCCGGCGATGGTTTAGTCGAAGCGACCCGAGCCTTTACCCGGCAGGTCGCCGCATACGCCCGATAGAGACGCCATGACGAAGACTGAACGTGAACCGTTTCGCGACTTCCTTCCCGGCTTCCGCTGGGAGGGCGTCGATCGCCTGGCTTACAAAGCGGAAGGGAGCGCACCCTTCAAGGCGATCACGCGCCAGGTCTTGTTCTCCGACCCGGCCTTGGCCTGCGAACTTCGCTATTTCGAGATCGATGCCGGCGGTCACTCGACCCTCGAGCGCCACGACCACGTCCATGCCGTCATGGTGGCGCGCGGCTCCGGACACTGCTTGGTCGGTAACGAGGTCCGCACAGTGAAAACGTTCGACCTCGTGTCGGTGCCGCCGGGGACCTGGCATCAGTTCCGAGCGACGCGCGGTGAAGCGTTGGGTTTCATCTGTATGGTTAACGCTGGCCGCGACCGACCCCAATTGCCCAACGAGGACGAGGTGCACGCTCTTCGCGCCGATCCTCGCATTACCGCTTTTCTGGACGACCGGCCGAGCTAAGCGCGGCCGAGCGTTCGCCCCGAACCTGAACCAGGAGCCCTCAATGCTCGATCGTCACATTCCAGGCGTGCTTCGCTTCCACGCGCCGAAAGGCGACCTTGTGCCGGTCGTGTTCGACTCGCCGCACAGCGGTCTGATGTTTCCGCCCGATTTCGGATCGGTGGTGCCGCGCGCCCGCTTGCGCGAAGCCGAAGATGCCTTCGTGAACGATCTCTATGGGGCCGCGCCGCAGCACGGCGCGGTGTTTCTCGAGGCGTTGTTTCCGCGGACCTACATCGATCCGAACCGGGCCGAGCACGACATGGATCCCGACACCATCGATGGGGCGTGGCCGAAGCCGCTGACACCGGGCCAGAAGTCGTCAAAGGTCGGCAGCGGCCTGATCTGGCGCACCTGCCACCCCAACACGGCGATGTACGATCGGAAGATGACCTTGGCGGAGGTCAGCAACCGAATCGAGACCTATTACCGCCCGTATCGCGAGGCACTGCGCGAGGCCATCGCCGAAGTGCATTCCAAATTCGGCCAGGTCTGGCACGTGAATTGTCATTCGATGCCGGCGTTCAGTTCTGAGAAGTCGCCCGAGGGACGGGCCGGCGTCAAACGGCCGGAGTTCATTCTGGGCGATCGCTCGGGAAAGACTTGCGAGGCCGATTTCACGAATTTCGTCAGCGACGAGCTCAAGCGGCTCGGTCATCAGGTAATCCTGAACGATCCGTATAACGGCGGCGATCTGGTCGTCGCTTATTCCAATCCCGCGAAGGGCATCCACAGCCTGCAGATCGAGATCAAGCGCTCGCTCTACATGGATGAAACGTTGACCGTTCCGAACGGCGGGTTCGATCGGCTGCAACGCAACCTCACGAAGCTGGTCGAAGCGATCTGCGCGTATGCCCAACGGCGGGTCCGCAACGCCTAGGGCAGTCGGTTGGCGGATACGATCGGCGACGATCGGCGACGATCGGCGTTCTTGCGCTGATTGCGGTGCCGCTCGGGTCCGAAGCGGCCGAGCCCTGGCGCTGGCCGGCTAACGCCCTCGTGTCTTGCGAGGCCGCCGAACCCGATCGCGTGATGGATGTCTACATGGCGCCGGACCGGACGTCGGCCGGACGGCATATCTTGCGGCGCTGTCGCGCGGGTACGGCCGAGACCCCGGATAGGATCGTCACGATCCAATTGCGCTTCACCAAGCGTGCTGCGTTGGTTGCGGCATTGGACGTCACGGTCGATCACGCGGTGTTGGATGGCACCGCGACGGCCATCTTGCCCGTGCGGTCGCCCATGCCCGGGGCAATGGGGCCTGCGGAAATCTTGTCTCGGGTGAATGCCGTTTCGACCTGACGGCGACGGCGGACGGCTGGTCCTTTCGCTGAACCGATCAGCGTGGCGAGCATGTCGAGACGCTTCGGGTCGAGGCTCGCCACAACGGGATGTGGGACCCAGGCGTTTTGCAGGCCTCGCGGCTGGCCGATTCGTATTCCGGTACGGTCTGGACGATGCACGCCGATCCCATGGGGGTCGCCGACGATCTCGACGGCCGGTCGGTCCAGCGCCACCACATCAAGGCCGTCCCCCAGGGTGTCCCATTGCTCGCCTCGCGCTGCGAGCGGGTTCTCTGGATCGCTGGCGATGGCGAGGTTTTGCGAGTTTGCGACTTTCACCGGGAATTCGGGATGGAGAATGTGACCGAATTCGTCCACGCCGATCTTGGAATCGCGCCGCGCCATGATTGCACCCGGTGGCTCCAATAGTGGGTATCAAGGCCGGCCCCGAGACAGGCCCGAAGGGGTCTTGATTGTCAGGCCGCAGCCGGAGATAGTGGCGGTTCCGCGCCACTGACGGACCGGCAACGACTCGCGCCGATTTCGCGTTTGGCTGGTTCGCGCGATGGCGGTGAGGGCTGAGGGGAAAAGCATGCTTGCGTTGCGTTTCGAAGCTCCGAACTCGATCGACGAGGCGGTGGTTTTATTGTCCAAGGCCGACGGCGAGGCGCGTGTCCTCGGCGGCGGAACCGATCTCGTCGTCCAGATGCGGTCCGGGGTCGTCAAGCCCGGGCTCGTCGTCGACGTAAAACGAATTCCTGAAATGGCGAAGATCGTTCGCGATGCCGGTGGGTTCCGTATCGGCGCCGCCGTTCCCTGCGCCGCGCTCGGTGAACACGCCGAACTCAAGGCTGCCTGGCCGGGTGTGATCGAAGCAGCGCGGCTGATCGGCTCGACGCAAATTCAAGGCCGCGCCACCTTGGGCGGCAATCTTTGCAACGCGTCGCCGGCCGCTGATAGCGTCCCGGCGATGATCGCTGCCGGAGCGATCTGCGTGATCGCCGGACCGAAAGGGCGCCGCGAACTGCCGGTTGAGGCTCTCGCCACCGCGCCGGGCAAAACCTCGCTGGCGCGTGGCGAGCTTGTTATTGAAGTGCGGCTTGCGGCGCAGGCGGCGCGATCGAGCGATGCGTATCTTCGCTTCATCCCGCGCACCGACATGGACATCGCCGTCGTCGGCGTTGGCATCTCATTGACGCTCGACGCCAAGGGTGTTTGCACCGCGGCTCGGGTCGCTCTCGGGGCGGTGGCTCCGCGGGCGATGTTGGTGGCCGAGGCCGGAGCGGCCTTGGTTGGAACCAGTCTCGACGCCGCGGCCCTCGATCGTCTGGCCAAGGCGGCGAGCGCCGCCTGCCGTCCGATCGACGACAAGCGCGGCACGATCGAATATCGAACCAAAGTGGCGGGCGTCCTTGCGCGACGCACCGCTCTGATTGCCCGTGACCGGGCCGGGAGCAGCCGATGAGCAGCCGATGAGCAAGAGCCACGTTTCCACCACGATCAACGGCGAGCCGATCGAATTTTTGTGCGAGCCGCAACAGACGCTGCTCGACGCGCTCCGTGACGATGTCGGCCTGACAGGCACTAAGGATGGTTGCGGTTCCGGCGATTGCGGCGCCTGCAGCGTGATCCTCGATGGTCGCGTTGTCTGCTCGTGTCTCGTGCTGGCGCCCGAAGCCGAAGGCCGAAAGATTCAGACGGTCGAAGGCTTGGCGACCAAGGACGCGTTGCATCCGATTCAGAAGGCCTTCCTGAACGAAGCGGCGCTGCAATGCGGGTTCTGCACACCTGGCTTCCTGGTGTCGGCCAAGGCCCTGCTCGAACGCAACAACAATCCGACCGAGCACGAAATTCGGTTTGGACTTGCCGGCAACATTTGCCGTTGCACCGGCTACGACAAAATCGTCCGCGCTGTTCAGATCGCTGCGGCTGAAATGCGGGGGGAGACTCGCTAATGAACGAGATCCGCAGTCCTTTCAAGACGATCGGCACACGTCCGGTCCGTCATGACGGCGTCGACAAGGTCACCGGTCGCGCCAAGTTCGGCGCCGACTTCTCGCTGCCCGGTATGCTTGTAGGGAAGACGCTACGTAGTCCGCATCCTCACGCCCGCATCAAGGCGATCCGTCTCGACAAGGCCCTCAAGATCCCGGGCGTGAAGGCCGCTGTCACCGCGGCCGACATGGTCGAGTTTAAGTCCGAATGGGCGGGCGCCGGCCGCGTCGAGGTGAATCTCTATCACCTGAGCTGCAACGTGTTGGCGCGCACAAAAGCGCTCTACGAAGGACATGCCATCGCCGCGGTCGCGGCCACGACGTCGGCGATTGCCGATGCGGCGCTCGCCGCCATCGAAGTCGATTACGAAGTCCTGCCGCACGTCATCGACGAGATCGAGGCCATGCAGCCGGGCGCGCCGTTGCTGTTCGAAGAGATGACGACGCGCGGCGCCAATCCGCCGCCGACCACGCCGTCGAACATCGCCAAGGAATTCGAAGTCATCAGCGGCGACGTTGCCGCCGGGTTCGCCAAAGCCGACGTCATCGTCGAGCGCACCTTCAAGACACGCGCCGTGCATCAGGCCTACATCGAGCCGATGGCGGCGATCGCTGATGTCACGGAAGACGGCCAATGCACGATCTGGAGCTGCACCCAAGGCCAGTTCCAAGCGCGCGCCCACTGCGCCAAGTTTCTCGGCATGGATATGGCCAAGATCCGCGTCATCCCGGCCGAGGTCGGCGGCGGATTTGGCGGCAAGCTGAACGTCTATCTCGAACCGCTCGTGGTCATGCTGTCGAAGAAAGCCGGCAAGCCGGTGAAGATGGTCATGAGCCGCGAAGAAGTGTTCCGCGGCACCGGCCCGACGTCGGGCGGTACGGTCACGGTAAAAATGGGCGTGACCAAGGACGGCAAGATCACGGCCGGCGAAGCGAAGTTGATCTTCCAAGCGGGCGCGTTCCCTGGATCGCCGGTCGGCAACGCGGCGATGACGGCGTTCGCGGCCTATGACGTCGCAGATGTCCGCGCCATCGGCTACGACGTAGTCTCGAACCGTCCCAAATGTTCGGCCTATCGCGCCCCCGGCGCGCCCATCTCCGCGTTCGCGGTCGAAGGCGTCCTCGACGAGATCGCCCAGCGTTTGAAGATGGATCCGATCGAACTTCGTCTGAAGAATGCCGTTCGCGAAGGCTCCAAGACGGCGTACGGCATGAAATTCGCCAAGATCGGCTTCATCGAAACTTTGGAAGCCGCGAAGAAGCATCCGCATTACTCCGCACCGTTGAAACCGAACCAGGGCCGCGGCGTCGCCTCGGGGTTCTGGTTTAACGGCGGTGGCGATTCCACCGCCGCGGTCAATATCTCCGAGGACGGAAACGCGATGCTGATTACCGGCAGTCCCGATCTCACGGGCTCCCGCGTCTCGCTCGCCATGATGGCTGCCGAAGTCTTGGGCATCGACGTCTCCAAGGTGCAGCCGGCGGTCGGTGACACCAACGCCATCGGCTACACGTTCGTCACGGGCGGCAGCCGCACCACCTTCGCGACCGGTATGGCCGTGGTCGAGGCGACCAAGAATGTCGTCAAAGACCTCTGCCGTCGCGCCGCGATGATCTGGGAAGTCGAAGCTGACGCGGTTGTGTGGGAAGACGGCCACGCTCGGCCGGCCGGCGCCAACGTCGGCAAGTTCAAGCCGCTGTCGCTGAAAGACATTGCTGGCCAAGCCGGCAAGACGGGCGGTCCGATCAGTGGGCACGCCTCGCTGACCGCGCAAGGCATCGGACCGGCTTTCGGCACGCATATTTGCGATGTCGACGTCGATCGCGAAACCGGTCGCGTCACCGTGACGCGCTACACCATCGTCCAGGACGCCGGCCGGGCCATTCATCCGAGCTACGTCGAAGGCCAGCTGCAAGGCGGCGTCGTCCAGGGCATCGGTTGGGCGCTCAACGAGGAATACATTTACGGGAAAGACGGAAAACTTCAGAACCCCGGCTTCCTCGATTATCGGCTGCCGGTGGCGTCCGACGTTCCGATGATCGATGCGGTCATCGTCGAGGTTCCCAATCCCGGCCATCCGTTCGGCGTCCGCGGCACCGGCGAAGTTCCGATCGTTCCGCCGATGGCGGCGATCGCCAATGCCGTGGCGAACGCTCTTGGAATGCGGATTCACGAGTTGCCGTTGTCTCCGCCGCGGGTTCTCGCGGCTCTCGACCGCAAGGCCTAAGCGCCGTGGCCCGGGTCATCCTGACCGGGGGCCTGACGCGGCACTTGACCGGCGGCAAGACCGAGTTCGAGGTCGACGGCAAGAACGTCCGCGCCGTGATCCGCGAACTCGAGGCGCGGTATCCGGGGCTCGGCCCGCAACTCGAGGCCGAGATGTCCGTCGCCATCGACGGCGAAATTCACAACGAGCCGTTTTTGCAGCCGGTTCAACCCGGTAGCGAAGTCTGTTTCGTGCCACGCCTGCGCGGCGGCTGACGCGCCGCGACTAACGACGGGTGCGACGGAGCACGTGGCCGGGTCTTTCCCCGGTCGAAGCCCCGCGCCGCCACACCGTGCGGCCATTCACCAAGACATGTTCGATACCGCTGGCCGGTCGTGTCGGCTCCTCGAAGCTTGCCCGGTCGATGACCGTCTCTGGGGAGAAGACCGTCAGGTCGGCGAAGGCGCCAACTCGGATGGCGCCTCTATCGACTAGGCCGAAGCGGCTTGCCGGTAGGCCAGTCATGCGGCGAATCGCGTCCGGCAACGTCAAAATTCCCAGATCGCGGGCGTAATGCCCGAGGACGCGCGGAAACGTTCCCCACAGGCGGGGATGTGGATGCCGGTCGTGGGGCAAGCCGTCCGATCCGATCATCGTTTCGGGATAGGCCAGGATGCGGCGGACGTCGCCTTCATCCATCATGAAGAAGATCCCGCCGGCCGGCTGCAGACGCTTCGCGGCATCGACCGGATCGACGCCCCAGTCGCGGGCAATGTCGGCAAGCTCGCGACCGGCGCATTCGGGATGGCTCTTCGACCAACTGATGAGCACCCGCGACGACGTGCGGACGAGACGTTCTTGCAAGATCGTTGATGCTGCGGCGTAAGGATAGGCATCGAGGCCGAGCGGCAACGTCTGCTGCGCCTCCCGAATGCGGGCCAGGGTCTGGACGCTGCGGCCGAAATTCTTGATGCCACCGCACTTGTGATGCGAGATCACGGCTCGCGCCCCGGATCGTTTAGCAATGGCGATCGTTTCGTCGATCGAGGTTTCGACGCCGTCGTGCTCGTCACGCATATGGGTCGTGTAGATTCCGCCTTCGGCGGCGAGGACGTCGGCGAGAGCCACGACTTCGTCGGTCGGTGCGGCGCTGGCCGGGGCATAGGCGAGCCCGGTGCTCATGCCGATGGCGCCGTCGTCCAACGCATCGCGAAGCCGCGCCCGCATCGTATCGATCTCGGCACCCGTGGCGGCCAGATCGAGGCGGTCCATGGCATGGACGCGGAGCGTGGCGTGGCCGACGAGCACCGCCGCGTTGACCGCTGGGCGGGTTTTCTCGACGGCGGTCATGTAATCGGCGACGCGGGGAAAGCGCCGCCAGTCGCCATCGCCAAGAAGATCGAAGGGAGGGGGCGGAGCCTTGGCGAACCCGGCCGGCGACAGACTGACGCCGCAATTGCCGACGACGACGGTCGTCACGCCCTGGCTGGTCTTTGGCGCCATGTCCGGGGCGATCAGCAGAGCCTGGTCGTCGTGGGTGTGAACGTCGATGAAGCCGGGGGCGACCGCGAGGTTGGTGGCGTCGATCTCTGTCTCGGCGGTGGCCGATCCGAGTGGCCCGACAGCGACGATGCGCTCGCCGGCGATGGCGATGTCGGCTCGCTGCCCGGCCGCGCCGCTACCGTCGAAGACCTCGCCACCGCGCAGGATCACGTCATAGCGGATGCTCATGGGGGGGGATTACAAAGGAAGCCCGGGGTCTCGGCAAGCGCCGCCATCGTCGAACGGCCTGGACTTGGCCGAATGATTTAGCTACGCCGACAGGACGGAGGGCGTCATGAAATTCGATTTTTCTGGCAAGAACGTGGTTTTGACCGGCGGCGCCGGGGACATCGGGGTCGCGACGGCCGAGCTGTTCCTCGATGCCGGGGCGACGACGCTTCTGATCGACAATCGTCCCGACGCTCTCGCCGACGCGACGAAGCGCTTTCACAACTACAAAAGCCTTCTTCGAACGGCCTGTTCGTCGTTGGAGACCCCGGCCGCAGCGACCAAGGCTCTGACTGCCATCGAGGGGCCGATCTTCGCGCTCGTGTATCTCGCCGGGGTCCACATTCCAGATCCCATGAACCCGGACGACCACACGTCCTGGGATAAGACCATGGCTTCGAATCTGACCGCCGCGTACGACACGGCTATGGCGTTCAAGCCCCGGGCCGTTACCGATGAGCCGTCGCGGCTCGTCTATATCACCTCGTTGGCGGCGAGCAGCGGCACGCCCCGCGAGCCTGCCTACAGCGCCAGCAAGGCGGGGATGTTGGGATTGGCCCGGGCGCTTGCGAAGCGCTGGGCCCCGGACGTTCTCGTCAATTCTGTGGCTCCAGGCATCATCGAGACGCGGATGACGGCGCCGCATCGCGCCGATCCGGAATATGCCGCCGGGCTTTTGAATCGCATCGTCATGCGGCGCTTCGGCAAGCCGTCAGAAGTCGCGAGCGTCATCGGATTCTTGTGCAGTCCGGGCGCGAGTTACATGACCGGCCAGATGGTCCACGTTAACGGCGGCGCCCACTTCTCCTAGCGCGGCGTCATCCTTTGAGGAAACGCGCCGGGGAAAACGGCGCGATCTCCGGTGCGGCCTTTCCGGTTCGGATCGTCTCGGACAACAGGCGGCCGAGAAGCGGTGCCAAGGTCACGCCATTGACCGTCGCGGCGATGAAAAGACCGGGCTTGCCGGGAATCTCGCCCAGCAACGGCGCACCGTCGACGGTGACATTGACCGCGGCCCAGCTGCGGATGATATGCAGGTTCTTCAAGTAGGGAAGAACACGTTCCGCGACCCAAAGATTTCCCTCGAAGCTCGATCGCAGCACTTTCGGGAAGGGACGATCGGCGTCCATGGTGGCGGTCCAGCCGCCGCCGATGATGAGATTGCCGTTGCGTGCCTGCTTGAGGCTCAAGTGTCGGTCGATATGAGCGACGAGATGATCGACCATCGGTGGCGCCGGCTCGGTCACGATCATCTGGAGCGGCGAGGCGTGGGCCGGGATCGTGAACCCGGCGAGGCCGGCGAGAGCCGGAGACCAGCCGCCGGCAGCAATCAACACCTTAGGCGCGAGAAAATCGCCGCGATTGGTTGTGAGGCGCCAACCGTTGGAGGTCGATTCGATGCCACGGACTTCGGTCTCGGCGAAAAACCGCGCCCCGGCCTTGGTCGCGCCGTTGAGCAGAGCCGGCGTCGCGAGCAGGGGATTGATCTTGCCCTCGTCAGGGCAATACGCCGCACCGGCCAATCGGTGCGACAGGAACGGTGCCAAAGACCGAAGCTCGCTGGGGCCGATGACCTCGACCGGTGTTCCCAGCTCGCGTTCCACTGCCGCCTTGTCGCGGAGTGTGGCGAGTGCCGCTTCGTCCTCGGCGACCATGAGGCCGCCGTTGATCTCGATTTCCAGATCGCGGCCGAGCTCGCGGGCGAGCGCCGGCCACGACCGAGCCGATTCTCGTTGCAAAGGCAAAACCTGGAACGGGGCTTTCCGGCCTTGGGAGCGTTTTCCGAAATCGTACGACAAGAGCTGAACGTGAAGGCTGCCGGCATTTCCTCCCGAGGCTTGGCTGTTCGGCAAGCTTCGCTCGAGTTGGATGACATCGACGCCGGCTTTGGCCAGGAAGTAGGTCGTCGCGGTGCCGACAATGCCGGCGCCGATGACGATGACTTCGGCCCGGCGTTCGGGATCGTTGTGCACGGGAAGCGGCCGCATCAAGCGCGGTGCGTCGCCGCCTTTGTGACCACCCCATTCGCCTTTCTCGAACGCGAAGGCAGCGGCCGGCATCGGCTTCAAGGGGAAGCGTGGTGCGAACAGGTCCAATTCGTCGCCGCCTCGTCCAAAAGCCCGCTCGCAGAGCGTTTCGATTTGCGGCCCGCAATAGCGCCCCTGACAGCGGCCCATGCCGGCGCGTGTCACGCGCTTGAGAGTTCCGATGTTGGTGGCGCCGGCCGCGAGATTTCGACGGATTTCGCCCGCCGTGACTTCCTCGCAGCGGCAAAGAATGGTGTCGTCGGCGGGCTCGTCGAACAATGTCGGCGCGGCGAAGACGTGCCAGAGAGCCTTCTGGAACTTGAGATCGTTGCTCATCGCCCAGGTCGACACATCGATCTCGGCGTTCATCGGCGACGTCATTTGCTGGCCCAGAGCCTCCGCCGCGGCGTAACCGGCGAGCGTTCCTTGGGACATGGCGACGCGCGATCCGCCGAGCCCGCCGCAATCGCCGACCGCGAAGACGCCGGGGACCGACGTGGACCCTTTCTTGTCGCGTTCGACAAGAAGGCCGCCCCAAGGACCGACCGTATGGCGACACCCGAGAAGCCGCGTGATTTCCGCCGACGGCAGGAAGCCGTAGCCGGCGCAAACGGCATCGACGGCAAATCGCCGTTCGGTCCCGTGTAGGACGCGGCCGTTGCCATCGACCTCAGCCAGGACGGCCGCTTCGATCCGATCTTTGCCTTCGGCGCGGATCAAGGCGTGGCCGTTCAGGACCGGAACTCCGCGCAGTTTCAGTTTTGCAAGATAGGCGATACCGTCGCGCAATAGATCAGGAGCGCGCCAGGCGGCGCCGAGCACCGATCCGGCTTTGGCGAAAGACAGCGCCGAGGCTTCGGCGACGGCGACGACATCGACGCCCCCGGCGATCAACTCGCAGGCGACTTGAATATTCAGCGGCCCGTTACCGGCGATCAGGATGCGTTGGCCGGGCGCCACCCGATAGGCGCGCCCGAGTGTCTGGGCGGCACCGGTGGTCATGAAGCCGGGCAAGGTCCAGCCGGGAACCGGATACGGTCGCTCGTAGGCGCCCGTCGCGACGATCAGCTGGCGGGGTCGGATCAATTGAGCGGCACCATCTTTGACGATGCCGACTTCGATCGCGCCTTCGGGCGGCCGAAAAGCTCCCCACACCGTTGTCTCGCTCAGGATTTCGATGCCGCGAGCCCGAACCCGTTCAATGAGAGCTCGGCCGCGCTCGAACTGGTTGTCGGCCTTGCGCGCGAAGCGCTGACTGGGGGCAAGCTGTTTGAAGTACTGGCCGCCCGGTTCGGGCCGTTCGTCGACGATCAGCGCCGTGACGCCAGCTTTTGCCGCGGCCTCGGCCGCAGCAAGTCCGGCTGGTCCGGCGCCGATGATCAGCAGCGGAACGTCGCGAGTCGGTAGTTCGCCGGTCGGCGTCGGCGCCAGGACCGGATCGGAAGGCGTGAAGGCCGGGCCGACGTGCGCTTCGCGGCCGATCCTCATGCCCGGTTTGACTTTGGCGAGGCAGGCCCGCTGGTTGCGCCGGCCGTCGATGGAGACGAGGCAGTCGAAGCAGACGCCCATGCCGCAGAAGAGGCCACGACCGACGTCGGCGCGGGTCTGGCGAAAGGCCGCAAAGCCGGCCGCGGTCAGGGCCGCGGCAACGGTCTCGCCTTCGAGAGCGGGAATGCGCCGGCCTTCGAACTCGACCGTGATAGCGGCACCTTGCGGCTCGATCCCGGCCCCGCGCAGGCGTCGGGATTGACTCGCAGGCGAGGCTTCGGCATTACCGGAGGGGTGTTCAGAGGAGGGGATCATGGCGGCTCAGGCTCGCAAATCGTGGACCGATCTGTATTACGAAGACATCGTCGTCGGCGAGGTCGTCGAGACGCCGCATCACACCGTGACCCAGGCGGCCATCAACACGTTCGCCGAAGTTACCCTCGATGATCATCCGTTGCACGTTGATCTTGATTACTGCGCCAAAGGCCCCTTCGGTCGTCCCATCGCCCATGGCCTCATGGGCCTGTCGTTGATGGAAGGCCTGAAGATGAAGCTCAGCCTCTATCGTCACACTTCGATCGCGTCGCTCGGCTGGGACAAGGTGCGCTTCGCGAAACCGATCTTTCCCGACGACACGATCCATGTCCGGATGACGTTCAAACACAAGCGCGAGAGCAAGAAGCCCGACCGCGGCGTCGTCACGGAGTTCGTCGAGCTCGTCAATCAAAAGGGCGAGGTCGCTATCGCCGCCGAGCACGTCACGCTGTTGTGGAAAAAAGGCTACGCTCCGGCGGCATCGAGCGGCGGCTAGCGCGCCGTCCAGCCGCCGTCTAGGGTCAGGGCCGAGCCCGTCACCGAGCGGCCCGTCTCGCTTACCAGATACAGAACCAACGCCGCGATCTCGTCGATGGCGACGAACTGCTTGTTGGGTTGCGGCGCCAGGATCACGTCGCGGATTACCGCGTCGCGCGGAATGCCATGGTGCTTAGCTTGGTCGTCGATCTGCTTTTCGACCAAGGGCGTTGCGACGTAGCCCGGGCAGATGGCGTTGCAGGTGATGCCGTCTTCGGCGCATTCGAGCGCCGTTACTTTGGTCAGTCCGATCAATCCGTGCTTGGCGGCGACATAGGCGGCCTTGAAGGGCGAGGCGACAAGGCCATGCACGGACGCGATGTTGACGATCCGGCCCCAGCGCCGCGTCTTCATGCCCGGAAGTGCCGCTTTGGTCGCGTGAAAGGCCGCCGACAGGTTGATGGCCAGGATCGCGTCCCACTTGGCTTCGGGAAATTCTGGAATCGGCGCGACATGCTGGATGCCGGCATTGTTGACGAGGATGTCGATCTGCCCGGTCCAGTCGATCACGGTGCGGACCAAGTCGCGGACGTCTTCGGGATCGCTGACGTCGGCCGAGCAAAACAGCGTCGAGGCTCCGGTCTCTCCAGCGATCTCGGCAGCGATCTTTTTGCCGGCCGTGGCTGGCTCTTCGGAGTTGATGATGACCGCCGCGCCTTGAGTAGCCAGAGACTTCGCGATCCCTAAGCCAATGCCGCTAGTCGAGCCGGTAATCAGGGCGGTCCTTCCGGCGAGGGGCGAGTCGACCACGGCAAACCGCCTAGGCTGGAAGGGTGGCGATGGTAAGCACGACGCCGCCCTTCAACGCCACGACGTCGCAGTCGCGCTCGTCCACCGACCGGCCGAGAACGACGAAGTCGGTCGCGGTGTCGAGGGCCAGGACCGGATGGTGCCAGACGGCACGCCGATAGTTCACGCCTTGGCGGCCATTGGTGAGGAAAGCGCGGATCTGCGCCGGATCGGGCGCATCGCCGCCGGCTGGTGCGACAATGACCAGGAACCGACGCTCGCTCAGGGGCATGAAGGCCTGGGTCGAGAGCGGGTGGCGCTCGAGGCTGCGGCAGGCGAACGGCAGTCGAGCCGGGGTCACCCGAAAGACGCTCAGCACGGCATGGCCGCCGTCGCGGTCGAGTTCGAGTTTCGTGAAATCGTCGAAGCGGACCGCCGTGCCGGCGTTGGCGTCGATGCCGCCGGTCTCCGGGATTTCGATCACCTCGCCGAACGGCGCGAAGGCCTGAGCCGTGAGCGGCTCGACCGTAAGCCAGCGCTCGATGGTGGCGACACTCACGACGGTCTTACGACGCAGCGCGATGGCGCGGCGCGGCTGCCCCGACATGGCGAGCCAGCGCCGCCTCGTCGACGACCTTTCGAACTCGCGCCGTAATATCGGGCGCGACTGGCAGAAGCGGTGCCCGGGGCACGGCGCTCTCGATGATGCCGAGATGCTTCAGGCCCTCTTTGATGCGGGTATGCATATCCATCCGCGGCGGCGCACCGTAGATCGTCCGGACCACCGGATAGAGCTGATCGCTGGCTTGCCGCATCGCCTTCAGGTCGAGCTTCTCGGCGGCTCGCCAGAGATCGATCAGCATGTGCGGCGTTAGGCTGGCGAGGCCCGACAGGATGCCGTCGGCGCCGACCGCGACCTGGCCCAGGAACCAATCGAAGTTGGAGGGCAGGATGGCGCATTTGGGCGCGGCCTTTTTCACCAGGCGCCAGTTGTCTTCGTAGGCGGTCAGCGTGTCGCTGCCTTCCTTGATGGCGAGGACGCGGCTGCCGAGCTTGGCGATCTCGACCAAGGTCTCGGTCGGATAGCCCATACCGGAGCCGAGTGGGTATTGGAAAATCGAAATCGGAATATCAACGGCGTCGAGCACGGCTTTGACGTAGGCGAGCGGGACGTCGGGCGTCCGCGTGCCGCCCGCCGCCATCTGCGGCATTGGGAACAGCACGGCGATGTCGGCGCCAGCGGCTTTGGCGTCGCGAGTCTGGCGAATCGCCTCGCCGGTCGAATAGGGGATGATCCCCGTCATCAGCGGCTTCGTGCCATTAAGATACTTGCGGGTATATTCGATGACCTGGACGCGTTCCTCCGGCGTCAGCGCCGCGCCTTCGCCGGCGTGGCCGTTGACGAAGACCGACGAGATGCCGTCGGGTGTCGTGCAGTAATCGAGGAGCCGGCTGTAGCTCGCCCAGTCGATGTCGCGCTTCTCGGTGAACGGCAGGACCGTGGCGACAATGACGTCGGTCAGGCGAATGTCGGGCATCGGATCATCTCCTTCGTCTTAAGCGGCGCGTTGGCCGGTTTTAGCGGCGGGCGTTGCCGCGAGCCAGAATGTCAGCGCGAAGTCCCATGGGGCCTTCGCGGTAGAGCCGAGTGTCCATGGTCTTGAGGTCGGACGCGACCGCTGGGGTGAAGCCCATGCGGTCGAGAATGTCCTCTTTGACGCGCATTCCTGGCGCGATCTCGACCAGCTCAACGCCGCGAGGCCCGAACCGAAAGACCGCGCGTTCGGTCACGACCATGGCGGCTTGGCCGCGCTCTCGGCCGACCCGTCCATTGTAGCTTATCTGATTGACCCGCGGCACGAACTTGCGGACCGTGCCATCCGTGTCGATAAGGATTTTGCCGCCCGCAATGCCGACTTTCAGGCCGCCGCCGGTCAACGTCCCGCTGAAGACAATGCGCTTGGCGTTTTGGGTAATGTCGATGAAGCCGCCGGCGCCGTCGTTGCGGTCGCCGAAACGCGTCACGTTGACGTTGCCCTCGGCGTCGATTTCGGCGAAGGACACGAAGGCGACGTCGAGGCCGCCGCCGTCATAGAAATCGAATTGGTAGGGCTGGTCGATGATGGCGCGGGGGTTGATGGCCGTTCCGAAATGCAGGCCTTGGCCGGCGATACCGCCGATGACTCCCGCTTCGACGGTCAGCGTGAACAAATCCTCGATCTCTTCCTCGGCGACGACGTTGGGGATGGCCGCGGAGACGCCGACGCCCATGTTGATGACGGCGCCGGGCGAAAGTTCGAACGCGGCGCGGCGGGCGATCACGCGGCGCTCGCTCAACGGTTCGGGTTTGATGGACGCGAAGGGTTGGGAGATTTCTCCGGACCGGCTGGGGTCATAAGTGACGGCATAATTCTGCTTCTGGTCGGGATCGACCACGAAATGATCGATCAGGAATCCCGGAATGCGAACCATCTGCGGATGCAGGCTGCCGCGCTTGGCCAGCCGCTTCACCTGACAGATCACGGTGCCACCGGCATTGTGGACGGCCTGGGCCATCGACATGCCTTCCAACGTCGTCGCCTCATGCTCGAGGGAGACGTTGCCGTCCTCATCGGCGGTCGTGCCGCGAATCAGCGCGACGTTGGCTTGCAGGGCTTTGTAGAACAGCCATTCGCGACCGCCGAGGGTGACAACCTCGACCAAGTCTTCGGTCGTCTTGGCGTTCATTTTGCCGCCTTCCTGGCGGGGATCGATGTAGGTGTGGAGCCCGACGTGGGTCACGACGCCGGGCTGTTTCGCCGCCGTCGCCCGATAGAGTTGGCAGAGCACACCCTGCGGCAGGTTGTAGGCCTCGATCTCATTGGTAACGATCAGCGTTTTCATGAACGGCAACTGCAGGCCGTAATTGCCGCCGATGACGCGTTTAACGAGGCCTTTGTGGGCGAGGCGATTGAGACCCTGTCCGGTGACCGCACCGATACCCGTCGTGTGAATGATCGTCAGGTCGCGCGGCATGCCGCCGTCTAGGAAGCGCTTTTCGAGAGCGACCATGACCGACTCGGCGATGCCCATGCCGGCCGATCCGCCGACGATCATGGAATCGCCGTCGCGGAGCAATCCGGCGGCCTCAGCTGCGCTGATGACGGATTTCAGCATGTCCTCTAAGACTCTTTCACCATCTGGCGGGCGATGATGATCCGCTGGATCTGGTTCGTGCCCTCGTAGATTTGCGGCAGCTTGATGTCGCGGAACAGCCGCTCGACCCGATAGTCCTGGGAATAGCCGTTGCCGCCGTGGATCTGCAGCGCGTTGGTGACGTGCTTCATCGCCATATCGGTGGTGAAGAGCTTCATGTGCGCCGCTTCCTTCACAATCGGATGGCCGGCGTCATAGAGACGCGCCGTCGAATGCACGAGGAGCCGCGACGCGGCGATATCGGTCGACATGTCGGCGAGCATGAACTGCACGGCTTGATGCTCGACGATGGGCTTGCCGAACTGGACGCGGCTCTTCGCATAGTTGAGCGCATCGTCCATGGCGGCCTGGGCAATCCCCAGCGACATCGCCGACATCACGATCCGGCTGTAGTTGAAATTCTCCATGGCCATCTTGAAGGCGCCATGCTCCGGCCCGATGCGGTTCCGAGCCGACACCCGGCAATCTTCGAAGATGACCTGACAGGTGCCAAGGCCGTGCATGCCGAGAAGCTTTTCCTTCTTGCCGCGCTTCACGCCCGGATTGGCGCCGTCGACGATGAAGCAGGAGACGCCGCGGTGCCCGGCATCGGGATCGGTCTTGGCGAAGACGAAGATGAAGTTCGCGACCAGGCCGAGGCTCACCCAGGCCTTGGTGCCGTTGATGATGTAGTCGCCTCCGTCCTTGATCGCAGTCGTCCGCATCGAGGCGACGTCGGACCCGAAGTCGGGCTCGGAGGTGCAGCTTGCCGGGATCAGCTCGCCGGTCAACAGGCCGGGAATGAAGCTCTTGTGATGGTCGTCGCCATGCTGGTCGAGGAACAGCACCGCTTCGTGGGGCAGGGCATAGATGTTGCCGACGCTGCCCGAGCACCGCGCCAGCTCTTCGATGGCCAGCGCCATGCACGTCGTGTCGAAGCCGCTGCCGCCGGCGGCTTCGGGCAGGTTCACGCCATAAAGGCCGAGGTCGGCCATGGCGCGATAAATGTCGGTGGGGAACTCGTCAGTCCGATCAATCTCGGTGGCGCGGGGTAAGACCGTCGATTCCGCGAACTTGCGAACCGTGTCGCGGATCGTCTTCTGGCTCTCGCTGTAGAACGGCTCCACTGGCGTCTCCGTTGCGGCTCGTCGGATCAGTATTCGTGAGCGAGCCAGGGCTTGTTATTGGGCGTCGTCTTGCGCCCGCCATCACTGAACAGCCGGCCGGAATGGGCGAGGGTGTCCTCGGCGGAATCGAAGACGTAGACCGTGATGTCCTTCTTCGCGACGCCATAGCTTGATGCCACGGCCTCGGTCAGGCTTTTGACGAGCGCGCGTCGTTTGGCAATAGAACGCGTCAGGCCCCAGAAGCAGACAGTGTGCATTCCGGTTCTATCGTCCTCGGCGACGAGACGGTTTGGCGATTTTATTCTTTTTCTTTTGCTCGCGGTCGTGATCCGAGACCAGGACACCGAAGTGCGCCGCATTCTCGCGCGGCACATCGAAGATGTAGACGGTCACGATCTCTTTGGGCACGTCATAGGATTTGACGACGGCGTCGGTGAGCCGCTTCGCGACTTGGCGTTTCTTGGCGATGGGGCGCTTGAAGCCATAGAGGTAGACGATCGGCATCGGGGTCTCCGGTAAAGGTGAGAGTGGGCGCGGTGGGAAAAGCGGCGACTATTTACGCCGGGCTTTTCGTGCCGGCTTCTTCTTATGTTGCGGAAGATCGGATGCCATCATTCGTCCCGCACCCGAGTGCTCGGCATCGACGTCGATCAAGAAGACGGTGACCGATTCCTTCGGTATGCCGTACGCGTTCACGATCGTATCGGTGATTCCGTGGATGACCTTGCGCCGCTTAGCGGCGGGGCGGCTAAAGCCATAGACGTGAACGATCGGCATCGAATCCTCCGGAATCGGTTGGGACGGCGCGATGGCGGGTGAAGTCGGTCGGGCCTAGGCGGCCCGCCAGACCACCGGAAACAGGTCGCAGTCGAGCTTGTCGCCCGGCTTCAGGCCCGGGTCGCGCAGAAGACGGATCATCTTCTTGCGCTGGATGAAGCGTGCATCGTCGCCCGTAAAGCGCACCGACAAAGCCCGCCGCCGGCGTTCCGACGTCGTATTGCCGCGCGCCCCGTGAAGGGTGAGGGCCGAGAACATCACAGCGTCGCCGGCTTTCATGTCCCACGACAGGATGTTGAAATCGTCGCGGTGGCTTTCGACGTCCGGCAATTTTTCGAACTCGTCGGTTTCGACGGCGCCCGTCCCGCGAAAATCGAACGGCTGATAGCGATGACCCGAGACGTGCGATCCCGCCACGAACTCGAGCCCGCCGTTGGTGCCGTCGACATCGTCGAGGGCGAGCCACATCGAGGCGACTTGGCGTCCCTCGGCCGGCCAGTAGTTCATGTCCTGGTGCCAGGGCGTCGGCGTCACCGCACCCGGGTCCTTCACCATCAAATGGTCGTAGAAGAGATTGACCTTGGTGGCGCGCATGACGCGGCCGACCACACCGGCGGCGGGCGATTCAAACGCGTAGGCCCGAAAGTCCGGATCGAAGGTCCACATGAACTTCTCGGAGAGAAACATCCCCGGATCCTGCGGGCTGTAGCGCTCGGTGAACGGCCCGGGGTTTTTCTCGATCCGATCGATGGCGTTGCGCAGGCGATCGACCCATTCCGTGTTCAGAACCTTGCGGATGCAAACGGCTCCGTCGCGCTCATAGGCGCGGACGTCATCTTCGGTAACCCGTGGCCGCACAGCGTCATTCATGGCGTCCTCCCTGATTTTGTTGAATCGAAGGGCAACTTGCCTGCCTGGTCAAGGCTATTGTCAGCCCCTAGCGGCCCGTGAACTTGGGTTTACGCTTTTCGACGAAGGCCTTGATGCCCTCGACATGGTCTTCGCTTTGCCACAGCAGCAATTTGCGCTCGAGGCTCAGGGATTCATCCAAAGGCTTCTCGAAGGCCATGAGGGTCTCGGCCTTGACCATCTGGGCCGTGAGCGGCGAATGCTCGGCGATCCGTGCTGCGATGGTCAGGGCCCGCTCCAGTGTCTGGGCGGCGGGAACGATCTCGGCGGCAAGGCCCCACGCGCCGGCAGTCTTGGCGTCGATCGGATCTCCGGTGAGGCCCATCAACATTGCTCGGGCTTTGCCGACAACCCGGGGCAGGCGTTGCGTGCCACCGTCGCCGGCAAACGCGGCGATCTTGATCTCGGGTGCGCCGAACTTGGCGGTATCGCCGGCAATGACGATGTCGCAGAGCATGGTCAGTTCCATCCCGCCGCCCAGCGCCCAGCCGTTGACCGCCGCGACCATGGGTTTGCGGAATTTCTCGATGGTCTTCCACGACGTCAGGCGATTCTTCTCGGCCCACATCGGCATGTGGCCGGTGGGCATCTCTTTGATGTCGGCGCCCGCGGAGAAGGCCTTCTCATTGCCGGTCAGCACGACGACGCGGATGGCGTCGTCAGCATCGGCTTCGCGAAGCGCCGTCGCGACTTCGACCAGAAGATCCTTGGACAACGCGTTCAGGGACTTCGGCCGGTTGAGCGTAATCAGCATAACCCCCGGTCGGGGCTTGGCGACGATGATGTGCTGCATGGCGTGTCCTCGTGTGTGGGGTAAAGCCTACGCGCTGCGCCGCGGGACGGGCGCCGCGGGATCGATCAACCCTTCGTGTTTGAGCTCGGCCCAAAAGTCCGCCGGTATCGACGTCTTGAGGCCACGGACATAGCTGCGCAGATGAGCGGCGCTGCGACCGCCCATGACAATCGATGCGACGGCCGGATGCGCCAAAGGAAATTGGAGTGCCGCCGCGGCCAGCGGAACGCGATGGGCGCGCGCCACGCGTTCCAGCGCTTCGACCTTGGCGCGAACGGCAGGCGGCGGCGGACGATGGCCATAGGTCGAGCGCTTGCGAAGACCACGCGCCAAGACGCCCGTGTTGAAGACTTGGCCGATGACGACGCCGATTTTGCGCGCCTCGCAGAGCGGCAGCATCGAGGCCAGCGCCGACTGTTCGAGTAGCGAATAGCGGCCGGCAAGAAGGAAGCAATCGAAGTCGCCCTGTTGGGCGCCAAGCTGACAGACACGCCAGTCGACCGAACCGATGCCGATGGCGCGCAGCACGCCCTCGTCGCGCAGGCGCTTGAGCGCCCGATACGTTCCCTTCATCGCTTCGCCGAAGCGGTCTTTCCAACTCGGTCCGTGAGTGGGCGCATCGGGGTCGTGAATGAGTCCGATATCGACCCGATCGAGACCGAGCCGGAGCAAGCTGTGTTCGACAGATCGCAGCGCCGCGTCATAGCCGTAGTCGAAGCGGACGGAGAAGGGCAGGCGGTCGATATAGGGTTTGCGGCCAGGATTGTTCGGCTCGGGGCTCAGCAATCGGCCGATCTTGGTCGAGAGCACGTAGCCGGCGCGCGGATAGGCTCGCAAGCTTCGGCCCATGCGGTGTTCGCCGAGACCGCCACCGTAATAGGCGGCGGTGTCGAAATACCGGACCCCGAGATCATGGGCCTCGGCAATCGCGGCCATCGCGTCCGGTTCCGGACACGGACGGTGAAGATTGCCAAGTTGTGACCCTCCAAGCCCGAGAGCCGTCAGCTTGAGCTTGGTCTTGCCGAGGCGGCGGAGGGCTGTGGGATTCATGATTCTTGGCGTCTGATCAGGCCGGAGGTAGGATCGTTTGACCATACAGCCAGTAGGCGTCCCGCGAAAGTCCGGCGACGCCGCTCTGACCCCGAGGGACAATCCCATGCCTAAGAAATTACGCGGCACCTACACCGTCATCGTCACGCCCTTCACCAATGACAATAAGATCGACGAAACGATGCTGCGCTGGCTCGTCGATTTCCAGATCTCCGAGGGCATTCACGGAATTATCGCGCTCGCCTCGAACGGCGAGTTTCTGTCGCTGAACGATCAGGAGCGCCACGACGTCGCGCGGATCGTGATCGACCAGGCGCGCGGCCGAGTCCCCGTCGTCATCGGCACCGCCGCCGAGAACACCGATCACGTCATCCACTACACCAAAGACGCGGAGAAGCTCGGCGCCGACGCTGCGATGATCCTGACGCCGTACTATGCCTGGATCGACGAGGAAGAGATCTACACGCACTACAAGCGTATCGCTGAGGCGGTGTCGCTGCCGATCATGCTCTACAACCATCCGGCATCGACCGTGCTCGACATCAAGCCGCCTCTGGTGGCGCGCTTGGCCGAGATCGACAACATCCTCTACATCAAAGAATCGACGACCGACACGCGCCGGGTCTATCGCATCAACGATCTGTGCAAGGGCAAGATCACGGTCTTCGCGGGCTATCTCGGCTACGAGTCGTTCATGGTCGGAGCGGAGGGCTGGGTCTCGGTCTGCGCCAACATCCTGCCGCGCAAATCGGCGCAGTTGTTCGAACTTGCCGTCGACAAGAACGACAAGGACGAGGCCTGGGTCGTCTTCAAGGAGCTCGTGCCGCTGATCGATTTCCTCGGCGATCATCTCTACGCCCACGGCATGAAGGCGGCCTTCAAGATGCTGGGTCGAGACATGGGGATTCCGCGCCCTCCACGCTTGCCCATGCGCAAGGAACTTGAGCCGAAGCTGCGGCAGGTCATGACCGATCTCGGTCTCTTCAAGAAAGAGCTGCCGCCGGTCAGGGCCAACGCGGCGTGAGCCGACGCTATACCGTCATCCGCGGCGGCCGGCTTCTCGATGGCGCCGGTCGCAATGGGGACTTTGCGGACATTCTGATCGACGGCGACACGATCCGGACCATCGGGCCCGCGGGCCTTGCTGCGCCGGATGATGCCCTTGTCGTCGACGCTTCGGACAGGTTGCTGATCCCTGGACTCGTCAACGCTCATACCCACGGCGACGTGTCGTTCGCCAAGGGGCTCGGCGACAAGTGGACGTTGGAGCTTCTGCTCAACGCCAATCCGTTGACCAGCGAGCGCTTCCGTCTCGAGGACAAACACCTCGCGGCGAAACTCGCCGCTGCCGAAATGGTCCTCGGAGGATGCACGGCCTGTTACGACCTCTTTTCCGAGTTTCCGGTTCCCTCGGCCGATGGATTGGCGGCGGTGGGTCGCGCCTATGCCGAGATCGGCATTCGCGCCGTTGTCGCGCCGCTGATGGCGGACCGGAGTTTCTGGCAAGCCATCCCGGGTTTGATCGAGGCGATGCCCGAGGCGTTGCGCGCCCGGGTCGGGCCAGCGACGACCGATGCGGCCGATGCGGCGATCGAGTCGTGCCGGCGAGCCCTCAAGGAATGGCGATTGGATCGCGACCAGGTGCGTCTCGCTCTCGCCCCGACCATTCCGTATCACTGCGCCGCCGATTTTTTCCGAAGCTGCCGCCGCCTCGCCGATGAATACGGCGTCGGTATCCACAGCCATCTCGCGGAGTCCAAAGTTCAGGCGGTCGTCGGCCGCCACAAGTTCGGCATGAGTCTCGCCCGTCATCTGGACAGTCTCGGTGTGATCGGCCCTGACTTCACAGCCGCTCACGCTGTCTGGGTCGATGCCGACGATATCGCGCTGCTGGCCGATCGCGGCGCCACGGTGGCGCACAATCCGACGAGCAACCTGCGGCTTGGCGTCGGAGCAGCCCCGGTCAAGGCGATGTTGGATGCTGGCCTTGGTGTCGGCGTCGGCACCGATGCCGCGACCTGCTCGGATTCTCTCAACATGTTCGAGGCGATGCGGCTCGCCTGTTATCTTAGCCGGATTCATTCGCCGGACCCGGCCCAATGGCTGGGCGCCGAAGACGCGCTGCGCCTGGCCACCGAAGGCAGCGCCAGGGCTTTAGGGTTCGGGGATCGGATCGGCCAGCTCGCGCCGGGCTTCAAGGCCGACGTCGTGTTCCTGGATCTTGGTCGAATCGCCTACGTGCCGTTTAACCACGCGGCCCGGCAGGTGGTGTTCCAGGAGAACGGTGCCTCCGTCGACAGCGTCATGATCGGTGGCGCCTTCGTTGTCCGGGACGGCCGTCCTGTGAGCTTTGACCTCGCCAAACTCCGGGCCGAGGTCGAGCAAACGATGGACCGCATCCGGGCCGAGACCGCGGAATCCGCGGCTCTGGTCAAGGCTCTAGAGCCCGTCGTGTCACGCTTCTGCGTCGCCTTATCGCAGGAGCCTTTCCACGTGCATCGCTACGTCGGAGAGGCGCCGCGCGCGCATTGACAAGGCTTCGGCGAGAGGGTCAGATAAATGTCACAATTCAATCACGAACGACTGGTCAATGGCTGCGCTTACCGACGATACATGGGGACCGTCTATGAACGCCTTCGAAGGCAGCTACACCGTCATGTTGACGCCGTTCACCGAGGGCGGCGCGAAGGTCGACCTCGCGGCGACGCGCCGGTTCGTCGATTGGCAGATCAAGGAAGGCACTCCAGGCCTCATTCCATTGGGCTCGACCGGCGAGTTTCTGTCGGTCGCCGATGACGAGCGCACTCAATTCATCGAAACGATCATCGATCAGGCGAAGGGGCGCATCCCGGTCATCGTCGGCACCGCCTCCGAATGGTCCGACGAAGCCGTGCGCTACAGCAAGGAGGCCGAGCGCCTCGGCGCCGCCGGCGTCATGGTCATCCCGCCGTTCTATGCGACGCCCACCGACGATGAGTTGTTCGAGCACTACCGCCGGATCGGCGAGGCCATCTCGATTCCGATCATGGTCTACAACAACCCGTTCACGTCGAACGTCGATATGAAGCCGGCGCTGATCGCTCGGCTCGGCCAGATCGACAACGTCCTCTACGTCAAGGAATCGAGCGGCGACATCGGCCGCGGGCGCGAGATCGAACGGCTCTCGAAGGGCAAGGTCACGGTTTTCGCGGGCTATCACGCCTACGACACGATCGTCTGCGGGGCCAAGGGCTGGGTATCGGTCATCGGCAACATCGCGCCGCGCCTGTCGCAGGATCTCTACGAGATCACGAGCAAGGGCGACCTCGTCAAAGGCCGCGATCTGTATCACCGCCTGCTGCCGACGCTCGACGCGATTTCGGGCGATCTCTACGTGTCGGCCACGAAGGCGGCGATGCCGTTGGTGGGAATGCCGATGGGTGAGCCGCGTCCGCCGCGCTTGCCCTTGCCGCAAGATCGTACTGCTGGGTTGAAGCGCGCGCTCGCCGATCTCGGGGTGCTCGCCAAAAAGGCGGCCTAACGCCCGGTGGGTGTTCGAAAGGTCGTTCGTCGTCTGTACAGACCATGCAAGGGAGGAGTCACATGAAAAAGTTTTCTCTGCTGTCGTTGAGTGGTGCGCTCGTGATCCTGGTGTCCGGGATGGCGATGGCGGCCGATTTGACGTTCCGGGCCGGCCACTCGGCGGCGCCGGGCGAACCGTATGACGAAGGCCTGAAGAACATGAAGGCCGGGCTTGAGAAGCTGACCAACGGGAAGGCGACGATGCAGATCTTCCCGAGCAACCAAGTCGGCAACGAGCCGGACATGATCAAGGGCGTGCTGACCGGCACTCTCGACATCACCGTCCCGTCGAACGCGCCGCTGACGGCGTTCGTCGAAGAGCTCAAGATTTTCGACATGCCGTTCTTGTTCCGCGACCAGCGGCACATGAACCGGGTTTTGCGTGGACCGGCCCGCGATGAGATCGCCAAGGCCGTCGCCGCGAAGAACCTGCAACTGCTCGGCGTCTATGGCGTCGGGACGCGCCACATCATGACCAAGAAGGCTGTCGCCTCGATCGACGACTTGAAGGGCATGAAGATCCGGACCATGCAGAGCCAGTATCACCTGGATGCGTTCCGAGCCTTCGGCGCCAATCCCACGGCGGTCAACTACAGCGAACTCTATGGGTCGCTGCAGACCGGCGTCGTCGACGGGGCCGAAGCCGCCAACACCAACTACTACAGCATGAAGTTCTACGAGCAGGCTCCGAACTGGGCCATGGTCGGTTGGCTGATCCTCACGGCGCCGCTGATCATGCAGAAGCAGAAGTTCGAAGCTCTGCCCAAGGATATCCAGACTGCCCTTATGCAGTCGGGTGAAGAGTCGGCGATCTTCGAGCAGGACCTCTACAACAAGACGGACGACGCCTTTTTCGACGAGCTGAAGAAAAAGGGCATCAAGGTGACGCAGCCTGATCTGAAGCCCTTCCTCGCAGCCTCGAAACAGGTCCACGAGAAGCATCTGACGACCGAAACCGATAAGCGCATTCTCAAGCTGATCCAAGACACGCAATAAGGTCGTAAGACAGGGTTCGACGACGAAGGCCGGGCGGGAGAGGATCTCCCCGCCCGGCCTTTGTGTTGAGGGGCATCGGAGGGGCGCTATGCAGAGCGTAACGACCGCGATCGAACGGATCGTGGAGGCCGTCCGCATCGTCGTGCGGTTCTTCGTCATCTTCGCCTTCGCCTATATGTGCGTGGCGGTCTTTGCCCAGGTTCTGGGGCGATATTTTTTCAATTATTCGATCGACTGGGCTGTGGAAACCGCGACCTGGTCGCAAATCTGGATCGTGTTGCTCGGCTCGGGGCTCGCGATGCAGAAAGGCATGCACGTTTCGATCGACATGCTGGCGCAGTTATTTCCGCTCTGGCTGGCGCGGGTTGCCAGTGTCGCGATCGCCTTGGGATGCGTCTGGTTTTTGGGCGTCGTCTTCTACGGCAGTCTGCCCTTGATTCAGGTTGGAAGCTTCGAGCGCTCGCCGGCCATGCATATGCCGATGTGGGTCATCTATTTGGGTCTTCCGATCGGAGCGAGCTACTTCGCGCTTGAGGTCGTGGCGTCCTTGATCCGGCGTTGGGATGCTCCCTTTGCGGCGGAGCGCGGCGTTGAGGAGGAAGTCCTGTGATTTTCCTTTTCTCGCTGTTCTTCGTCCTGATCGTTGTCGGGATGCCCATCGTCTTCGTATTGGGCGTTTCCTCGACCCTGGCATTGTTGTTCATCACCGACGTCCCGGTCGCGATCGTCGCCCAACGCATCTATGCCGGGCTCGATTCCTTTACCTTGATGGCCATTCCGTTCTTCGTGTTCTGCGGCGCCATCATGGATGTGGGCGGGATCTCGCGCCGGATCGCCGATTTCGCCGGCGCCCTGGTCGGCTGGATCACCGGCAGCCTGCTTCACGTCGGCATCGTCATGGCGACGGTGCTGTCGACGATCTCCGGCTCCGGTTCCGCCGATACGGCGGCGGTCGCGGCGATTTTACGACCGGAGTTCGTGCGCCGGAAGTACGACATCGATTTCGCGGCGGCCATGGTGGCTTCCGCCGGGTGCTTGGGCCCGATCATTCCGCCAAGCTTGACCATGGTCGTCGTCGCCATGGTGTCGAACATGTCGGTCGGCGCGTTGTTCCTGGCGGGCTTCTTGCCGGGTCTTCTTACCGCGGCCGGCTTGATTCTGACGTCCTATGCCCACGCTAAGCGGGGCGGGCCGCAGTATCGGGAAATCGAACCCTTCACGCTGGCCCGCCTCTGGAAAACGTTCTGGGCGGCGATTCCGGCGCTCGGCATGCCGTTCTTGATTTTAGGTGGCATCGTCGGCGGCATCTTTACGCCGACCGAAGCCGCGGCTGTCGCGGTGTGGTACGGCCTGATCGTCGGGATGTTCGTCTACCGCGAGCTAAAGCTGAAAGACCTTCCGATGGTCATTCTGCGCTCGGCGATGCTCGCCTCCATGGTTGCGATCATCATCGGTACGGCTGCCATGTTTGCCTGGCTCATCGCCAATGCCGACGTTCCGCGGCTCATTGGCGCGTGGTTTCAGGAAGTGGCGACCAAGCCTTGGACGTTCCTGTTGCTCGTCAACGTCGTGCTCATGCTCGTCGGCTGTTTCATGGAAAGCATCGCGGCGATCCTGATCATCGTTCCGATCTTGATGCCGATCGCCATCTCCTATGGCATCGATCCCATCCATTTCGGACTCGTCGTGGTCATGAACCTGTCGATCGGTATGATCACCCCGCCGTATGGGATCACGCTCTATGTCTCGTCGGCGATCTTCCAGCGTTCGGTCGTGCAAGTTGCTCGGCGCATGTTCTGGCCCTGGGCGATTATGACGATCGTTCTGCTGCTGACGACCTACGTGCCGTGGATCAGCCTGATCGTGCCGCAGATGGCGGGATTCCTGAACTAGCTCAGACGAGCGCTAACAGGCGGCGGGGTGTCTCGACGAAGACGGTCTGGATCTCGGCGTCCGAGAAGCTCTTCGTCCGCATGAGAGGGACGACGTTGCGGAACAAGTGGCCATAGCCGTGGCCGCCATACCGCACGAGCCGCGTCTTCGTGCAGATGTCGTGCGACACGACGATCCGGTTGCCATGGCCGTGATCGAAAAGGGCGCGGATATAGCCAAGCCGCATGTAGTCCGTCGGCAGGTCGGCGTCGCCGAACCAGTAGTACGATGTCTCGATCCCGAAGAAGTCGTATTCGATGACGCAGCCGGTGTCGGCGAGGCGTAGCGCCTCGTCAGCCGAGAACAGCGTCCGGTCGACATGACTGATGATGAGGCGTCCCACGTCGCCACCGGCCTCACGGATAATCTTTACGATCTCGAACGGCGCGTCAGGATGGCGTCCCGGATGGACGCTGATGGTGGCCCCAGTCTCGCGCTGGGCGATCGCCGCCGCCTGCAGGACGCGGCGCTCGAAATCGCGAAGCGGCCACATGCAGCCCAACTCGCCAATGATTCCGGCGCGAACATCGGTGCCCCAGCAGCCCGTGGTCACTTGATTGACCATTTCACGAGCGAGAGCGTCGATCCCAAGCTTCTTAGGCTCAGCTGGGACGTATTCATCGACGTAATAACCGGCCCCTTGGACGATAGGGACGCCTGTCGCCACCGAGATGCGGCGAAGCCCGGCCGGGTCCGGCGCGATCCCGAAGGTCGTGAGATCGACGATGGCGCCGCCGCCGTCGGCCTTCATGCGCAGGACTTCGTCCATCGCGACGTCGACCGAACGATTGTGTTGATTGCCATAGTCCCGGGACGGATGCCGGCGGATCTCCCAGACGTTCTCGAGGGAGATCACGACTTCAGAAGAATTCTGGGCGGCGACCTCAGGGCGCGTCAGATCGAACAGCAGGTGCTCGTGCATCAAGGTGGGACCCAGCGCCGCCGCGGCCATCGGCCCCGTCACCGTCAGGACTTTGCCTTTCAGATCAGGCGGCGCGCTCATGCCGTTCCGCGTCCCGGAATGCGTTCAAGTGTTCGACCACAGTGTCGCGCCCGATGCCGCGGGTGATGAATACGAGCCGCGTCGTCGTGTCAGAGCTTGGCCAGCGCGCCAGAACGATGGGCGAGTGCAGGACGTGCTGCACGCCATGAATCACCGCCGGGCGACCCATCCCCTCGACATGAATGAGCCCCTTGATCCGCAGAATGTCGCGGCCGTGATCGGTTAGGAGGGCCCTTAACCAGCCCTCAAGCCGCCCCAGTGGCCAGGGAATCTCATCCATAAGCGCAAACGATCGAATGCCATGGGTATGGCGGTGATCGAGGGCGCCGTCGTGATGGGCATTCGCAGCAAGCCATCGGTCCACGGCTGCCGATCGTGTGGGGGCGTCATATAGACCTGTGCCGAAAAATAACTCCGGACCAAACTCGTTTCGGGAGTGGATCGGGGCCGTCCGATTGATCGTTCGAAGCTGCGATTCGAGAGCGACCGTCGTTCTCCGATCCGCAAGGTCGGTCTTGGTAAGGACGATGCGATCGGCAAGCGCGGTTTGTGCGATCGACTCGGGGTGGCGCTCCAGTGTCTCCGCGCCGTGGATGGCGTCGATCGTCGTTACCACGCCATCGAGACGATAGTGCCGGGCCACGATCCGATCGGTAATCAGCGTTTTCAGGATCGGCGCAGGATCGGCGAGTCCGCTGGTTTCGATGACCAGTCGATTGAAAACCGGAATGTCTCCGGCTTGGCGGCGGCGAAAAAGATCGAGCAGGCAATCGATCAAATCGCCGCGGGTGCTGCAACAGACGCAGCCGTTGCCGACTACGGCAATGCGGTCGGTCGATGTTTCGATGAGATGGTGATCGATCGGGATTGCGCCGAACTCGTTGACCACCACGGCGACATTGCGAGTGTCGGGGTGCTTGAGGAGACGGTTGAGAAGGGTCGTTTTTCCGCTGCCCAAAAAGCCGGTCAGCAGCGCGACCGCGACCTGCGCTTCGGGCGGGCCGTGCTCCCACGCATCACTGGCATCGACGGTGTTCACAGCGAGGACTGTGCCACGATCGCCTATGGCCTGTCGCGGCCCTAGCCAGGTAATCCTGTTGCCTGACAGGGCCGAGGGGATACGATAGACGTGGCTTGAACCCAGGGAGGGAACCATGGCCAAAGATATCCAGTGCGCCTTCGGCATCGACGTCGACGCGGTGGCCGGTTGGCTGGGTTCGTACGGAGGTGAAGACTCGCCCCTCGACATCTCGCGCGGCATGTTTTCCGGCGAGGTCGGATCGCCCCGGCTTCTCAAGCTGTTCGATCAGTTCGGGATCAAGACGACGTGGTTCATCCCGGGCCATTCGATCGATACGTTCCCCGAGCAGATGCAAATGGTCGCCAAGGCCGGCCACGAAATCGGTGCTCACGGGTATTCCCACGAAAATCCGATCTCGATGACCAAGGAGCAGGAAGAATACGTCCTCAAAGCCTGCGTCGAGCTCATCACCAAGCTTTCTGGCAAGAAGCCGCGCGGGTATGTCGCGCCGTGGTGGGAGTTCAGCCCCAACACCATCGATCTTCTTCTCAAGTACGGCTTCAAGTACGACCACAGCTTGATGCACCACGATCACCAGCTCTATTACGTCCGCCAGGGCGATAGCTGGACGAAGATCGACTACTCGAAGCCGGCCAAGGCCTGGATGAAGCCGCTCCAGCGCGGTAAGCTGGTGCCGTTGGTCGAGATTTCCGGTAGCTGGTATCTCGACGACTTGCCGCCGATGATGTTCATCAAGGCCGCCCCCAATAGCCACGGGTTCGTGAGCCCGCGTCATCTCGAGCAGACCTGGATCGATCAATTCGATTGGGTCTATCGCGAGTACGATAACGCCGTCTTCACGATGACGATCCACCCGGATGTGTCGGGTCGGCCCCAGGTATTGCTGATGCTGGAGCGCATCTACAACCACATCATCCGTCACCCCGGTGTGCGGTTCATGACCTTTGACGAGATCGCGTCGGATTTCGCTAAGCGTCGCCCGTTCGCCAAGGAAAAGGGCGCCAAGGCTGGCCGCTAGAGGTCGGGCGCGATCCAATGTGCAGCCTCTGCGGCGTGCTCGGTGCTGAAGCCCATTGGTCGGAGGGCGAGGTTCCGTCACGTCGCAAGGGGCGCCAGCCTGCGGCGCCGTCGCGCCAGGCGCGGATCGATTTGGTCAATCGGATCGTCGGGCCCTTCAAGCTGCGGCTTCGCGATTTCGGTGGCGCCGGCTATGTGCTGGCCGGACCGACTGGAAAATCCGAAGTTGTTCCCACGCTAGGGCAAGTCTGGCCGGCGGCGCGACGTCTGGCGGGCCGGCCGTTCGATCCCCTCGATCCAGCGCTTCTTGCGCTCCTCGGCCGGGCTTAGGAGGCCGTCGTGGCCGCGACGCCCGTCACCGTCCTTACGGGCTTCCTGGGGAGCGGCAAGACGACGCTTCTCAAGCGTCTTCTCGAAAGTCCGCGGCTCGCCAAAGTCGCCGTCATCGTGAACGAGTTCGGCGAGATTGGGCTCGATCACCTTCTCGTCCGTCGCATTGACGAATCCACGGTCATTCTGAAAAGCGGTTGCGTCTGCTGCACGGTTCGCGGCGACTTGATCGAGTCCTTGAAGGACTTGCTCAGTCAACGCGAGCGCCGCCTCATCCCCAACTTCAACCGCGTTGCCGTCGAGACCACGGGCCTTGCCGATCCGGTGCCGATTGCCTACACCCTCGCCAACGATCCTGTTCTTAAGCATCACTTTCGATTGGGCGGGATCGTTGCAACCGTGGACGCTGTGAACGGCCTTGGGTCGCTGCGCCGTCACCGCGAAACGCTCAAACAGGCCGCGACCGCCGATCGCCTGGTCCTGACCAAGACCGATCTCGCGACGCCGGCCGCGACGCGGCGGCTCCAATCCCGTCTCACTCGGCTCAATCCGGCGGCGCCGATCGTCGAGGCCCGGGCCTTCGGACCGGCGGCGCTTCTCGGGGCGGATATCTACGACCCGACGGCCCGCTCGGTCGATGTTCGCCGCTGGTTTGCAGACGAAGCCCACCATGCCGACGAGGCCCACGATCACGCCAGCCGGCATGAGGACGTCCATTCCTTCGCGCTTGTCGTCGATCGGCCGCTCGATTGGGCAGTGTTCGGCCTTTGGCTCACGATGCTGCTCGACACTCACGGACAGAGCGTGCTGCGCGTCAAAGGCATCCTCAATGTCGCGGGGTCACGCACGCCCGTCGTCATCAACGCCGTCCAGCATCTGGTCCACCCACCGATCCATCTTGCCGCCTGGCCGGACCGCGACCACCGCTCGCGGCTGGTCTTCATAGTGAAGGGGCTGGACGAGGCCTCTATCCGGGCATCCCTAGCCGTTTTTGATCGGTTGGCGGCGCGAAAGAGCCGGCCCCTGGTGTCGGCAAAACGACGAACGGCGCAACCTCGCCGCTAAGTTCTGTCGCCGTTGTTGCGACCGGCGGCGCGGCTCACTATACTTTCGCTTCTATTCGTAAAGCCCATGCCCAAACATTTCACCGACGCCCAGCTCAACCGTTATCGCCACGACGGATACATCTTTCCGTTGCGGGTGATGTCGGCCGAGGATGCGGCGGGCTACGTCCGCAAGCTCCAAGCCTACGAGGCCTCCATCGGTGGGCCGATCGGCTGGGCGGAAAGCCAGAAGTCGAACCTGCTGTTCACCTGGATCGACGAGATCGCTCACAACAGCCGGCTTCTCGACGCCGTCGAAGACGTCATCGGTCCCAATATCCTTCTGTGGTCGACCGAGTTCTTCATCAAGGAAGCGCGCAGTCCGACCTACGTCACCTGGCATCAGGACGACACGTACTGGCACCTCGATCCGCCCATCGAGATCACGGCGTGGCTGGCCTTGGCCGACGTGACCCCGAACCACGGACCCATGCGTTTCATTCCCGGAAGCCATCGGACGGACCGACTGCCGATCGTCAACGAGCCCAATCCCGACAACATGCTGCGCAGCGGCCAGATGGCTCAAGGCGTCGACGAATCCAAAGCCGTCGACTCGATCCTGCGCGCCGGCGAAATCTCGATCCACGACACCCGGACACTGCATGCATCGAAGCCGAACGTCGAGGCGACGCGGCGCATCGGCCTCGTCATGCGGTTTGTGCCGACTCAGGTACAGCAGCGTCAGAAGCGCGAGACCGCGATGCTGGTGCGGGGCGCCGACGTTTATGGACATTATGACTTGGAGCCGCGGCCTCGCGGCGATCTCGATCCGGCGGCCCGCGCCGCCCATGGTGAGGCTGTCGCCCGCCATATGGGCAACCTGTTTGGCACGGGCTATCAGGGCAAGATCGACGCTAAGGGCGCGTAAGCCGTTCGGCGATCGGATAACGCGGATCGTTGTAGCCGGGCGTTGACGCCATACCCGGCGCGACCAAAGCATCGACAAAAGCTTCGTCGTCGGCGTCGAGCCGGACTTCCAGCGCCCCCACGTAGTCCTGCCACTGCTCGAAGGTTCGCGGCCCGGCGACAGCCGCCGCGACCAGAGAATTGTTCAAAACCCAGGCAAGCGCGAACTGACCGGCGGTGATGCCGCGCCGCTGGGCCAGAGCGCGGATCTGTTCGGCAACGCGAAGGGACTCCGGCCGCAGCTCGGTTTCGACCAGGCGCTTGTCGCGCCGCGCTGCTCGGGAGCCCGGCGGCGGTGTTTTGCCGGCGCTGTATTTCGCGGTCAGGACCCCGCGCGCCAAAGGGCTGTAGCAGACGACGCCGAGGCCGAAGTGCCTGCAGGCCGGCAGATACTCGATTTCGGCCAGCCGGGTCGCGGCGTTGTAGCAGGGCTGGCCCGAAATCGGCCGTGGAACGCCCAGGCGGTCACAGGCGGCGATGATCTCGCCGAGACGCCATCCGGCGAAGTTGCTGAGCCCCCAATGACGGATGCGGCCAGCCTGAATGAGGCGGGCGATGGTCCACACCGTTTCCTCGACCGGGGTTTCACCGTCGTCGGCATCGACGTAGTAGAGATCGATGACATCGATGGCGAGGCGTTGCAGGCTGCCCTCGACGGCCTCGATCATCCACTTGCGGCCCTGGCCAACCCGGTTGGGCCCCGGGCTCAGTCGGTTTCCGAATTTGGTGGCGACGATCCAGCGATGACGGTCGTCGCGAATGAGTCGTCCGATGACGCGCTCGGATTCACCATCGGCGTTGACGTCTGCGGTGTCGATGAAGTTGACGCCATTATCGCGAGCGGACGCGACGATGCGCGCTGCCTCGGCCGGCGATGTTCGATCGCCGAACGACATAGTGCCGAGCGCCAGCTCCGACACCGCGAGGCCGCTGGCGCCTAGGGCGTTGTACCTCACGGGGTTGCGGTGCGAACGCGATCTTGGAGCCAAGCAGAGAACGTGTCGCTGGCCGGACCTAGCACCGGAGCGGCGAACGGTTTCAGATCGGGCGCCAACTTCAGCGGAAATTCCATCATCGGTTGAAGGTCGCTCTCGGGGCGAAGGCCCGTGGCGATTTCGGTCAGAATCCATCCGGCCTCGGTAAAGCGGAACATGCCGCGTTCCGTGATCATGTGGACGCGCTGGCCTTTACTCAGGGCGATCCGGCCGTTGAAGGTCACGTGCTGGACCAGTTTGACGAGTTTTTTGATCCGGCCTTCCTTGGCGATGCGGACTTGGCCATTGGCGATGTCGATCTCCGGGCCGCCGGCGGCGAAGGCGCCGCAGACGAAAATCCGCGGCGTCCGTGCCGTAATGTCCATGAAGCCGCCGACGCCGGTCAGTCGGCCGGCGAACAAGCTGACATTGAGATTGCCCTCGGCATCGGCCTGGGCGACGCCCAGAAACGCCGCGTCGAGCCCACCGCCGGTATAGAGATTGAACGTGTCGGTGGGATCGAGGATCGCCTCCGGATTGACGTGGGCCCCAAACGTCGGAAGGCGGGTCGGCAAGCCGCCCATCACGCCGTGCTCGGTCGAGAACGTGACGTCGTTCTCCAGGCCGGTTTCGCGCACCAAACGCGGCAGGTCCGTCGGAAGCCCGACCCCGACGTTAACCAGCCAGCCCGATTTCAACTCCTGGGCGGCGCGGGCGAGGATGGCGCGGTTCGGACCTGGATCCAAGATTTCGGGAATCAATGTCGTCGGCGTTTCACCGGTGATCGTCGGATCGTGACGGGCGATCTCCGATTGCGGCGCGTCCGGCGCGAGCACGATCCCATCGACGAGATTGCCCGGTACCTCGATGCGCCGGGGATGAAGGCTGCCGCGCGCCGCGATCCGCTCGACCTGGGCGAAGACCTTGCCGCCAGAGGCCTTAGCGGCGATGGCGAGGGACAAAACGCCGAGTGTCACCGGCTCGTTTTCCATCGACAGATTGCCATGGTCGTCGGCCGTCGTCGCCTTGAGCAGCGCGACGTTGATCGGAACCGTTTTGTAGAACAGAAACTCGCGTCCGGCGAAGATGACGCGTTCGACTAGGTCCTCGGTCGAGCGCGTGTTGAGCTTGCCGCCGCTGACGCGGGGATCGATGAAGGTGCCGAGCCCGACTTCGGTCAGCAGGCCGGGCCGACGGGCTCCGATCTCGCGGACCAGCGAGTAGAGGACGCCCATGGGTAGGTTGTAGCCCTCGATCGTGCCGTCGAGGATTAGCTCCATGATCTTCGCGCCTTTGAACGGCGGGAAGGCCGAGGCGACGACCCGGCGTGTCATGCCGGCGTGGGCGAACCGGTCGATGCCGGTGCCGGGTGTGATTGCCGCGTTGCAGGGCTCGAAGGCCGTCAAATCGCGGGGGTGGCCTTCGGCGAGGAAGCGCTTCTCGATCGCTGCGAGCAAGTGATCGACGACCAGAATGCTGGCGGTTCCTGGGAATGCGATCGTGGCCCGGTCGGGGATCGCGGCGGCAACGGCTTCGGCGGTCAGGAGCTTGGTCATGGGCGGCCTCGTCGGCGAATTGGCTCAATTCCATAGCGCGATTTCAGCGACCAGACGAGTCCTCGACGCGGCCTTGACGCCTGCCGAGGCGCCTGTTTTGGTACAGGACGATCCGCGCCTCGCCACCAGGAGCCCGATGGTCGATTTTACAATCTCCGATGAAACGCGCCTGCTCGTCGAAACCGTCGGCAAGTTTGTCAAGGCCGAGCTCCAGCCGCTGGAAAGCGAGGTGGAAGAGCAATCCCGCGTTCCGCCCGACAAGCTCAAGGTCGTTAAAGCCAAGGCGCAGGCCCTCGGCCTCTACGCGCTGAACATGCCGGCCGAGGTCGGCGGCGGCGGACTGGCGACTGTCGACATGTGCTTGGTCGAGGAAGAATTCGGCAAGACGTCGGATCCTTTGATTCGGCGCACCTTCGGCCAAGTCTACGAAATGCTCATGGCCTGCAAGGGCGAGCAGCGCGCCAAATATCTGCTCCCGACGGTGAAGGGCGATCGCATCTGCTGCATGGCGATTACCGAGCCGGGCGCCGGGTCCGACGCCCAGGCGATCTCGACGACCGCGGTGCGCGACGGCAATTCGTGGGTCTTGAACGGCCGCAAGCATTTCATCAGTGACGGCGACATCGCCGATTACGCCATCGTCATGGCGCTCACCGATAAGGACAAACGGGCCCGGGGCGGAATCACGCTCTTCATCGTCGACAAGGGCACTCCCGGATTCAGCGTCGGCCGCGTTCAGCACATGATGGGCCACCACGGTTACGGCCACGCCGAGCTGGTCTTCGAGAACTGCCGGATCGGCGCGGATCAGGTCATGGGCGAGGTCGGCGACGGATTCCGCACGATGTTCGGAACGGTTTCCAAGGTTCGGCTCGGCCACATCGGCGCCCGCTCGGTGGGCATGGCCAGCCGCGTCCTCGAGCTTTGCCGGCACCAGGCCAACGAACGCAAACAGTTCGGAAAGCCGATCGGCGATTACCAGATGATCCAGAAAATGCTGGCGGACATGGCGACCGAGATTTACGCGACGCGGTCCATGGTCCTGAACGCCGCCTGGGAGGTCGACCAGGGCCGCGACCCGCGCGACAAGGTGTCGATGGTCAAGCTCTATGCGTCCGAAATGATGGGCCGGGTCGCCGACCGCGGTATTCAAATTTTCGGCGGCATGGGATTCTCGACCGAAATGCCGCTCGAGCGCATCTATCGCGACAGCCGCGTGCTGCGCATCTACGACGGTACGTCCGAAATCCACCGCATGCTGATCGCCCGGTCCGTTCTGAAGAACGGCTTCGTACTCTAGGAAGGAACTCACGATGAATGCACCGACCACCATGACGTATCCCCGCAAGATCCCGAAAGTCGGCGAGACCGCCCAAGTCCGGAAGACCATGACGGTCGCCGATCAGGGCCTGTATTCGGGCATCTCCGGCAACATTCATCCGCTTTACGTCAACGAGGTTCACGCCCAGCAGACCTCGGTCGGAACCCGGCTGATGTTCGAATTGGCCGTGGCGTCGCTGCTTACAAACTCGCTGACGGAAGTCGGCGGCGCGTTCTGTCGTGTGTCCGCGATGAACCTGACGTTCCCCAACCCGACCCGCATCGGCGACACCGTTGCGGCGCGAGTCGAGGTGACGGCTGTCGTCGGCGACCGGGTGACCTGCAAGGTCAGCTGCAAGCGCGACGAAGGCGGCCTCGTCGTCTGCGAAGGCACCGCCGAACTCGTCGAGGTGAAGTAACCTCGTCATGTACCAGATCAAAACCTGGGACGAGATCGGAGTCGGCGACCGAGTCTCCATCGCTAAGACCATCACCGAGATCGACTCGGCGATGTACGGCTCGGCCACCGGCGACTTCGGTCCCGTCCACAACGACACCGGCTACGCCTCCAAGACTCGCTTCGGCGCGCGCATCGCCTCCGGCATCATGGTCGCCGGAATCTGCACGTCGATTTTGACCAGTCACCTGGTCGGCATCGCGCCGGTCTCCATCGAGGATCGTTTCTGGTTCACCGGCCCCGTCAAGTTCGGGGACACGGTCACCATCGACGTCTGGATCGTCGAGAAGAATGCCGAGGACCGAACGATCATCTGGGAGGCCTCGGCCCGCAACCAAGACGGGCTTGAGGTGTTGAAGGCACGGGCCACCATGAAGTACCCGCGTCGTCCGACGCCCGTCGTGTAGCGGCATGGCGGTCTGGCACGGCGTCGGTATGGTCCGGCGCTCGCCCGCTTATACGGTGAGCGAAGCCGACGTCGCGATGTTCGCGAGCCTGAGCCTCGACTTCGCCAGCCTTCACACCGACGCCGCTTACGCCGCCAAAGGCATCTTCGGTCGCCGCGTCGGCCATGGCCTGTTGGGAATGTGCCTGATGGAAGGGCGGCTTGGACGTGCACTCGGTTCGGATGCCGTGTCCTTCGCCTGGGAGTGGGAATTCCAGACGCCGTTCTTCGACGGCGACACGCTTGTCGCTGAGGCCACGGTCGAGATGGCCGAGGCCCGGGGCGATCTTGAAATCGTCACCGAAGCCGTCGTCGTCTCCAATCAGCGCGGCGAAGCGATTCAGAAAGGTCGACACAAGGTCGCGCGGTCCGGCAAAGCCGCGGATCGCGGTTGGGCGAGGCTAGGGCTGTCGGCGCCCCATCCCGGCTTCGCGGAAATCCGTGTCACCGACGACGACTCGCCGCCGCCGACCACAGCCTCTCTGGACGTGTTGGCCGAGACATCGGTCTTCTTCGAAGACGTGGCCCTGGGCGATCGGTTCTCGACGCCGGCGATCACGGTCGATGATTTCGCGGTAGAGGGCTTCGCCGGACTGATTGGCGAGATCGGCGCCTGGTTCGCTGATGAGCCGACGGCGCAAAGTGCCGGGCTTCGCGAACGGGTCGTGCCACCGCTTTATGGTCTCGCCCTGGTCGAGGGTTTGAAGTACGCGAGCCGCGGCGTCGGTATCCCCATGGCGTCGTTGTCGTGGCGGTGGCTTCAGGTTCAACCGATCTATCGCGGCGACACCCTCCACGTCGACGTCACTGTCCAAGGCAAACGGGCGAGCCGCAGCAAGACCGACCGCGGCGTCGTCGCCCAAACCATTGAGCTCGTCGCTGCCGGCCGTGGCGTCGTCCAGCGCGGTCAGCATCTTCAGATGTTTCGCCGCCGCCCGGCTTGAATGGGCGGGAGCGGCTCTCTAGGATCGCGACAGGCGTTGGGGGCCGGTCCATGAATTTGCTCGAAGGCGTTACGGTCGCGAGCTTCAATCACTTTCTGGCCGGCCCAGCGGGCGCCCAGATTCTGGGCGATCTCGGAGCCGATGTGATCGCGGTCGAGCCGTTGGACGGTGCTTTTCATCGCAACTGGGCGGTCAACGGAACCTTCGTCGACGGCCAAAGCGTGAACTTCATTTCGACGGGCCGCAACAAGCGCTCCGTCGCCTTCGACCTCAAATCGGAAGCCGGCAAAGAGATCGCCCGTCGCCTCGTCACCAAGGTCGATGTCGTAATGGAGAACTTTCGTCCCGGCACGATGGCGAAGCTCGGCCTCGGCTACGACGACGTGAAAGCGCTCAATCCGCGGGTGATCTACGCCTCGGCGTCCGGCTACGGATCGAGCGGACCCTATCGCGACAAGCCAGGCCAGGATTTGCTCGTTCAAGCGATCTCGGGATTGGCGGCCCGCACCGGACGCGCCGACGGGCCGCCGACGCCAGCCGGGCCGACGGTCAGCGACCACCATACCGGCGCGTTCTATGCGCTCGGCGTGCTCGCGGCGCTGATTGGGCGCGGCCGCACCGGCAAGGGCTGTCTCGTCGAGGTCGATTTGTTGAGCGCCGCCCTCGATGTTCAATTTGAATCCTTGGTCTGCTACCTGAACGGCGGGCGGTCGCCGAGTTCGCGTGGCGCCGGTAATCTTGCCGCGTGGTACAGCCCCGCGCCCTACGGCATTCACGCCACGATGGATGGGCATGTCGCGATCTCGATGGGGCCGATGAAGCCTCTGGCCGAAGCCTTCGAGCTTCCCGAACTCGCCGCCTATTCGGAAAAAGATCAGTTCGACAAGCGTGCCGAGATCGTTGGCAAAATTCGACCCCGGGTGGCGGCGAAGTCGACGGCCCATTGGCTCGAGGTCTTCGGTCGGCTCGGCATCTGGCACGCCAAGGTTCAGGACTATGACGAGGTCGTGCTCGACGCGCAGGTCCGTCACAACCGTATGATCCAGACAATGCCCGGCGCCACGGGAGCGCCGATCAGCATGGTCATGCATCCCGTCCGCTACGACGGCGAGGTGCCGGAAGTGCGGCTGGTGCCGCAACCGCTCGGCGCCCAGACCCGCGACGTTCTCGCCGAGCTCGGCTATTCGACCGATCGCGTCGGCGAGTTAGAAGCGGCGGGCGTCATCCGCACCCATCCAGGCCAAGTTGCCGCCGAATAGTCACGGACCGAGTCCCCATGCTTCTCAAGATGCGGGTTGTCAGCTTCTGTCACTATTTGCAGGGGCCGGCTTGTACCCAGTACCTCGCCGATATGGGCGCGGATGTGATCAAGATCGAACCGCCAAATGGCGCGTTTGAACGTCATTGGTCGGGCGGGAAGTCGTTCATCAACGGGGTCAGCGCGTTTCTGCTGTCCGCCAACCGCAACAAGCGCAGCTTTGCCATCGATCTGAAGCGTCCAGAAGCCCAAGCCATCATCCGTCGTCTCATCGGGTCCGCGGACGCCGTCGTCGAGAACTTCCGTCCTGGCGTCATGGACCGGCTCGGCCTCGGCTATGACGAGCTCCGCAAGCTGAAGCCCGAGATCATCTATGCCTCGGCGACAGGCTTGGGTGCGTCCGGACCGGACCGCGACCGTCCCGGCCAGGATTTGCTGATGCAAGCGCGCTCCGGCCTCATGGCGGCCACCGGCAATCACGAGACCGGTCCTGTCGCGGTGGGTGCCGCCACCATCGACCAGCATGGCGGAGCGTTGCTCGCCATGGGCATCCTCGCGGCCTTCGTCCGGCGTCTTCAGACCGGGAAGGGGACACGCGTCGAAGCGAGCCTGCTGAATTCAGGAATCGACCTTCAGGTCGAGGCTCTCACCAAGTATCTCGCCAAGCGGCCCGGCCGCGCCGCGTTCAAGCATGATCGCCATGTCGGGAGCTGGTATCACGACGCGCCGTACGGTGTGTATCCGCTCGCCGACGCGCATATTGCGGTGTCGATGAACGATGCCGCCAAGATGACGCGGGCGTTAAAGAGCGAGAGGCTGAAAGCCCTCGAAGGGCTCGATCGGTATGTCGAGCGTGATCGCTATGCCCAGGCTATCGCGGCCGAGCTCAAGCCGCGCCGCTTCGCCGACGTCGCCAAGGATTTCGATGCCGAGGGCGTGTGGTTCGAACGGGTCCGCGACTATGACGATCTCATTAACGATCCCCAGGCCAAGCACAACCACGTCTTCCGCGAAGTTCCGATCCGCGGCACGACCGCGACCCTCGTCAATCATCCGCTCCGCTACGATGGCCAGGTTCCTGAATACAAAGGTGTTCCCTTGGACATCGGCGAACACAGCCGCGAAGTCTTGAGCGAGCTTGGTTACGCTGCCGCCGAGATCGACAGCTTCATCGCCTCTGGCGTGATCGTCGCCCCCGCAACCACCGACTGAAAGGACGACTCAGATGGAATACGCGCGCCTCGGAACCAGCGGCCTTCAAGTCAGCCGCATCGTGCTGGGATGCATGAGCTTCGGCAGTCCGACCTGGCACAGCTGGGTGCTGAACGAGAAGGCTAGCGCCCCGATCCTCCGCAAGGCGATCGATCTCGGAATCAATTTCTTCGACACCTCCGACATCTACAGCGCCGGATTGAGCGAGGAGTTCGTCGGCCGCCATGTCCTTCGCCATATTCCCCGCGACAAGGTGGTGATCGCGACCATCACGCACAATCATTCTGGCCGGCGGCCAAACTACCTCGGTATCAGCCGGAAGCAGATCTTCGACGCCATCGATCTGACGTTGAAGCGCATGAAGACCGACTACATCGACATCTACCAGATTCCGCGTTTTGATTGGGAAACGACGCCCGAGGAGACGATGGAAGCGCTTCACGATGTCGTGAAGGCCGGTAAGACCCGCTACATCGGCGCGTCGAGCATGCTCGCCTATCAATTCCAGCGTCACCAGAACGTTGCTGAGAAGAACGGCTGGACCAAGTTCACCTCCATGTCCAATCACTACAATCTGGTCTATCGCGAAGAGGAGCGGGAGATGATCCCGTTCTGCCGCGAAACCGGCGTTGGATTGATTCCCTGGAGTCCGCTGGCTCGCGGCCTTCTCGCCGGTAATCGCAAGCCGAATGCTGGAACGACCAAGCGCGGCCGCGAGGACCAACAGTCGCAGAATCTCTACGGCCATGGGTCGGACTTCGCGGTAGCGGCCGAGGTCCAGAAAATCGCTAAGAAGCGCGGCGTGAAGCCGGCGCAAATCGCCATCGCTTGGCTGCTCGCCAAGCCCGGCGTGACGGGACCGATCATTGGCGCGACCAAGGCCGAGCATGTGACCGCCGCCGTCGAGGCGGTTTCGATAAAGCTGACGACCGGAGAAATCGCGGCCCTGGAGAATCCCTACGTGCCCCATTCCGTGCTCGGCTTCGATCCGACCGGCGCCACTGCGACCATGCGCTAGCTGCGCATGCGCGACCCCGCCCCTGGTAAGGGTGTGTCCCATCGTCTTCATGGCGGCGGTCGCTGAGCGTGGACGACTCGTTTACGCTTTTCGCGGTCGCCTTCGCCGCGTTCCTGCTGGCTGGCCTCGTTAAGGGCGTCATTGGGCTCGGCCTTCCCGTCGTCGCCATCGGCCTCTTGGCGTTGGTGATGTCGCCGGCTCAGGCCGCGGCCCTTTTGGTCGTGCCGTCGTTGGTCACCAATATGTGGCAGGTGGTGGCCAGCCCGCAGTTCTTGGCGTTGACGCGTCGTCTCGGGCTCGTGCTCGTCGGCATTGTTGCGGGCATCGGATTGAGCCCGTCGCTGCTCACCACCGACACGAGTGGTGGGGCGAGCTTTGCATTGGGCGTGGCCCTGGCGCTCTACGCGATCCTCGGATTAACCGCGGTTCGGTTTCAGATACCACCACGCGCCGAGCCCTGGGCCGGACCGCTGGTCGGTTTGGCGACGGGCGCGGTTGCGGCGGCTACCGGCATCTTTGCGATTCCATCGGTGCCGTATCTGCAAGCGATCGGTCTTGAGAAAGACGATCTGGTCCAGGCCCTCGGTCTGATCTTCACCGTGTCGACGGTGGCGCTCGGCATCGTCCTGGCCCGCGATGGCGTCCTAAGCGTATCGACCGCCGGAGCGTCCTTGATGGCGCTCGTGCCGGCACTCGGCGGAATGGTCGCCGGCCAGCTGATCCGTTCGCGGATCAAGCCGGCCGTCTTCCGACTCATCTTTCTCTGGGGCCTGTTGGCGCTCGGCGTTCACCTCGCGGTGCGCGCCGCGCTGTAACCTTCGAGCGCCGTCGCGTTATTTTCCGACGAGCGGCTGGACCTTCTCGACGAAATAATCGAGGCGCTTAAGGGTCGAGGGCAGGTCGGCGCCGCGAATGTTGACCATCATGTGGCGGACGCCCAACTCCCCGTAACGACGAATATCGCCGGCGATTTCTTGCGCCGTGCCCGAGAAGGCGCGGCGGGTGCCGTCGCTGGCCTTCTGGGCTTTGGTCTCGTCGTACCAGGTCGAGTAGTAGGCAAGATCCAGAGTCGCCGGATCACGGCCAGCCTCGCGAGCGAAGGTCTTCAGCCGGGCGACCGCGACGCCGAACCGCTCGGGCGTATCGAGCGGGAATTTCGGATTGGCGCCGATCGGGAACCAGCCGTCCGCGAACTTCGCGGCGCGCTTCATCGCCGGGTCGCTTTCGCCACCGACCCAGATCGGGGGATTCGGCTTCTGCACCGGCTTCGGCATGAAGTTAATGTCGCCAAACTTGACGTACTTGCCGTCGAAACGCGGGTCATCCTTGGTCCAAAGTTCGCGGAAGCCTTGAATGTATTCGGCGACGACCTTGCCGCGCTCGGCGAAGGGCGGGGCCTGAAGGGCTTCGAATTCCTCGGCCATCCAACCGGCGCCGCAGCCGACGGTCAGCCGGCCATTGGTGAGGACGTCGATGGTGGCCAGCATCTTGGCGACCAAGAGGCAGGGCCGATGCGGCACGACCATGACGCTGGTCAGCAGGCGGATCTTCTTGGTGACCGCCGCGAAATAGGCGAGGAGGCAAATCTGTTCCAGGTAGTCGCCTCCCTGGTGGACCCCTTCGAACTCGCCGTTCTCGGAATACGGGTACACCGGCGCGACGGTGCGCGGGACGATGACGTGATCGGACACGCCGGCATAGGTATAGCCAAGATCCTCGGCATGCTTGACGATCTTGACCATGTTCTCGGCGGTGGCGAGTGCACCCCGCGTCGGAACGCTGAATCCATACTTCATGACGGCCTCCATGTTCCCCCACTCTTGGCGCAAAAATGGTCCGGACGGAAGGGGGATCGGGAATCGATTTTCAGGGGGCTGGCATGCTATGGATAGGGACCTTTGGGGAGGAACGAATGCGCACTGCGATCGCACCATATGAATCGATGCGGCCCGTGGTCATGGGCACCCGCCACGCCGCTTCGGCGGGGCATTATTTGGCGACCGAAGCCGCGTTCCAAATCCTCGAAGCGGGCGGCAACGCCGTCGACGCGGGAGTCGCGGGCGGTCTTGCGCTCGGCGTTCTCGAAAGCGAATACGTCGGCATCGCTGGCGTCGCACCGATCCTCATTTATCTCGCCAAGACCGGCGAGGTCATCACGCTCGATGGCGTCGGTGGTTGGCCGAAGGCCGCGACCAGCGACTACTTCCAAAAGAATCACAAGGGCGAGATCCCCAGAGGCGTTTTGCGCTCCGTCGTTCCCGGCGCGCCATCGTCGTGGATGGAAGCCTTGTCGCGTTACGGCACGATGAGCTTCGGCGAAGTCTCCGCGGCGGCGATCCGCTTCGCCTCCGAAGGCTTCGTGATGTATCCGATGATGGCCGATTTGTTGGCTGGTGAAGCTAAGGCCTTGGCGGCATGGCCATCCTCGGCGGCGGTCTTCTTGCCGGGCGGCCGGACGCCACGAGCCGGCGAAGTCTTCCAGCAAAAGGACCTCGGCCGGACCCTGCAATACATGGTCGACCAGGAGCGCAAGGCGCTGAAAGCCGGCGGTCGCAAGGCGGGCATCAAGGCCGCGCGCGACGCGTTCTATAAAGGCGACATCGCGCGGACCATTGATAAGTTCTATCGGGCGAACGGCGGACTTCTTACCTACGACGATCTCGCGTCCTACAAGACGAACTACGAGACGCCGATGAAGACGCGCTTCGCCGGCGTCGACGTCTGGGGCTGCGGACCGTGGTGCCAGGGCCCGATGTTTCTGCAACAGTTGAACATCCTCGACGGCGTCGATCTGAAGGCACTGGGTCACAACTCGGCGCCGTACATCCATACGCTGACCGAAGCCATCAAGCTCACCGCGGCCGATCGCGAAGCCTATTTCGGCGATCCGAATTTCGTGAAGGTGCCGATGGCGAAGCTGGCGTCCAAGGAATACGGAAAACAGCGCCGCGACATGATCCGCCCTGACCGCGCCTTCCCGGATATGCCGCCAGCCGGCGTCTTCGGCTCGAAAGGCAAGGGCGGTGGGGGATCGGGTCGCATTGCGACACGGTCGCCGGCCGATCCCTACGACACCTCGTATGTTGCGGTCGTTGACCGTCATGGCAACGCGTTTTCCGGTACGCCGTCGGACGGCAACATGATGGCGCCGATTGTGCCGGGCACCGGACTTGTGGTCTCGACCCGTGGCTATCAGTCGTGGGCCGACCCGCGTCATCCGTCGTCCGTCGCGCCCGGCAAGCGGCCGCGCCTCACGCCGAACCCGGCGCTGGCGATGGTCAAAGGCAAGTTCGTGATGCCGTTTGGCACGCCCGGCCACGACGTCCAGACCCAGGCCATGCTGCAGACGCTCTGCAATATGTTCGTCTTCGGCATGCATCCGCAGCAAGCCGTCGAGGAACCGCGCTTCGCGACCTACAGCTTCCCGTCCTCGGCGACGCCGCATGAAAGCGAGCCGGGGTCGTTGAAGATGGAAGGGCGTATTTCGCGCGACGTCGGCGAACGGCTCGCCAAGATGGGCCACAAGATCACCTGGTGGCCGGATCGCGACCAGCTCGCCGGTTCCGTATGCTTGGTCTATTCCGATCTCAAATCCGGTGTGATCTCGGCCGCCGCTGATTTCCGGCGGAGCGCGTACGCCGTCGCATCCTGAGGTCACCTACGATCTGAAAGGGAGTTTCGCCATGACTGCTGCGTTTCCGCCGCGTCCCTCTCGCACCAACGTCATGGCGACCAGGCACGTCGTGTCGGCCGGCCACTATCTGGCCGCCCACGCCGGGTTCATGGTTCTCGAAGCCGGCGGCAACGCCGTCGACGCCGGTGTCACGACGGGCATAGCGCTCAATGTTCTCGAGAGCCAGATGTGCTGCTTCTCGGGCGTGGCCCCGACCATTGTCTATATTGCCGAAACCAACGAGGTCGTCACCATCGACGGTCTTGGCGGCTGGCCCCAGGCGGCGAGCTGCGAATACTTTATCGAGCGCGGCCACAAGGTCGTTCCCGAAGGCATTCTCCAAACGGTGATTCCGGCCGCCTGCGATGCGTGGGTCACATTGCTCGAACGGTGGGGCACGATTAGTTTCGCCGACGCTGCCCAGGCCGCGATCCGCTTTGCCCGCGACGGCTTCCCGATGCATCCGCAGATGTCGGCCCGCGTCAAAGAGCAGGAGATCGACTTCCGTGGCATTCCGCAGAACGAAGCGATCTATCTTCCCGGCGGACGGGCTCCGGAACCGGGCGAGATCTTCTTTCAGAAAGACCTAGGCAAGACGCTCCAATTCCTCGTCGATGAGGAAAAGAAAGCAGTGGCGACCGGTGGCCGTCGCGCCGGGCTCGAAGCGGTGCGCCGCGCCTTCTATCGGGGCGACATCGCCCAGACGATCGTCAAGTTCCACAAAGAGAACGGCGGCCTGCTATCGGCTGACGACATGGCGAACTATCGGGTCCGCGCCGAACCGGCGCCGATGGTCAAATTCCGCGACGTCGAAGTCTATGGCTGTGGGCCGTGGTGCCAGGGCCCGATGCTTCTTCAGGAGATGACGCTTCTTAACGGCATCGACCTCGAAGCCATGGGCCACAACACGACGTCGTACATTCATACCGTGACCGAAGCGGTGAAGCTCGCCGCCGCCGATCGCGAGGCCTATTACGGCGATCCGCTGTTCGTCGATGTGCCGCTCGATACCTTGTTGTCTACGGAGTACGCCGACCAGCGGCGCAAGCTGATCCGCCCAGACGCGGCATGGCCGCAGATGCCGAAGGCCGGCGAAGTCGAGATCGGCGGCGTTCGTCGGACCGGTTCCACGTCGCGCGTTCCGGCGACGGCGCTGCGTCAGGTGCCGGGTCTGGATACGACGTACGCTTGCGTCATCGATCGACACGGCAACGCGTTTTCGACGACGCCGAGCGACGGCGTCATGCGCCGATCGCCGATCATTCCGGGAACGGGTCTCTGCCCGTCTGGACGCGGCAACCAATCGCGGGTCGATCCGAAACATCCGGCTTCGATCCAGCCCGGCAAGCGGCCGCGGCTCACGCCGAATCCGGCTTTTGCGCTTCGTCCCGGCAAGATGGTCATGCCGTTCGGCACGCCCGGCGGCGACGAGCAGACTCAAGCGATGCTGCAATCCTTCCTGAACATGGTCGTGTTCGGCGCCGATCCGCAGACGGCGATCGAAGCACCCCGGTTCGCGTCCTGCAGCTTTCCCAACTCGTTCTCGCCGCATACGGATCGTCCCGGCGTCTTGCGTCTCGAGCCTGAAATCTCGAAGACCGTTGCCAAGGAGCTGGCGGCCAAAGGCCACACGATCGAATGGATTGATCCAGCCGAATGGCCGCAGGCCGGCATGTGTGCCATCCAGAAGGACGTGAAGCAGGGCGTCATCTGGGGCGCCGCCGATCGTCGCCGCACCGGCTACGCGGTCGGCTGGTAACGCCGTGGCGACGCTCGTTCCCGATCCGCTCGCCGACGGTGGCATCGCCGGCTTTGCCGCGGCCTTCCGTAAGCGACGGATCACGTCGGAAGCCGCCACCAAAGCTTATCTCGAACGCATCCAGGCGTTGGATAAACGTCTCGGCGCTTTTGAGCACGTCGCCGCCGATGCCGCGATCCGCCAGGCCCGCGCCATCGACGCCTTGTTCGAATCCGGCACCGATCTCGGCCCGCTCATGGGTGTCCCTGTTGCCATCAAGGATCTGATTCAAGTCGACGGCATGCCGGCGACGGCCGGCTCGAACTTGCCGGTCGCCGATCTGATCGGGCCCGAAGGTCCCTTCATGAAGCGCCTCAAGGGGCTCGGCGTCGTCATCCTCGGCAAGGTTAAGACTGTCGAGTTCGCGATGGGCGGGACCGGAATCAATTTGGCTCGCGGTACGCCCTGGAACCCGTGGGACCCGAAGGTTCAGCGTATTACAGGCGGGTCGTCGTCCGGATCAGCGGTCGCGGCGATCGCCGGGCTTGCCGCCTTCGCGATCGGGTCCGACACCGGTGGATCGGTCCGCTTGCCGGCGTTCTCGGGCATCTTCGCCCTCAAGACGACTCACGGCCTGTGGCCAACCGACGGCGTGTCGGCGTTGTCGCCATCGCTCGATAGCCTCGGGCCGATGACCAAGTCGGCCGCCGACGCGGTGCAAGTGTTTGCCGCTTATCAAGGGATCGAGGTGCCGAAACCGGCACCGGCGCGCGGGCTCCGCTTGGGACGGCCGAGCAATCATTACTTCGAGGATCTCGAGCCGGCGGTTGCCGCAGCCGCGGCCGCGGCGATCGACAAACTCGCCAAGGCTGGCGTGGACGTCGTCGAATTCGCGTTTCCAGAGCTCGACGAGCATCGCCGCATGATGATGGCGACTGTCACGGGCGAGTTCATTGCGGTCATGGGCCGCGAACGCTTTCTCAAGTCGCGCGACTCGATGGACCAGGACGTCTGGACCCGGCTCGAACCGGGGTTGAGTGTCATGGCCGACGACTACGTTCGCATTCAGCGTCAGCGAGTCGAACACGGCCGTCTCGCCAAGGCTCGGATGGAAGGCCTGGACGGCTGGATCACGCCGACCAATCCGATGGTGGCGATGGTGGTCGACTCGATCCTCAATCCGAATGGCGGTCTGCCGAAGTACATCGACAACATGGGCCGCAACACGTACTCGGCGAACCTCATGGGGCTTTGCGCGACGACGACGCCCATTCAGCATTTGACCGAGACAACGTTGCCGATCGGCTTCCAGCTTCTCTGTCCGGGCGGCGAAGATGTCCGGGCGCTGTCGATCGCGCTGTTCTTCGAAGAACTGTTCGGTCGGCCGCCGGTCCCCGACCTGAAGGCGTTTCTTTAGTCGGCGCCGCGCCGGCGGGCACGCAGCGTCCGCCAGATTCCGACAAGGCTGATCAGCAGCCAGAAACCTTCCATGATGACGGCCGAGAAATTGAACTCGACCGTGAGTGACAACAGAATCAGCGCTGCGCCGATCCCGTTGACGACATAGAAGGTCGGATTGTCGCTGCTGACTTTGCGAGCCTGCAGCAAACCGTACGACACGACGATCATCGACACGCCGACAGTGCCGACAACGTCGTGCCACACGAGCGTCGTCAACGACATGTCCAACACTAGTTCTGGGTGATCCGCACGCAACGCGCCATGCGGTCGGGTCCGGTTGGGACTTCGGGTGGAACCCCCGCCAGGCATATATCTGCAACGCGCGGACAGCGTGGCGCAAAGCTGCAGGCGGCCGGAAGTATTTCCAAGTTGGGTGGCGATCCTTGAATCGCCTTGAGACGCTGGCCGCGCATGGCGCCGTGGACGGTCGAAGCCAACAGCCCCTCGGTGTAGGGGTGGCGTGGCGCTCGCATGATTGGGGTCACGGGGCCGGTCTCGATGAAGCGACCGGCATACATGATGGCGAGTTTGTCGGCGATCTCGCCGGCGACACCCACGTCGTGGGTGACGAAGACGACGCCCATTCCCAGTTCTTTTTGCAGAGAGCGCAACAGCAGCAGGATCTGGATCTGGACCGTGGCGTCGAGGGCCGTGGTCGGCTCGTCGGCGAGAAGGACGCTCGGACGGCACGACAAGGCGAGCGCGATCATCGCTCGTTGGCGAAGCCCGCCCGATAGTTCGTGGGGATAGGCATCGAGCCGGCGCTGGGCCGACGGGATCTGCACCTTCTCGAAGAGATCGAGCGTGCGACGCCGGGCCTCAGCCCAGCTTACGTTTTCATGCCGGACCACGGTTTCAGCGATCTGATAGCCGACGGTGTAGACGGGATCGAGCGCCGTCATCGGCTCCTGAAAGATCATGGCGATGGTGCTGCCTCTCACGCGGCTGAGCGCGCCTGGGCTAAGCCCGAGCACATCGTGTCCGGCGACGCGAACCGTACCGCCGATCTGGGTGCGACCCTCCGGTAGAAGGCGCATCAAAGCCCGTAGCGTTACGGTCTTGCCGGATCCAGATTCGCCGAGGATGCCCAGGACCTCACCTGCGGCCAGCGTGAAGCTGACGCCGTTAACCGCATGGATGGTCGTATCCTTGCTGACGAAGCGCACGGTCAGATCGTTGACCTCGACTAATCGGTCGCCGGTCGAGATCGCGGATGTCGCGACGGCGAACGACGAGCTCATGACGCTTGACCGGCGCGTGAATGGCCGGAGTTGGGAACCATCATGTGGCAGGCGACGTCGTGGCCACCGCACGGCAGCGCCAGCAGCGGCGGCTCGACGCGAGCACAGACCTCTTCGGCGAAGCTGCAGCGGGTTCGGAACCGACAGCCCGACGGCGGATTGATCGGATTCGGCGGGTCGCCCGTCAACGGCGGAACGGTGATCCGGCGCTCGGGGTCCATGGAGGGACGCGACGAGAGCAAAGCCTGGGTATAGGGATGGCGCGGTGCGTTGTAGATGACGTCCACCGGTCCGGTCTCGACGACCTTGCCGAGATACATCACCAGGACGCGGTCGCTGATGTATTGGACGACGTTCAGATCGTGGGAAATGAAGACGTAGGTCAGGTTGAATTCCGCTTTGAGATCGACGAGCAGGTTCAGGACCTGCGCCTGCACCGACTTGTCCAAGGCCGACACCGCTTCGTCGAGGAAGACGAGCCGCGGATTCAAGGCGAGGGCCCGGGCGATATTGATGCGCTGGCGCTGACCGCCCGAGAGTTCATGCGGATAGCGGCGGCCGAACCGGGCGGAATCGAGGCCGACCGCGGCGAGCAACCGACGCGCCCGTTCCCGGGCTTCGGCTCGAGGAGTTCCGTGGACGCGAGGACCGAAGGCGATGGTGTCCTCGATCGGGAGCCGCGGGTTGAGCGACGAATAGGAATCCTGAAAGACCATCTGCATCCGGCTTCGGACGGCGCGGAGCGAAGCGTTCGATCCGCCGGCGAGTTCGCGGCCTTCGAACCGGACTTGGCCCGAGTCGGGTTCGATCAGCCGCATGACAAGTCGCGCCGTCGTCGACTTGCCGCAGCCCGATTCGCCGACGATGCCCAGGGTCTCGCCCGGCCACACCGCGAAGTTCACTTCGTCGACGGCTTTGACGACCAGCGACGGACCGCCGAAGGAGAGCCCCTTGACGGGGAAGTACTTGCGCAGGCCACTGACCGCCAGCAGCGGCTCGCCGCGGCCGGGACCCGCGCCGAGGGGCGTTGCCTGGCTCATCCGAGGCGGACGTCCATGGCGTTACGAAGCCCATCACTGAGAAGGTTGAAGCATATGGACGTGACGAAGATCATGAGGCCCGGCAACGCGCAGACGTAGGGATTAATCCAGATCGATTTGCGCAGCGTGCTCAGCATCAGGCCCCATTCGGGGATCGGCGGTTGGACCCCGAAGCCGAGGAAGCTGAGGCCCGCCGAGATGATGATGCTGACGCTCACCAGGCTGGTTGCGAAGGTCAGGATCGGCCCGAGGACATTGGCGAGCACATGGACGCGGATGATGGCGAACGTCGGTGCGCCACTCGCCCGCGCCGCCTCAACGAAGTCATAGGTCCGGACCTGGGTCGTGACGCTTTCCGCGACCCGGGCGATGGGGGGGCTCAAGATGACCGTGATCGAGATCAGAAGATTGACGATGCCGGAACCGAAGGCGCCGACCAAGCCGATGGCGAGCAACACGGAGGGAAATGCGTAGAACACGTCCATCGTCCGCATGACGAGCATGTTGAGGCGGCCACCGATGAAGCCGGCGGTGATGCCGAGCCCGCCGCCAATGATGAGCGCCCCGATCACCGGCAGGATTCCCATCAGGAGCGACAGGCGCCCGCCGTAAAGAAGCCGGGATAGCATGTCGCGGCCGAGCTCGTCGGCGCCCAGGAGGTAGCCCGGGGTTCCGATGGGCGCGAGGCGCTTCAAGACATTGGTCGCATCCGGTTCCGTGGGCGCGAGCCCCGGCGCGAAGACTGCCGAGGCGACAATCAGGAGCAGGACGATTCCGAAAAACAAGGTCAGTGGATCCCGCGACAGCCGCACCGCGACAGTCGTCCAATAGCCACGGCCATCGCGCCGACCGACCGGGACTTCGGCTCCCGACAGCACGCGAGTCGCGGCGGCATCCGACAGTGGTCGTCCGGCCGGGTTCATGTGCGCCTGATCCGCGGGTCGAGCCATGTCTGGACGAGATCCACGACCAGGTTGATGGCCACGAAGAACAGCGCCAGCACGGCGATTGTCGCCTGAAGGATGGGCAAATCGCGTTTGAAGATCGCCTCGTTCAGGAGATAGCCGGTTCCAGTCCACGAAAAAACAGTCTCGACCAGGATCGAGCCGCCGAGAAGATGTCCGAACTGAATGCCGGTGGCGGCGAGAACGGTCGGCGCAGCATTCCGGACGACGTGGACGAGAACACGCGCCCGGCTGATTCCCTTGGCGTGCAGCGCCGAGACGAATTCCTGGGACAGCATCTCCAGGATGCAGGCCCGCGTCGTGCGGGTGATGATGCCGACCGGAATGGCCGAGATCGCGATCGCCGGCAGGATCATGTGGCGGAGATGCGCCACGTCCCAGGCCCAGTCTCGCGAACCCGTGGGCCCCATGCCCATGGCCGGCAGCATGTTGAGTTCGACGGCGAAGATCATGATCAGAACGATCGACAGCCAATAGTTGGGGATGCTGACACCGACCACGGCCACGCCGGTGAAAAGCCGGTCCAAGATGCGGCCGTTGTTGTAGGCGGCGAGGATGCCGAGGGCGAAGGCAATCGAGAAGGCGAGGCCGGTGGCGGACATGGCGAGCATCATGGTGTTAGAAATCGCCGGAAGAAGCTCCTCGATCACCGGCCGGCGGGTGAACAGCGACACCCCGAAATCGCCGCCCGCGGCGCGGCCCAGCCAGATCAGATATTGGACGGGAAGCGGCTTGTCGAAGCCGTACTCGACCTTGAGGCGGGCCAATTCTTCGGGTGAGGCATCGTCCGGAGCGACGGCGTCGAGCGGCTCGACGGGACCGAGATAAATCAGGGAAAAACAAATAATCGTGACGCCGAGCGCGATCGGCACCGCATACAAGAGCCGGCGCAGAAAATAGGTCATGACCTTCGCCCTATTCGGGGGTGACGTCGAGACCAAGCCGCGTCAGGACGCGGCGCGTACGACATGAATGGCGCGATACTAGCCACTGGTTCCCAGCAAGTCGATACGCCGAGCCGTTGGTGCTGCGCTGCGGAAAGGCACGCGTCATGATGCGTCAACGTGTTCTTGACAAACGGGCCAGAAGCGCGTTTCTGAGCGCAACGTGCCGGTCCTCGGCGATGCTACAAACGCCTCTAGTTCCCCATGACCGAACCCGACCGACCTCTGCCCGAGCCGATAACGCCCGAGAGCCGTCCCTATTGGGAAGGGCTCAAGAAGCATCGCTTGATGCTTCCGAATTGCAGCCGCTGCGGTCCGTTCTTTTATCCGCGCCTGTATTGTCCGAAGTGTCACCGTCCGGCGTCGGGGTGGGTCCAGGCCAGCGGTCGCGGCCGGCTCCATTCGTTTCAGATTGCCTATCAAAGCTTCAGCTCGGCGTTCAAGATCAAGCCGCCCTACGTGCTGGCGATGATCGAGTTGGACGAGGGCCCGCGCTTAATGTCGAACCTGATCGGCATTGCGGCGGATCCAAAAGCTATCCAGTGCGATATGCCGGTCGAGATCGTCTACGAGCACATCGTCGGCGACGTGGTCCTGCCGCTCTTCAAACCAGCCCCGGCGAAGCGATCCAGTCGTGGTGCCAAAGCGAATAGCAAGGCCAAGCCAAAAGCGAAAGTGAAGACCGCGGCTGGGAGGCGGCGATGAAAGAACTTTCCGGCAAGGTTTGTATCGTCGGCGCCGGCGAAACGCATTCGGTCGGCGTGCAACCCGACAAGAGTGCGCTGTCGCTGAATATCGAAGCCATTCACAACGCCGCCCGCGATGCGGGCATCAACGTCGGCGAGATCGACGGCATTTTCACGGCCGGTCAGTTCACGCCCGCCGCGATCGGCGAAGCGCTCGGCGTCTGCCCGCTGGTCGTCGACGGCACCTACGTCGGCGGCTGCTCGTTCATGATTCTCGTCGCGCACGCCGTGACAGCGTTGCATCACGGTCTCTGCGACGTCGCGGTCGTATCCCACGGCGAAAGCGGCCGCTCCCACGTCGGCGGTCCCCGAACCCGCGAACGCAGTCTCATCGGTCAGTTCGAGACGCCCTACGGGTTCGGCAGCGCGGTTAGCTATTTCGGCATGATCGCGACCCGCCACATGCACGAGTACGGGACGACGCTGGAACAATGGGCCGAGGTCGCGGTGTCGACCCGAGCCTGGGCCTCGCTCAACCCGAAGTCGAACCATCGCGACCCGATCACGGTCGCTGACGTGCTCGCCTCGCGGCCGGTCTGCTATCCGTTCAATCGCCTGAACGTCTGCTTGGTGACGGATGCCGGCGGGGCGGTGATCCTGACCCGTGCCGATCGCGCCAAGCATCTGGCCAAGAAGCCGGTCTACGTGCTCGGCGCCGGCGAGGCCACCGAGCACCTCATGCTTACCCAGATGCGCAATCTGACGACCAGCGAGGCGACGCGCCTGTCGGGGAAGAAGGCCTTTAACATGGCTGGAGTTAAGCCGAATGATTTCGACCACATCATGCTCTATGACGCCTTCACGGCCGGGCCGCCGATAATGCTCGAGTCGCTCGGCTTCTGTAAGCCGGGAGAAGGGGTCCAGTATTTCGCTGACGGCCGAGCCGCACCGGGCGGAAAGCTGCCGATCAACACCAACGGTGGCGGGCTTTCGTACACCCACACCGGCATGTACGGCATTTTCCCGATCGTCGAAGCGACCCGACAGCTCCGCGGCGAATGCGGGGCCCGCCAAGTCCAGAAAATTAATCTATCTTTAGTTAATGGTATGGGCGGGATGCTGTCGGCGGCTGGAACCCTGGTCCTCGGGAATCGCCCGAAGGCCTGACCGGGCCTGGATGAAACTGGCTTTCGGCGCCGTTGGCGTTGATGGCCACGACGCCGATGCCGGCCTTCATCAGTTCCTTAGCATCGCGCACCATCCGCTCCTGGATCGCTTTGACGTAGGGGCAGTGGTTGCAAATGAACATCACCAACAGGCCCTTTGGGCCGCGGACGTCGGCGAGCGTGTAGGTTTTTCCATCGGTGCCTTTGAGACCGAAGTCCTTGGCTTTCCAGCCGAAGTCGCAGATGCCTGCCTCGAGCAATGCCATGGCGGACTCCTTCAGTAAATGATCCGAAGCGATGTAGCGCAACCCCACCGCTCGGAGAAGACATCCATATTTTTGTTTGATTGGTGCCGAGATAGCGTGGTGTAATTCTCGCTTCATCCTCGGGCGCTCGTCGTTGTCTGCAGATGGCGAGGCCTCCTCGGGGTCATGGGAGGAGATGCGAATGAACGCACGTTTACGCTTTACTTTGACGGGCCTCAGTGTCGCGGCCGCCGTCGGGTTTATGGCACCGAACGCGGCCGATGCCGCGGGCGGCACCATGCGAGTCGGAATTGACGCCTCTGACGTTCCCACGGCCAGCGGCCAGGCCAGCCACGGCGGCACGGGTTTCCGTTGGATGGGTTGGACGATCTTCGATTCGCTCGTGTATTTCGATGAGCCCGAGAAGGGGATTCCGATGGAAATTCCCCATCTCGCGCAGAAGTTCTATGTCCGCCCCGAAGACAACACCAAGTGGGTCTTCGAGCTGCGCCGCGACGTCAAATTTCACGACGGTACGGAATTCAACGCCGACGCTGTAATCTGGAATATCGAGAAGCTCTACAAGAAAGACGCGCCGCAATACGACGCCGCCCAGGTCAGCAACACCGCGTGCTGTCTGTTGGACATCAACGGTTGGCGCAAGGTCGACAACTTCACCGTCGAGATGTCGACGCCGACCCCGAACGCCATGATCGTGTATCGCTTGCCGTGGCTGTGGATTGTCAGCCCCACTGCTTGGCAGAAGGCGGGAAGTTGGGCGGCGTTCGAGAAGAAGCCCGTCGGCTCCGGCCCCTTCAGGCTCGAGGAAATCGTCCCACGCGAGCGTGCCGTCCTGGTACGGAACGAGAGTTACTGGGACAAGTCGCGGGTGACCAGCCTCGAGAAGCTGATCGTCATGCCGATCGCCGACGGCAATACCCGCGCCGCGGCCTTGCTTTCGGGTCAGGTCGACTTCATCGAAAACCCGCCGCCCGACACGCTGCCGCGCATCCAGTCGGCCGGCAAACAGATCATCAAGAACAAGTACCCGCACATTTGGCCGTATATCCTTCGAGTCACCGGCAAGGACACGCCGCTGAAGGACGTTCGCGTTCGCCAGGCGATCAA
>SHVU01000031.1 GCA_009691105.1 Rhodospirillales bacterium
CGATCACCCTGGCAAACGGGTTCGACGGCGTTCGCGGCGCGCCGGTGTCCGCCCTGGAATACTGGCATCTCAAAGGAACGCGGCCGGTCGCTCTCTCCTGCCCCATCAAGCTCGATCCGACGGAGGTCGCGGCCACAGCCCTGGCCGGGCTCAAGGCTTTGATCACGGTCTTCGACACGCCGACGACGCCTTACCGCGCCCAGCCGCGCCGGCCGACCGAAGCGCCGCGCTACAGCGACTACGAACATCTGGCCCGCATCAAGGAATGGGCGACGTTGGCCGAGGACGACGGCTGATGGATCCGATCCGCGAGTCCGAGGCCGCCCAGCGCGACGCCGCCGATCCACGGGCTTCGGTCTGGGTGGCCGCGTCAGCGGGGACGGGCAAGACGACGGTGCTGACCCGCCGCGTGCTGAGTCTCCTGCTCGCCGGAACCCTGCCCAGTCGCATCCTCTGCCTGACGTTCACCCGCGCCGCCGCTGCGCAGATGGCGCGACGCGTCGCCGACACCCTGGGCGACTGGGCGACGCAGGACGAAACGACATTGAAGGCAGAGCTCGCCAAAGTCCTGGGCCACCCGCCCGACGACGAGCAGATCGTCCGGGCTCGTCGATTGTTTGCCGAAATCATCGAAGCGCCGGGCGGCCTCAACGTCCAGACGATTCACGGTTTCTGCCAATCGCTCCTGCGCCGCTTCCCCATTGAAGCCGAGATCGCACCGCATTTTCAGATCATGGACGAACGCGACGCCGCCGCCCTTCGTGCCGCGGCCCGCGACGACTTGCTCGCCGCCGCGGAAGGCGGCGACAGCGGCCAAGGCGAGCTCGGCCGCGCCCTCGATAAGGTCACGACCTATGTCCATGAATCGGCCTTCGCCGACTTGGTCCGCGATCTCTATGGCGACCGTCGGCGCTTGGCGCGGCTCCTCGACGATCATGGCTCGGTCGAGGCCGCCGTCGACGCCACGCGGCGCTTTCTCGGTCTCGGCAGCGACGACACCAGCGACTCGATCCTCGCCGACGCCGCCGCCGATTCAGCCTTTCCTAAACTCAGTCTCCACATGGCGGTGTCGCGCCTCGGCGCGAGCAGCAAGAAGAGCGATCAGCGATGCGCCGAAGCCATCGGGGGTTGGATCAACGCGACACATGTCGAGCGCATCAAAGGGTTCGGCCCATACCGCGACGCGCTTCTGACCACCGACAAGAAAAGCGCGCTTCTGCGGCCGCGCGAGCGCCTCGTAACCAAAGAAGTCATCACGGCAGAACCGGCCGTGCACACGATCCTCCTGAGCGAAGCCGAACGCCTCGCCAAGGCCGAACACAAATATCGCGCCGCCGTCATCTTGGAAGTGACGACGGCGCTGCTCACCGTCGGCGCGGCGTTGGAGCAAGCCTATCGCCGCCACAAGGAACGCCGGACGTTTCTCGATTTCGAGGACTTGATCGTCGCGACCCGCCGCTTGCTAGCCCGGCCGGGGATCACGCCCTGGGTCCTCTACAAGCTCGACGGCGGTATCGACCACGTTCTGATCGACGAAGCCCAGGACACCAGTCCCGATCAATGGCGGATCGTCGAAGCGCTGGTCAAGGAGTTCTTCGTCGGCAAAGGGGCCCGCGACGAGACCCGGACCGTGTTCGCGGTCGGCGACGTGAAGCAATCCATTTTCAGCTTTCAAGGCGCGGAGCCGGCCGAGTTCCGCACCGCTCGCGATGCCTTTCATCGTCGCGTCGACGAAGCCCAGCTGCCCTGGCACGAGGTGCCGCTGACCCTGTCCTACCGCTCGACGCCGGCCGTACTTCGCTCCGTCGATGCGGTGTTTCAGCAGGACGCCGCGGCGCTCGGCGTCGCTCTCGATGGCCGCGCCATCACCCACGCCGCATCGCGCCACGGCGACGCCGGACTGGTCGAAATCTGGCCGCTGGTCGAGCCCGAAGAACGCGACCCCGCGCCGGCCTGGCAACCGCCGGTCGATCAGGTCAAAGGCGACGTCCCCCAAGCCCGGCTGGCGCGGCTCGTCGCCCAACGTATTTGCGCCATGATCGACGGCGGCGAACGGCTCGCTTCGCGCGACCGGGCAATCACGGCGGGCGACGTCATGGTGCTCGTCCGCCGCCGCACTGGCTTCGGCGAAGAACTGGTCCGCGCCTTGAAGGAATTCGGAATCCCCGTCGCCGGCGTCGACCGCATGGTCCTGGTCGAGCAGATGGCGGTGATGGACCTGATGGCTCTCGGCCGGTTCCTGTTGCTGCCCGAAGACGATCTCAATCTCGCGACGCTTCTCAAAGGACCCCTGATCGGTCTCGACGAAGAGCAACTCTTCCGTCTGGCCCATGGCCGCGACGGCACGCTGTGGACGGCCCTCGGCCGCGCCGCTCCGGCCGATCGGGCGTTCCAAACGGCCCATGACGAACTCTCGGCTCTTCTCGGGCGCGCCGATTTCCAGCCGCCGTTCGAGCTGTTCGCGCATGTCCTCGGCGCCGGTCGTGGCCGCGAGAAACTGGTCGCGCGGCTTGGCCACGATGCGCTCGATCCGATTGGCGAGTTCCTTGAGCTCGCCCGCGCCTATGAATCCAACCATGTGCCGTCGCTCCAGGGATTTCTGGCGTGGCTCGACGGCGCGCGAGTCGAGATCAAGCGCGACCTGGAGCAATCGCAGCGCGACGCCGTCCGGGTCATGACCGTCCATGGCGCCAAGGGCCTTCAAGCACCCATCGTCTTCATGCCCGATACCGCGCAAGTCCCGACCTTCCGCGATCGGTTGCTGTGGCTCGATGCCGCGACCGACGATCGCAGCCTGTTGCTGTGGCCCCCGGCCCGCGAGCTATACGACCCGGTCGCCGAGGAAGCGCGACGCGTTGCCCTCGAGCGCCAATCCGCCGAGTACCGTCGGCTTCTCTACGTGGCGATGACGCGGTCCGAAGACCGCCTGTACGTCTGCGGCTGGGGCGCCCGCAAGAAATTGTCCGAGGACTGTTGGTACTCGTTGATTCGCGGCGGGCTCGGCACGATCGCCACCGAAGTTGCCGCGCCTGAGATCGGCCCAAGCGCCAGCGGCGCGCCGCAGAACGTGTGGCGGGTCACGTCCGACCAGACGGCTCCCGCGCGCGCCGAAGCCCGCCCGGCCTTCGCCGAAGACGACACGCAACCCCTCGAGGCCTGGGCCAGCCAAGTCGCGCCCGCGGAACCGAGACCACCGAAGCCGCTGGTCCCATCGCGGCCCGACGACGAACCCGCCGTCGCCTCGCCTCTGGCCGGCGACGACGGCTGGCGATGGAAACGCGGCCGGCTCATCCATCGTCTGTTGCAAACCTTGCCCGAGATCGAGCCGTCGGCACGACGCGCCTCGGCGGAGCGATTCTTGGCGCGGCCGATCCTCGAACTCGATGCGAAACTCCAAGGCGAGATCCTTGCCGAGACTCTCGCCGTTCTCGAAGATCCGGCGCTGGCTCCGGTGTTCGGTCCCGGCAGCCGGGCCGAGGTGCCGATCGTCGGCTTGATCGGCGACCGCGCCTTGTCGGGACAAGTCGACCGGCTTCTCGTCACCGACGACGCGATCATGGTCGTCGACTACAAGACCAATCGCGACCCACCGGCGACCGTTCAGGAATCCCCAGCGACCTATCTTCGCCAGATGGCGGCGTACCGGGCGGCGCTTCGGCTCGTCTACCCCGATCGGCCGATCACGAACGTCCTTTTGTGGACCGTCGGGCCCAGATCCATGACGATTCCGGACGATCTTCTCGACCGCCATCTACCTTGACGCACCCCGGACCCCACCCTAGATTCTCAAGGGTCGGACGCGCCACGAGCGCCGTCCGGAAACCGACAACAGAAACGTAAGCTATTGAGGGGCGATGACAAATCCTAAGGCCGTGACGGACCAATCCTTCGAAGCCGACGTCCTTAAATCGGACGGACCGGTACTCGTCGACTTCTGGGCCGAATGGTGCGGACCGTGCAAACAGATCGCGCCGTCCTTGGAAGATCTGGCCGCCGAACTCGGCGAGAAAGTGACCGTCGCCAAGCTCAATATCGACGAAAATCCCGTGACGCCGACCAAGTACGGCGTCCGCGGCATTCCGACCTTGATGCTGTTCAAGGGCGGCCAAGTCGCGGCCACGAAGATAGGCGCGCTCCCGAAAACCAAGCTGTTCGAATGGGTCGAGTCGGTGATCTAAGTCGCCGATCCGCGATCCTTTGAGCATCAGCCCCGCCGCAAGGCTGGGTTTTTACTTCAGGGCTAGCCGTTGTCCTTAAGGACGGTGCCGGCGAGATAGAGCGACCCGCAAATCAGGATGCGGCCCGGCGTCGGCGCGTCGCGAACGATGGCGGTCAAGGCCGCGGCGATCGAGCTTGCCACTCGCGCTTTCAGACCGAGACCCTGTGCCGTCGCCGCCACGTCCTCGGCCGGCAGCGAATTTTTCTCGCCCGGAATCGCGACGGCTTCGAGGCGTTCAGCCCGGGCCGCGAGAGGCCGAAGAAAACCGGCCCGGTCCTTGGTATTCAGCATGCCGACGATCAGCGAGAGCGGCCGATCGGTCCACGCCTTGCCAGCATGGGCGGCGATGACCTCGCCCGCCGCCGGATTGTGTCCGCCATCGAGCCAAAGTTCCCATCCCGCCGGAAGCGATTGCGCCAACGGACCTTGCTGGAGTCGTTGAAGTCGCGCCGGCCACTGTGCCTCGCGAAGCCCGCGGGCCATTGCCACTTCGTCGATCGCGAATTGCGGCAAGGCCGCGACGGTCGCCGCCGCCAAAGCCGCGTTGCCGATCTGATGCCCGCCGATCAATCCAGGTAGGGGCAGCGAAATTCTTTGTCCGGCCGTTTCGAGAACGAATCCGTCCGCCGTCGGCTGCACGCCAATGTCCGCGCCGATGACCCGCAACGGCGCGTTCTGAGACTTTGCACGCGCCGCAATCACGGTGGCGGCCTCAGGGAGTTGTTGCGCCGACAGGCACACAACATCGGGCTTGATAATCCCAGCCTTCTCGCCGGCGATGGCGGCAAGCGTCGTTCCCAGATAGTGCTCGTGATCGAACGATATCGGCGTAATCACCGTCGCCGCCGGCCGGGCGATGACGTTGGTGGCGTCAAGCCGGCCGCCGAGCCCGGTTTCCAGAATGACCACATCGGCCGGGGTTCGTGCGAAGGCGAGGAACGCTGCTGCCGTCGTGACTTCGAAAAATGTGATCGGCCGGTCGGCGTTGACCCGCTCGCATTCCTCCAACAGCGCCACCAGGGCGCCATCGTCGATCATCCGCCCGCGAACCGCGATGCGTTCGTTGAAACGGACGAGATGCGGCGAGATGTAGACGTGAGCGGCGAGGCCGGCGGCTTCGAAGATCGCCTTTAAATACGCGACCACCGAGCCTTTGCCATTGGTGCCGGCGATATGGATGACCGGCGCGAGTTGGCGTTCGGGATGGCCGATATCGGCCAGCAGCTGTTCGACCCGGCCCAGCGAAAGATCGATCGCCTTCGGATGAAGCTTGGTAAGCCGTTCGAGAACGGTGGCGCTATCCGGCGCGCTCATCACCGGGTCGGGCCGCCTCGCGTCCCTTGCGCCGCGCCCGGCCGTTACCATTGCCGGTGCCGAGCCGCAGTGCCGGAAGCGTCGAGGTCGCCGCCGGCGTATTGCGGAGAAGACCGATGATGCGGACCAATGTCGGGCGAATCTCGCGCCGGGTCACAACCATGTCGACCATGCCGTGATCCAGCAGGTATTCCGCTTTCTGGAATCCTTCCGGCAATTTTTCGCGGATCGTCTGTTCGATGACGCGAGCGCCGGCGAAGCCGATGACGGCGCCGGGCTCAGCGATCGCGACGTCGCCCAGCATCGCAAAGGAGGCCGAGACGCCGCCCGTCGTCGGATGGGTCAGCACGACGATATAGGGAATACCGGCTTCCTTGACCTCGCGGACCGCCAGCGTCGTGCGCGGCATCTGCATCAGAGACAAGATGCCTTCCTGCATGCGGGCGCCGCCGGACGACGGAATCGCGATCAGGCTGGCGCGCTGCAAAACAGCAAGCCGCGCCGCCGAGACCAAGCCTTCGCCGACGGCGATGCCCATGGACCCGCCCATGAATTCGAAGTCGAAGGCAGCGATGACCACCGCGTGTCCGCCGATGGTGCCGTGAGCGACAACGAGCGCGTCATCGTTGCCGGTCCGGCTGCGGGCTTCCTTGAGGCGATCGCCGTATTTCTTGCGGTCGCGGAAGCGCAGCGGATCGGCCGGCGTCTCGGGTAACTGGATCGTCTGGAAGACGCCTTCGTCGAACAGCATCTTGAGGCGCGACGCGACCGGCAGGCGCAGATGGAATCCGCAGAACGTGCAAACCGCCATGTCGCGCTCGAGATCGCGGTGAAAGATCATCTGTCCGCAGCCCGGGCACTTCTGCCACAGGTTGTCTGGGATATCCTTTTTGCCGACGAGCTCGCGGAGCTTCGGTCGGACGAAATTGGTAAGCCAGTTCATCGCGTCCTCTCCTCGCCCTCGCCCTCGCCCTAGCGCCTAAGCGACTTTGGCCCGGCTGGCGCCATCCGCCAACTCGCGAACCAGTCCGAGCACTGCCGGCACGACGCCCGGCGTGGCTTTGCCCGCGGCGTCGAGATTCTCGGCGATCTTGCCGACCAGCGCCGAGCCGACGACCGCCGCGTCGGCGTGGGACGCCACAGCCTCGGCCTGGGCCGCGGTCCGAATTCCGAAACCGACCGCGATCGGAAGCTTCGTCTCGCGGCGCAAGGTTTCGACGGCGCGGCCGACGTCGGCGGCAGCCGCCGACTTCGTTCCGGTAATCCCGGTCACCGCGACATAATAGACGAATCCGCTGGCCTTCTTGAGTACCCACGGCAACCGGGCCGGACCCGTGGTCGGCGCGACCAGCACGATCAGGTCGATGCCGACGTTCGCGGCCGGGCCGCGCAATTCCTCGGATTCCTCGGGCGGCAAATCGACAATGATCAGGCCATCGGCACCGGCCTTGGCGGCGTCGCGGACGAACGCCTCGACGCCGTAGCCATAAATCGGATTGTAGTAGCCCATCAGCACGATCGGCGTCGTCGCGTCTGTTTCACGAAACGTCGCCACCAGCGCCAGCGTCGAGGCCAGCGTCGCCCCGGAGCGGATGGCACGCAGCGAGCTTGCCTGGATCGCCGGACCATCGGCCATCGGGTCGCTGAACGGCATGCCGAGCTCGATCACGTCTGCGCCGGCCGCAGGCAACCCTTTGACGATCGCCAACGAGGCCTGCGGATCGGGATCGCCCGCCGTCACAAACGCGACAAGGCCGCGTCGTCGTTCTCGGCGCAGCGCCGCGAAGCGCGTCGCAATGCGCGACGTCGCGGTCATGGCGTGACTCCGTCGATGTGCCCGACCGTATCCAGATCCTTGTCGCCGCGACCGCTGAGGCACAGCACCAACAGATGATCTTTCGGCAGACCTCCGGCGATCCGCGCCGCGTGGGCCAAGGCGTGTGAAGATTCAAGCGCCGGGATGATGCCTTCGAGACGCGTGCACATCCGAAACGCGGCGAGCGCGTCGTTATCGGTGACCGCAACATATTCGACCCGGCCCGAATCCTTCAGCCACGAATGCTCCGGCCCGACGCCCGGATAATCGAGACCCGCCGAAATCGAATGGGCGTCGATGATCTGGCCGGCCTTGTCCTGGAGAAGATAGCTGCGGCTGCCGTGCAGAACGCCTGGCCGGCCGCGATTCAACGTCGCGGCGTGGCGTTCGGTGTTCAGCCCTTCGCCGGCCGCCTCGACGCCGATCAGGCGCACGTCGCGGTCGTCGAGAAATTCGTGAAACAGGCCGATGGCGTTGGAGCCGCCGCCAACGCAGGCCACCATCGTTCCAGGCCCGCGTCCTTCCATCGCCTGCAACTGGGCGCGGACTTCGCGGCCGATGATCGATTGGAAGTCGCGCACCATGAGTGGATAGGGATGCGGACCGGCGACCGAACCGATCAGGTAATAGGTCGAGTCGACGTTGGCGACCCAATCGCGGAGCGCCTCGTTCATGGCGTCTTTGAGCGTCGCCGAACCGGCAGAGACGGGGCGGACTTCGGCGCCGAGCATTTTCATGCGGAAGACGTTCGGCGCTTGGCGGGCGATATCGACGGCGCCCATGTAAACGGTGCAGGGAATTCCGAAGAGCGCGGCGACGGTCGCGGTAGCCACGCCGTGCTGACCGGCGCCGGTTTCGGCGATCAGTCGCTTCTTGCCCATGCGACAGGCGAGCAACGCCTGGCCGATGCAATTGTTGATCTTGTGAGCGCCGGTGTGGTTCAGGTCCTCGCGCTTGAAATAAAGGCGCGCCCCGGCGAGGTGGCGGCTGAGACGTTCCGCAAAATAGAGCGGGCTCGGCCGGCCGACGTAATGGGTGAAATAGCGATCGATCTCGGCCTGGAAGGTCGGATCGGCCTTGGCCTGGCGGTAGGCGGCCTCAACCTCTAGGACAAGCGGCATCAGGGTTTCGGCGACGTAGCGTCCGCCGTAAATCCCGAAATGCCCGTGTTCGTCGGGCCCGGCGCGATAGGTATTCAATCCATCCATTGGCGTCAAGTATAGCGAGGGTCGATTGGGGCGCTACGCCGAATCCGGCGTCGGATCGAGCTCGCGGGCTCGGTCCAAAAAGGCCCGGATCATGGTCGGGCTCTTTACGCCTTCACGCTCTTCGACGCCCGACGAGACGTCGATGGCCGTGGCCCCCGACGCCAGAACGGCTTCTTCCAACGTGTCCACGGTCAGGCCCCCGGCCAGAAGCCACGGCAACTGAAACTCGCGGCCCTGCAGCAGCGTCCAATCGAAGGCCTGGGCGAGGCCACCCGGGCGTCTCGCCCCTTCGGGCGCACGGGCATCGAACAGCAGCCGATCGGCCACGGCTTCGAACGTGCCGACCCGATCGAGATCGGACGCGGCGCCGACGCCGATGACTTTCATGACGGGGATCTTGAACTTCGCCTTGATGGCGGCGACACGCTTCGAGGTCTCGCGGCCGTGCAGCTGAAGAAGATCGAGTTTGGCGACCCGCAGAACGGCGTGCAGCGTCTCGTCGTCGGCATCGACGAACAATCCGACTTTGGTCACGTCGGAGGGCACCAGCGCCGCGAGTTGCGCCGCCCGGGCCGCGGTCACGCTGCGCGGCGATCCCGGAAAGAAAACAAAGCCGACGTACTGCGCGCCGCCTTCGACAGCCGCTTCGACCGCCTCTTCGGACTTGAGCCCACAGATTTTGACGTCGATAGCCATGCAGCCGCCTTTATGTGACTTGGGCGCCGAGGCGCTCGGCGGCAAGCGCGGCGGCCGCTAAATCCTCGACCGCCGTACCAACCGATTTGAACAACGTGATGTCGTCGGCACGCTGCCGCCCGGCCACTGTACCGCGTGCCAGATCGAAAAGATCGCCTTTTACGGCCGCGGCAGTGATTACGCCGGCCGCGATCGGAATGGTGAGATCGCCGCCTTCCTTGAGCGCACCGTCGCGGGTGTCGACATAGAGCGAGACCTTGGCTATGGCATCGTCGTCGGTTTCACGCATGTCGGTGCGATAGCCGCCGACGAGATCGACGTGCTGTCCGGCTTTCAACCAACGCCCGAAGACAAGCGGCTGCACGGCGAGCGTTGCGCAGCTGATGATATCGGCCGCCCGAACCCCGGCCTCAAGATCGCTGGTGACCGAGACCGAGAAGGAATCGCCGGTAAGGCTTTTGGCCAGCGCATCGGCATGGTCCGGCGTCCGGCCCCAAATCGTAACCCGATCGATAGGTCGCGCCGCGGCGTGGGACCGGATCATGTGCGGCGCGAGCGAGCCGGTGCCGACCATCAGCAAATGACGGCTGTCCGGACGCGACAAGTAGCGCGACGCCAACGCCGACGCGGCACCGGTTCGCCGCACCGTCAGTTCCTTGCCGTCCATGCTGGCGAGGGGCTGGCCGGTCTTGCCGCTGAGGATGAGGTACGTCCCCATGACCGAGGGCAGCGAACGCGTCAGATTGCCCGGAAAGATCGTCACGATTTTGACGCCGACGAAGTCGCCTTCGCGCCACGCCGGCATCAACAGGAGTGTTGTCCCATCTTCGTTCGGAACATCGATGTGATGATGATGGCGGACCGGCACGGTGCAGCCGATCCGGAAGAACTCATCGATCCGATCGATGAGCGCCCCATAGTCGAGGACCTTCGCCAAATCGGCGGCGGAAAAAACGCGCATCGGCGGAACTCAGAGAGGTCCGGGAAGGGTCGGCAGCGGCGGCGCCGGAGGCTCCGTCGGTTGCGGAGCGAGCTCGCGCAGGCGCGCCAGCTCGCGTTCGGCAGCTTCGGCATGCCGGGCCGCGGTACGCGCCGCCCAGCGGGCCCGAACGGTGGTGACAGACGCCACCGTGCCGCCGATCGCGAATCCAAGAGCAACGCTCGCGAAGACGATCGCGTAGACCGGGCCTTCCACGGACGCGGCGAGCGGCCAGAAATAGAGGCGGACCATCGATGGGTTCGAGGTCGCGAAAGCGGTCGCCACCGCCGCGGCCGCCAGGGCAACGATCCAAAATAAAATTCTCATCGTTCGAACGAACCCTGGGAGGCGAGCGACGAACTAGGACTTGTTGAGACGCTCGCGCAATTGCTTGCCGGTTTTGAAATACGGAATGAGCTTGGCCGCGACCTGAACCGCCGTCCCGGTGCGCGGGTTACGTCCCGTCCGCGCGGCGCGCTGCTTGGCCGAAAACGCGCCAAAGCCGCGAAGCTCCACACGATCGCCGCGCGCCATCGCAAGGGTGATCTCCTCGAAGACCGTGCTGACGATGCGCTCGACGTCACGCTGAAAGAGGTGCGGATTGGCTTCGGCCAACCGCTGGATAAGCTCCGACTTTGTCATCTGTTCCCCCTCTTGCGGCCGATCGGAGGGGCGGACGGAATGCTCAATCCCCGATCGCGTTACCACAACTCAGGGTGCCAAACGGAGACCACGCCGTCAAGCCTAAGCCTTTCAGAAAACAGGACTTTTCCGAGCGCGCTCCCGGCGAACCCAGACCAGAATCGGCCATCCTCGCCGATGGTCACGTCTTTGACCGGCAGGGCCTTGGAAATGCCGCGGTCTTTCTCCAGCCAATCCCGGGCTTCCCGCTCGTCGCCAAGGGCGTCGACCAAGCCGTGACCCCGCGCCTGACGGCCCGAGAAGACGCGGCCATCGGCCAGCGGCATGACCAGGTCCCGGGGCATCCGGCGGCGTTCGGCGACCCGATCGACAAACATCTCGTAGAGGTCGAGGACCACGGCCCGCGTTGCCTCGCGGGCTTCCGGCGTAAAGGGCTCCAAGGGATTGGGCTGCGCCTTGAGCGGCCGGCTCTTGATGATTTCCGGTTTGATGCCGAGCTTGTCGAGCAAGCCGGTCACATCGGCGGTCTGCAAGATGACGCCGATCGAGCCGGTCAGCGTGCTGGGCCGGGCGATAACGTGATCGGCGCCCAAGGCCGCGTAATAGCCGGCCGATGTCGCCATTTCGCCCATGACCACAACAACCGGCTTTTTCTCGGCGACGGCCCGAATGCCGCGATAGATGCCCTCCGCCCCGACCATGGTTCCGCCGCGGCTGTCGATGCGGACGATCAGGGCTCCGACGCTGCTGTCATCGGCGACCGCGGCGAACGCGTCATCGCGATCGGCATCGTCGACGATCAGATTGTCGATGGAGAGACGGGCGACGTGATTGCGGCCGAACAGGCCGTCGAACCGACCGACCGCCACCACGACCACGGCGGCGACGGCCAGGACGGCGACGATGCGCCATATGCCGAGCCGGCGCTTGAGGCGACGCCGATCGATAATTTGATCCGGTTCCAGCGACATGGCTCGATCGCTCTAGGCTCTCGTCCGCAATCCGGACGAGAGCAGTGCCGGCGCGCCGTTATTCGTCAGCGTCGTCGGACTTGGCCTTAGCCTTCTTACGGGCCTTCTTCGCCTTGCCGTCGTCATCGGATTCCTCTTCTGAATCTGAGTCCGAGTCGGAATCGGCGTCGTCATCATCGCCGTCACCATTTTTCGCCTGCTTCTCGCGAAGCGCGGCGCCCAGGATGTCGCCGAGGCTGGCACCCGAATCGGAGGAACCGTAGTCCTCCATGGCCTTCTTTTCTTCTTGGATTTCGCGGGCCTTGATCGACAGCACCAAACGGCGCGTCGCCCGATCGACCTGCATGAGCTTGGCATCGACCTTCTCGCCGGCGGCGAAGCGGTCGGGGCGCTGCTCGGAGCGGTCGCGCGACAAATCGGCCTTGCGAATGAAGCCTGGCGCGCCGTCGCCGACCCGGACCTCGATCCCGTTGTCGAGGATCGCGGTGACGGTGCAGGTGACGATGGCACCCTTCTCCATCTTGTCCATCGAGGTTTCGAACGGATCGTTGGCAAGCTGCTTGATGCCAAGCGAGATGCGCTCTTTCTCGATGTCGACGTCGAGCACTTTGGCTTTGACCCGGTCGCCCTTCTTGTAGCCGGTGACCGCCTCTTCACCCTTCTTGTCCCACGACAGTTCGGACAAGTGCACCATGCCGTCGATCTCGCCGGGCAGGCCGAGGAACAGGCCGAACTCGGTGATGTTCTTGACGTCGCCTTCGACCAACGAGCCGCGCGGATGCTTCTCGAGGAAATCTTCCCACGGATTGGGGAGGCATTGCTTGAGGCCGAGGCTGATCCGACGCTTGTCGGGATCGACGTCGAGGACCATGACCTCGACTTCCTGACTGGTCGACACGATCATGCCGGGCTGCACGTTCTTGCGCGTCCAGCTCATTTCCGAGACGTGGACCAGGCCTTCGACGCCAGGCTCCAGTTCGACGAACGCACCGTAGTCGGTGATGTTGGTGACGCGGCCCTTGAACTTGGCGCCCTTCGGATACTTCGCGGCAACGCCCTTCCACGGATCGGCCTCGAGCTGCTTCATGCCGAGCGAAATGCGCTGGGTCTCGGGGTTGAAGCGGATTACCTGGACCTTCACCGACTGACCGACCTGAAGCGCGTCCAATGGATGATTGATGCGCTGCCAGGAAATGTCAGTGACGTGGAGGAGACCATCGACGCCGCCGAGATCGACGAACGCGCCGTAGTCGGTGATGTTCTTGACCACGCCTTCGAGGACTTGGCCTTCCTTGAGGCTCGCCACCAATTCCGAACGGGCTTCGGCGCGGGCTTCTTCGAGGACGGCGCGGCGCGACACGACGATGTTGCCGCGGCTGCGATCCATCTTGAGGATCTGGAACGGTTGCGGCGTGCCCATGAGGGGGCCGATGTCGCGGACGGGGCGAATGTCGACTTGGCTGCCCGGCAAGAAGGCCATGGCGCCCGACAGATCGACGATGAAGCCGCCTTTGACGCGGCCGTAAATGATGCCGTTGACGCGCTGGTTGTCCTTGAAGGACTTCTCCAACACCGTCCAGGATTCCTCGCGGCGCGCTTTTTCGCGGCTGAGCGCGACGACGCCGTCGCGATCTTCATAGCGCTCGACGTAAACGTCGACCCGATCGCCAACCTTGATGTCGCTGGATTGACCGGCGGCACCGAATTCCTTCAAGGGAACGCGACCTTCTGACTTCAATCCAACGTCGACGACGACCATGTCGCCTTCGATCCCGAGGACCCGCCCGGAAATTACCTGGCCTTCGAAGACCTCACGCCCGGTCAACGATTCCGCAAGAAGATCGGCAAAATTCTCGTCGACGGGAGGGAGCGCCGGGCCACGGGGCCGGTCGCGGGTCGTGTTGGTCTCGGGGGTCGCCATCGGTCGGTCTTTGCTCCTGGGTTCAAAAATTGCCGTTCTCTAGAGCCGGCTTCGGGTCACTTCGCTGCGCGATTGAACATAGCCCAGCGCCGCGGCAAATACGCCGTCGGCATCCAGGCCGTCCGTATCGATCAAGAAAGCGTCCGCGGCCGGCTCAAGAGGAGCTAGGGCGCGCGTTGTATCCCGCGCATCCCGGGCCCTCATGTCTTCCAAGACGTGGCCATGTATAGCTTTCTCGCCCCGGTCCCGCAACTCCTTCAGACGACGTAGGGCGCGGACTTCCAGGCTTGCCGTCACGAACAGTTTAACGTCGGCATCCGGGCAGATGCGGGTTCCGATGTCCCGACCATCGAGAATCGCCCCTTTGGCGCCCCCGGGCGGGTGACTCGCGAAGTTTCGCTGGTATTCCAGAAGCGCCGCCCGGACCTCAGGGTAGGCGCTGACCCGGGACGCCATGTTGCCGACGGGCTCGGTCCGAAGGTCCGGATCGGCTAGATCGGCGGGTTCTATGGCCTTGGCGGCCTTGGCGATCGCCGGTTGGTCGCTGGGATCGATGGCGTCGCGGAGCACGCGCAAGGCCGTGGCCCGGTACAAAAGGCCGGTTTCCAGAAGAGCGAAGCCGAAATGCCGGGCCAAACTGCGGCCCAGGGTCCCTTTGCCGGCTCCGGCCGGCCCGTCGATGGCGATGACCCGAGGCGCGTCGCTCATGACGCCGCCGCGATTGGCGCGCCGATACCGCTCATTAATTCCACGAAGCCCGGGAAACTCGTCGGAATGAAGCTCGAATCATCGATCGTGACCGGCTTTTCGGCGACCAGGCCGAGGATAAGAAAAGACATGGCGATGCGGTGATCGGAATGGGTCTCGATGTGCCCGCCGCCTTGCGGCGCCGTGCCTCGCCCGGTGACGACCATCCAATCGTGGCCGGATTCGACCGGGACCCCGCAGGCTTCCAGACCGGCCGTGACGGCGCCGAGACGGTCGCTTTCCTTGACCCGGAGCTCGGCCAAACCCTCCATGCGCGTCGGACCCTCCGCATGGGCCGCGGCGATGGCCAGGATCGGGAACTCGTCGACCATGGACGGGACGCGCTTGGCCGGAACCAGGACGCCCTTGAGGCGGCTTGCTTCGACGGCAAGATCGGCCACTGGCTCGCCGGCTTCGACGCGGCGATCGCGAATCTCGATCCGGGCGCCCATTTCGAGAAGCGTGTCGAGAATCCCGGTGCGGTGCGGGTTGAGACCGACGTTCCGAATGACCAGGCTCGATCCGGGGACTAAAAGCGCCGCCACCAACAAAAAGGCCGCGGACGAAATATCGCCGGGCACGACGACGTCGCGGCCCGCGAGTTCGGGCTGCCCGACGATTCCAACCGAACGGCCGCCGCTCGCCAAGGTCTCGATCTCCAGGGTCGCGCCGAAATGGCGCAGCATGAGCTCGGTATGGTCGCGCGTCGGCTCGGGCTCGACGACGCAGGTGATCCCCGGCGTGTTGAGACCGGCCAGCAGAATCGACGATTTCACCTGGGCGGAAGCGACCGGCAGCTCGTAGCGGATGGGAACCGGCTGGACCGCGCCTTTGAGGCCGAGCGGCAGCCGCCCGCCGGTCCGCGCCAGAAACGACGCACCGATCCGCGACAGCGGCTCGATGACCCGGGCCATGGGACGACGGCACAACGATTCGTCGCCGGTGAAGAAACTGGCGAAGGGATGCGTCGCCAGCATCCCGATCAAGAGCCGCGCCGCCGTTCCCGAATTGCCCATGTCCAAGACTTGGCTCGGCTCGACGAGGCCGCCGACACCGCGGCCCCACACCCGCCACAGCGCGCCGTCACGCTGGATTTCGACGCCAAGCGCCCGCATCGCAGCGGCGGTTCGGAGGACGTCCTCGCCTTCGAGAAGGCCACGGATGGTCGACGGGCCAACCGCGACACCGGCGATCATCAGCGAACGATGCGAGATCGACTTATCGCCAGGGATATCCACCGCTCCGGCAAGGCGGGCGGCCCGGCGAGCGACCAAAGGCCGAGCATGAGGCGCCGACGACGTCACGGGCGGGGTTTCTCCGAGGGGATAAAGCCGAGGCCTATCACACCGTCCGGGGCGGGCGAAAGGGGGGCCGGTGATTTTGGTTTTGACAGAGCAGGGGCTTCGTGGCAATTGGGCGGCGCCCTTTTTGGAGGTTTCTCGAGTGGCGAAGCCAGAGTGGGGAACCAAGCACACCTGCGAGAAATGCGGGGCTCGGTTCTATGATCTAAAGCGCGCGGCCGCTGTGTGCCCGACGTGTGGCACCGAATGGACACCGCCGAAAGTTGTGCGGCAGAAGCGCGAGGCACCTCCGCCTGCTGCTGTCGAGGCGCCGCGACCGAAGCCTGTGGTGGAAGCGCCGGCGGAAGCCGCCGACACGCCAGAGGACGAAGTCGATGACGACGATGAAGATGTCGTCGAGGATGAAGACGCCGATATCGCGGAAGGCGAAACCGACGACGTGGCCGGCACCTTCCCCGAGCCCAAGGAATAAGGGCAAGCGCGTCTTCGAGCAGTCTTGCACCGGCTCCGTGCCGCCTCCTAATCTTCGGGAACGGCACGTTGACGCCGACTAACGATCGCGGCGATCGCTCCCAATCGGTCGCGTCAGTCTCGGGGCCGTAGCTCAGTTGGGAGAGCGCTACAATGGCATTGTAGAGGTCGTCGGTTCGATTCCGTCCGGCTCCACCAAAACAACAAGGGCTTCGCCAGCAATGGCGAAGCCCTTGTTCATTTCAAAGCGAATCGACGACGGTCGGCAAGGACCGGGGCAAGTCGTCAGGTCCCGTGCAAGGCCGTCTTGGCCAGCATCACGTGGATACCTTTGTTGCCGTCGACGATCTGGGTGACGCGAAGATCGGCGGCCAGGCTGCACAGCGTATAGGCGTCTTCGCGGCTCAAGTTCGTCTTCTGGACGATGAACACGATCATCTCGCGCAACGCCTGTTTGGCGGCGTCGTCGAGGTCGACGTCCATGCCCATGGTGATGTAGTGGGTCGGGGTTTCCGCCCGCGGCATCGTGAGCTTGAGATCCTTGCGCAGGATGATCTCGAAGGTGCCGGTCAGCGCCGTCTCGAGCGCGCTCGAATTGACTTCGCCGTCACCCTGACAGGCATGTCCGTCGCCGGCGGAGAACAATCCGCCATCGACGTGGACGGGCAGGAACAACGTGCTGCCCGCAACCAATTCTTTGTTGTCGATGTTGCCGCCGTGCTCGCGCGGCGGACCGGAGGAAATCGCGCCCCACAATTTCGGCGGGGCCACGCCCATGACGCCGAAGAAGGGGTGCAGCGGCAAGTCGACGCCCCAGGGAAGCTTCCCGACCATCAGCTCGCGATCGAGATAGATATGGGTGCGATGCCGCACCGGAAAATCTTCGGGCAATCCGCCGCCCAACGGGTGAATACTGTTGTAGCCCCAATTCTGACGCAGCTTGACGTCGAGAATTCGCACCTCGAGCGCATCGCCGATCCGCGCCCCTTTGATGGCGATCGGGCCCGTCATGATATGACCCGGCACCGGCTTGCCTTGGAAGTCGCGCAAGAATTCACGGTGATCGGGAAGGACGTCGAACTCTTTCGACGTCGGCAAAATATCGGGCCCGCCGTTTATCGAGTGCATCGTGACACGATCGCCCGAAGCGATTTCGAGGACCGGGGGAATCGCCGCGTCGAAGAAGCCCCAATGAGCGGTCTTCGTGGTGGCGTGAAGCTCGTGATGTGTTGCCATGGCGCAATGCTAAGCGCGCCGCTGGGCTGGATCAACTGCCGAGCGACACCACGCGGCACAGCCTTTTAGAGCGCTTCAAGACACCGTCGCGAAGCGATCTATCCCTACGAACGCCGGATCAATCGGCAGCGTCTTGCCCTGTAGCATGGCAGTAATAATTTTTCCGGAGTACGGCCCCCCGGTGTAGCCCCGCCCCGGGAACGTGTTGACGAAAAGTCCCTTCTTCCCGGGCACCGGGCCGATCACCGGACGACCGTCGGGCGTTTCGTTCACCATGCCAGCCCACGTTCGCAACAGCCGCAGATGCGCGAGCCCGGGCACAAAGCGCAGAGCCGTCCACAGATTCTGCTGCACGGTGGATCGCACCGATACCGGCCGCCCGGAGCGCGGATCGAGGGCGGCGGGCCATCCGCCCCCGACGATCAACTGACCCGTCTTGCCTTGCTTGAAGGTCAACGCCAAACCGGCCGCGTAGATCAGGTGATTGACCATCGGTTCGGTCGGCTCGGTAACGTTCATATGGATCGGCCGGCCGGCAACTGGAAGCTTGAATCCGGCCAAGCTTGCGACGCTGCCACACCATCCGCCGGCGGCGATCACGACGCGCGCGGCCTGAATCACGCCCCGCGACGTCCGCGCCGACCACTTGCCGTTTTGCTCTTCGAGTCCGGCGAGCTCGGTGAACGGAAGCACGCGCGCGCCGGCCCGCTCGGCCATCCGCCGGATCGCGAAGGTCGCGACGAGCGGATTTGATTTTCCTTCGAGCGGACAAAATTCGCCACCGATAGCGGTAGGCGTGACATACGGCGCTAGGCGAAGCAGTTCGTCGCGATCGATGATGCGCGATTCGATTTGATGGCGGTTTTCGATCTCGACCTTGCGTTTCAAGACCTCGAACTGCTCTTCGGTCTCGGCTATCATGATTCCGCCGTTGGTGGTGAGCTCGATATCGGCGTCGATCTCGCGGGCAAGCTCAAGCCACGTCAGGATGGCTGTTTTCAAAATCGGCAGAAGCGGCGCGTAGGTCGCGATCCAGGCAGGATCGCGCGTCGCGAACAGATACGACATCTGCATGTGGATCGAGCCGGCGTTCGCGCCGGAGGCTTGGGACGAAATGTCGTCCCGCTCGATCAACGTGACCTCAAGGCCTTCGCGCGCCAGGTAATACGCGGTCGCGCAGCCGGCGATCCCGCCGCCGACGATGAGAACGTCGGTCGTCAGCGGAGTCGCGAAAGGCTCAGCGGAGGATTGCGTGAATGCGGCCGTCATGACCTTTGGTAATCGCCGCGCGAAGTCGGATTACTTTCTCACGAGGACCGGCGCGTCGCAACGGAAAGCACGCTGCCTGCCGTCGCCGAAACGAGCGAGCATTACTTCGGTGGGCCCTTTGGCGTCTCGTCCAGTCCCATCGGCGGCGCGGGGTCGCCGGGCAACGGCATGAACTCCGCATTGTCGAGATCGGGAAGTTTTATCCGGCCGGCGCGCCAGTAGGCCTTGGCTTGCTCAATGCGCGCCTTCGACGACGACACGAAGCTCCATTCGATGAAACGTTCGCCGAGGGGCTCGCCGCCGAGAAGCATGACGGCCGCCGGCGTCGGAGCCGTGAACCATGCCGGGCCCGGCTTGAACACCACCATGCGGCCCGCCGCAAAGGTTTGGCCGTCCACCTCGATCGATCCGGATACGATGTAGGCGGCGCGCTCAGAGTATTCGGCGGGCAGCGCGACCTTTGCGCCGGCCTTCAAAACACAATGGACATAGAACAGCGGCGAGAACGTCGGCGCCGTGGCGGCGCGACCGAACGCCCGTCCGGCGACGAGTCGCGTCCACACCGCACCATCGTCCTGAACCGGTAAATCCGCCGCACCGTGGTGCGAAAATGACGGATCGGTTTCCTCGTCCTTCGTCGGCAACGCCACCCAGGCTTGAATCCAATTGGTCAGGCCGCCTCCGCGGCGGGCCCGTTCGAATCGTTCCGAATGCGTGATGCCCCGCCCGGCCGTCATCCAGTTGACCTCGCCCGGACGAATCGGCTGCTCGGACCCGACGCTGTCGCGATGCATGATCTCGCCATCGAACAAATACGTGACGGTCGAAAGCCCGATATGCGGATGCGGACGGACGTCGACGCTGCGCGGCAAGCCAGCCGGAAAATCGATCGGTCCCATGTGATCGAAGAAGACGAAGGGCCCGACCATCCGCCGCTTGGCGAAGGGCAGAATGCGCCCGACCTCGAAGCCGCCGAGGTCGCGACGCCGTTCTTCGATGACCAGGTCCAACATCTAAGCCTCTGGCGCACTGGGTGCGCTCGCCGGACTCGCGGCAACGGGCGCGGCGACGACGTCGACGACATTGACCGCCCAGCGGCTGGGGGGCGCCGTATCGACGCCCTCCTTCACGGGCAAGGGTGGCGCGATCTTGCGAATTTCGACCGCCAGGGCCGGCATTTCATGGAGCCACTTGGCCTGGGCTTCGGCCGGCGCGGTCTTCAGCTTCGTCGCCATCACTGCCATGGTCCGCGTCGCGTGATCGATGGCGCCGTGGGACGTATCGGGCAAGCGCCGAATGATATCGGAGCAGACCTGCGCCAAGCGATCCAAGACCGGAGCGGCATCGTCGAGACCGTTCAGCGACACCAAGAGCGGCGCCAAATGGTCGACGAGATAGCCGACTTGATAGGCGTGACGATGGACTTTCTGCGCGGTCACGATACGGAGAGCCTCGGCGACTTCTTTGCGAAGTTCCTTCCGCGTCCGGCCGTCGGCGGACATGACCTCGAGCAGATTGGGCACCGTGATCTTCGGCGGAACTTGGCGGCCCGGCCGATCGCTTTTGAGGCGGTCTGGTCCCGAGTAATCCGTCGTTACGACGAACGACTTGCGGTGGCGCGCCAAGCTTTCGATGCGCAGCGCCTCTTGGTGCGGCGAGAACGGCTTGGCGAGGACGTCGTCGACGCCGGCTTCGATTGCCTTGAGGATGAACTACCTGGTCGACGTCGGAAGAAGCAGAATGACTTCGACGAAAGGATTGGGACCGAGCCGCTCGTTGCGGATCTCGGGGATCAGCCCAAGAACCGACTTCCCGTCGAGGGTCGCGTTGCAAATCAGAAGATCGACCGTTCCGGTCTGGACGGCGTCCGTCACGGCGTCGAGCCCATCTGTCGCGAAGATGCGGACGAAGCCAAGCTCCATCAGCGTCGCCCGGAGGCTACGGCGTGTTTCGCCGTCGGGCTCGCCGATGACGACCCGGACCTTGGCAAACTTATTGGAAGCATCCAAACGGAGCCTCCTTCGAGGATCAGCTTCGTATTAGGCGTCACGCAACGCTCTGGGGATCACCCCCAGGACGGATTGGCCATCACTACGCTCTTCACAAGCTCGGCCAAGGATTTTGCATGCATCTTTTCCATCACGTTGGCGCGATGGAATTCGATGGTCTTCTCGCTGAGCCCCAGTTGGGTCGCGATGGCTTTGTTGGGTTCGCCGGCAACGATGCGCTTTAGGACCTGACGCTCGCGGGGCGTCAAATCCTCGAGGCGTCGATGGACGTCCTCGCGCGCGGCGCGCTGGCGGGCTTGAGTCATGCCGCGCTCGACCGTCTTCTGCACGAGCTCCAACAAGAGTTGATCGTTGAAGGGCTTCTGCACGAAGTCGACGGCGCCGTCCTTCATGGCGCTGACCGCCATCGGGACGTCGCCATGACCGGTGATGAAAATCAGCGGCAAGGCCGCGTCGCGGGCCTTGAGTTCGCGCTGCAGATCTAGCCCGCTCATTTCCGGCATGCTGACGTCGACGACGAGACAGCCCGGGCGGTCGCCGCGGTACGCGTCCAGAAACTCGCGCGCCGAGGCGAAGGTCTCGACCGAGAGTTTGACCGACGCAAAGAGCCAACGCAGCGAGTCGCGCAGCGCCGGATCATCATCGACGACGAAAACGGTGGCGGGTTCAGTGGACATGGGACTGGACCTAGGCTGAAGGAAGACGGAACCAGAAGGCCGTGCCATCGCCGGGCGTCGACGTCGCCCAGATGCGACCGCCATGGCCTTCGACGATCGAGCGGCTGATCGACAACCCGACGCCCAGCCCGCTCGACTTCGTCGTGAAAAAGGGCTCGAAAATCTGTCCGAGATCGGCCGACGAAATACCGCAGCCGAGATCGCCGATCGACACTTGGACGCTGCCGCCGTCGGCGGGCTCGGTCCGGATGGTCAGCACGCGCCCATCGAAGCCGTTGCCGTCCATGGCCTCGATGCCGTTGCGCGCCAAGTTCAAAACGACCTGCTCGATCTGAATGGGATCACCGACGATCGGCTCCAGCGTCCCGGCGAGATCGAGCCGGACCTGGACGTGACGCTGACCAGCCTCGACGGCGAGAAGCTCGCTCGCGGCGCGCACCGCCTCGTTGATGTCGACGCGGGTGCGGCGCGGCGCTTCGCGTCGGACGAAGCTTCGCAGGCGGGCGATGAACTGACTGGCGCGGCTGGATTGCGCCTCGACTTTCTCCATGACTTCAAGCAACTCCTCGGGCCTGGCATCGCCGGCGCAAAGACGCTGGACGCAGCCTTGGGCGTAGCTAGAAATCGCCGCGAGCGGCTGCGAGAGTTCATGGGCCAATCCGGTCGCCATCTGCCCCAAGGTGCCGAGGCGGCTGACATGGGTCAACTGGCTTTGGCGTTGCCGGGCGCGTTCCTCGGCGGCTTTGCGCTCGCTGA
>SHVU01000032.1 GCA_009691105.1 Rhodospirillales bacterium
ACGGGCGTGAGATAGAGCGGAACGACGCGAAGGACTTTGAGAAACACCTCGGCGCTACCGCCGACGCCTGCGGTGAGCGAAAGCAGGTTCGTGGCGTAGTCGATGAGCGAGATGCCTGGCAGTGCGAAGGGCGCGAGGAAGACGACGATCGCCGCGCCGCTCAAGGCCGCGAATCGTCGGGCCGTATCACGACGATCTGCCGCGTGAAACATGACGTCGATGGCGGCTGGCGCGAGGTAGAGGAAGCCGTGGATCTTCAGGTTCGCGGCAATCCCGATACATGCGCCCACCGCGAGTGCGGTGGCCATGCCATCCCGGCGATCGTCAAACGAAGCGGCATAGACGCCGAGTGCCGCGACCAACAGAAGGACACTGTCCGGGCGGTTCCACAGACTCGCCGGCGCGGCGAACAATACGAAAGCAGCGAAGGCGACGAAAAGCGTGGCCGCCAGAGGTCGGGCTCGCTTTAGGAGAAAAAGCAACATCACGCCGAGGCCTGCGCCAGCCGCGATCAGCCCGGCGAGTTTGCTGGCCATGATCGTTCCGCCGAACGCGACCAGGGCTGCGGCGTTGAGGAGAAAGATCACCGGCCCGAAGGTCATGATCATTTCGATGGGGCCACCGGCCGCGGGATAGAGCGGTCGGCCCTGCAACCACAGCCACGCCGGAACCGCGACGCTCGGTTCCATATGGTCCAGGTACCCCTGGGCGCGTCCATACGCGTAAAGCACGTAAATGACATACAGGCCGATCGCGACGGCAAGTGCCGCCATCCAACGATCGATGGCAAGAATGGCGCGCGTCACCCGCGGGACCCGCGCCGCTCGGGATAGCTGGGAAGCCCGTCCGAAAAGGCGAGCCAGTGGAGCTGCGTCGAGGTCCAGATGTGGTCTTGGGGCGTTACGGCGGTGGGATCATCGAGGCTTCCGATCGTCACGTCAATTTCATCGGGCGATGCGAAAAAGCGAAATGTCATTGGAGTGCCGCACTCTGCGCAGAACGACCGCTCGGCTTTTTCGGTGGCCCGAATACCGGTGGGCGTTCCTTGCGTGATGGTGAGCGCAGCAGCCTGGAACGACGCCCAGGTGAGGAAGGCTGCGCCGCTTTGGCGTCGACAGATCGTGCAATGACAATGAGTGACGAGACGGGGTGCCGCGGTGGATTGGTAGCGGATGCGTCCGCACAAACAACCACCGGTGATGGAGGCCGCCATAGGTCTAGGCGCGAAGCTCGCACCACACCGGCGTGTGGTCTGAGGCTTTCTCGCGGCCGCGAGGCTTGCGGTCGATGTCGGCCGCGGTCAGACGATCGGCGGCTTGGGGGGACAGCAGCAGATGGTCGATACGCAGACCTTCATCGCGCTGCCATGCGCCGGCCCGGTAGTCCCACCACGTGTAACGGCCGACCTCGGGACTTAGCGCTCGGATGGCGTCGGTGAATCCGAGATAGAGAAGACGGCGCAATAGATCGCGCGATTCCGGTCGGCACAGAGCGTCGTTCTTCCACGCCTCTGGGGCATGAACGTCGCCATCGTCGACGGTGACATTGAAGTCGCCGCCGAACACCACCGGTTCGCGGGTCGCGAGCAGATCCTTGGCGTGACGGTGCAGCCGCTCCAGCCATTCCAGCTTGTAGCCGAACTTTTCGCTCTCGACGGGGTTACCGTTGGGCGCATAGATCGACGCGACGCGAACCCCGCCGACTACCGCTTCGAGATAGCGGGAATGGACATCGCCGTCGCCGCCGGGAAGCCGATTGGCGACGACCGTGATCGGCTGCTTCGCCAAGATGGCGACGCCGTTATAGGTCTTCTGCCCATTGATCGAGATTTTGTAGCCGAGGCTTTCGATCTCAAGGCGCGGGAACGAATCCTCCGCCGTCTTGATCTCTTGCAGCAACACGATGTCGGGTTTTGCGTCGTTCAGCCAGTCGACGAGATGGCCAAGCCGCATCTTGATCGAATTGACGTTCCAGGTCGCAATCTTGACCATGTCGATCCGCGATGCTCGGAGACTAGACTAAACCGCCTCGGCAGGACGCCGAGGTCGGGGATCTCGGTCAGACCGAGAAGGACGAACCGCAGCCGCAGCTCGATGCGGCGTTCGGATTGTCGACGGCGAAATACGATCCACGCAGCGATTCGACGAAATCGACTCGGCAACCCGCCAGAAGGTCCATGGAGACCGGATCGACGACCACCCGCGCACCGTGTGCTTCGAAGATCAGGTCTTCGGGGGCTGTCTTCTCGTCGAGGCCGAATCCGTAGCGAAAGCCGGAGCAGCCGCCCCCCGACACCGTCAGGCGCAGCATCAGCCGGTCATTGCCCTCGGACTGGCGCAGAGTCGCAATGCGCCTCGCCGCGCTCTCGGTAATGATCAGGGACGCTTGGGGCATCGTATCAGGCATCGGCCAAAATCCGCTCCAGGGGCGGTAGAAGGGGTCATTCTATCCGACTTTCGATCTTATGTATGCAGGCCGCGCTCGCGATCAAGGCTTCCCGGTCGGCGGCATTGCTTGCGAGGGCCGCGGGCGATAGGTTCCGGCCATGTCCGGGCAGGGGTCTTTCGCTCCGTTCGCGACCCGGCCTGACCAGAGCCGGGGGCGGCTGCATGCCGAGCCGGAAAGCCGGACCCGGACCTGTTTTCAGCGTGATCGCGACCGGATCATCCATTGCTCGGCGTTCCGGCGCCTCCAGTATAAGACCCAGGTCTTCGTCAACCACGAGGGCGATTTCTACCGAACTCGGCTGACCCACAGCCTGGAAGTCGCCCAAATCGCCCGTTCGTTGGCGCGAAGCCTTGGTCTGGACGAGGATCTGAGCGAAGTGGTCGCCTTGGCACATGATCTCGGCCATCCGCCCTTCGGCCATGCCGGCGAGGACGGGCTCAAGGTGGTCATGGCGCCGTTCGGTGGATTCGATCACAACGCCCAGACGCTTCGCGCCATCACGCGCCTTGAGCGCCGCTACCCGGGATTCGACGGCCTCAACCTCACCTGGGAAGCCCTCGAAGGCATCGTCAAACACAACGGGCCGTTAACCGCCGGTGGGTCGAAGAAGCCCGTGCCGCGTGATATCCTCGAATACACGGCGGAACACGATTTGGCATTGGCGACATGGCCGAGCGCCGAGGCGCAGGTTGCCGCCATCGCCGACGACATCGCCTATAACAACCACGACATTGAGGACGGCCTTCGCGCCGGTCTCTTCGTCATCGGGGATCTGAGCGATCTTCCGTTGGTTGGCCCGGCGTTTGTCGAAGTGGCCCGCCGTTATCCCGATCTCGAGACGTCGCGGTGTATCCACCAGGGCATCCGCGATTTGATCGGCGCCATGGTTGGCGACGTCTTGGCGGAAACGCGCCGCCGCGTCGCCGCTCTCAACCCGACCTCGCCAGCCGCTGTCGCGGCGCTCGGTCAGCCATTGGTTTCGTTCTCGGATACGATGCGGGCCCATGATCGCGCCTTGAAAGCGTTTCTGCATGAGCGCATGTATCGCCATTACCGCTTGAACCGTATGACCAGCAAGGCGCGCCGCCTAGTCCAGGAGCTCTTCACGTTGTTTCTTGCCGAGCCCGAATGCCTTCCCACCGAATGGCGCGCCATGGCGGATCAGCCTCAAACAGAAACCACGGCGCGGGTGGTTTGCGACTATATCGCCGGCATGACCGACCGCTTCGCGCTGGACGAACATGGCCGGGTCTTCGACGCCGAAGCGCGGTCGGGATGAATCTGTATCGACACGTCCGCGACCGCGTGGTCGCGATTGTCGACGATCTGGTGCGGGACGGGACACTTCCCGCCGGCCTTGATACGTCGCGAATCTCCGTCGAGCCTCCCAAAGAAAAGGGTAGGGGCGAGGTGACGACCAACGCCGCCATGGTTCTTGCGAAGGCGGCGCGGATGAAGCCGCAGGATCTGGCGCGTCGTCTTACCGAAAAGCTCCAAGGCGTCGATTCCATTGTCGCCGCCGAAGTCGCGGGGCCGGGTTTCGTCAACCTGAGCTTCGATGCCGCCTTCTGGCGGACCCGTCTCAAGGAAGTGCTCGCTGCGGGTCCTGCGTATGGCGATTCGAAGCTCGGTGCCGACCGGCCCGTGAACGTCGAATACGTCTCGGCAAATCCGACCGGCCCAATGCACGTCGGCCATGGCCGCGGCGCGGTGTTCGGCGATGCCTTGGCGGCGCTCTTGGAGAAGGCCGGGTTCGCGGTGACCCGCGAGTACTACATCAACGACGCCGGCGCTCAGGTCGATGTGCTGGCCCGCTCGCTTCATCTGCGTTATCGCGAGGCGCTTGGCGAAACCGTTGGCGCCATTCCCGAAGGTCTCTACCCCGGCGAGTATCTGGTCGATGCCGGCAAATCGCTGGCCGCTCTGGACGGCAAGGGGTGGCTGACGGTACCCGAGGCGGAATGGCTGGAACCGTTGCGCCGTTTTGCCGTGGATCAAATGCTCGCGTTGATCCGCGACGATCTGAAAGCCCTGGGCGTCACGTTCCGCGTATTCTCGTCGGAACGCGCCTTGGTAGAAGCCGGAAAGGTCCCGGCGGTCGTGAAGTTCCTGGAGGAACGCGACCTCGTCTACACCGGCACGCTGGGGCCGCCGAAAGGGATGCTTCCTGATGATTGGGAGCCCCGGCCGCAATTGCTGTTCCGCGCAACGCGCTTCGGTGACGATGTCGATCGGCCGCTTCAAAAATCGGACGGGTCGTGGACGTACTTCGCCAACGACATCGCCTATCACTTCGACAAGATCGAACGCGGCTTCGCGTCGATGATCGACGTCTGGGGCGCCGATCACGGTGGCTACGTCAAGCGCATGCAAGCGGCCGTCAAGGCGTTGTCCGACGGCGGCGCCGAACTCGACGTCAAATTGTGCCAGCTCGTCAATTTATTCGAGGCTGGCCAGCCGGTGAAAATGTCGAAGCGCGCCGGAACCTTCGTCACGTTGCGCGACGTCATCGACAAAGTCGGCAAGGACGTCGTCCGCTTCATCATGCTGACGCGGAAGAACGACGCGCCGCTCGAATTCGATTTTGCCAAGGTGATGGAGCAGTCGCGCGATAATCCGGTGTTCTATGTCCAGTACGCCCACGCTCGGGCGTGCTCGGTGCGACGGAACGCGGCCGAAGCCTTCGGGCCCGAATCGGTTACCTCGAATCGTTTGGCCGATTCGAACCTCGACCGCTTGACCCAGGCGGATGAGCTTGGTTTGATTCGCACAATGGCTGCCTGGCCTCGCCTCGTGGAAAGCGCCGCCGAGGCGCACGAGCCGCATCGGTTGGCCTTTTATCTGTACGATCTAGCTGCCGAGTTCCATTCGCTCTGGAACAAAGGCAATGACGATCCGAGCTTGCGGTTTCTTGTGACCGCCGATCGTGAGGTGTCGTTGGCACGTCTGGCCTTACTTGAGGGACTGACCACTATTATCGCGTCGGGGCTTCGCGTCTTTGGCGTTGCGCCGGTCGAGGAAATGCGATGACGGCGGACGAAGGGCCCCGCGGCGATACTATCGAGTTCAAGGCCGAGCCCCGAACGATTCGGAAGCGGCGGCAATTTCCGATCTTCGCGATTCTTGCCTCGGCGGTTCTGATCTCGACCGGCGGGGGCGCCTATTACGCTTGGAAAGCGCTGTCGACCGACAATGAGGTGCGCGAGGTCCCACTGATCCGTGCCCAGCCCGGTCCGATCAAAGTGAAGCCCGAGACGGCGGGCGGCATGGATATTCCCGATCAAGACAAGACCGTCTTCGATCGGATGGAAGGCGAAGGCGAACGGCCCGGCGTCGAGCAGTTGCTTCCGCCGCCCGAAGCGCCCCGCACACCGCCCGGGCCCCGCAGCGAAACGGCACGGGTTCCGGACGCCGCTGCTCCTGCCGCGCGGACGCCTGATGCGGCTCGTCAGGCGGGTCAACCATCGCCCGCACCGATGGGCACGGCTTCCGTGCCCGCGCCTCCGCCTCCGGTCGCGGCGCCAGCAGCACCCGTCGAGACGGCGAGCACCGGAACATCACGTGGCGGCTATCTCATCCAGCTTGCGGCGGCACGCAGCGAGGACACGGCAAAGGCCGAATGGGATCGCTTGAAGCGCACCTATGGCGATGTCCTTGGGCGCCTCGATCTTTCGGTGATGCGCGTTGATCTCGGGCCGGACCGCGGAATCTTTTTCCGTGTGCGCGCCGGTCCGATCGCCGACGAAGCCGCGGCACGGGCTGCCTGCGCGGCGTTGGTCGAACGAAAGCAGGGGTGTCTGGTTGTCCGTCCTGAAGGTTGATCGGGGCGTGACGCCGCTCGCCGCCATTTTCGGATGTTCGGGGCTTCGTCTGACCGCGGAGGAACGACTCTTCTTCGCGGACTCGAATCCGTTCGGCTTCATCCTATTCGCTCGGAACTGCCAGAATTCCGAGCAGGTTCGAACCCTGGTGGCGGAGCTTCGGGATGCGGTAAGCCGCCAAGACGCGCCCATCCTTATCGACCAGGAAGGTGGCCGGGTGGCGCGTTTGAAGCCGCCGGAATGGCGAGCAACTCTCCCGGCGGCGCGTTACGGCGCGCTGGCACGCCATGATCGGACCGGCGCAATCGAAGCGGTTCGACTGAATCATCAGCTGATGGCAGCGGAACTTACGGATCTCGGGATCACGGTCGACTGCGCGCCGGTGCTGGACGTGCCGGTGAAAGACTCGGACCCGATCATCGGCGATCGCGCCTTCGGGTCCGGCGAGCTTGCTGCGACCCTCGGTCGTGCCGCCTGCGAAGGGCTAATGGCCGGTGGCGTGACGCCGATCATCAAGCACATCCCCGGACACGGACGCGCTACCGTCGACAGCCACCTGGCTCTGCCAAGTGTCGATACGAATCTCGTTGAACTTGAGTCCACCGACTTCGCGCCGTTTCGCGCATTGCGCGACATGCCCTGGGCCATGACCGCCCACGTCGTTTTCCAAGCCCTCGATCCGGAACTGCCGGTAACGACCTCGCCAAAAGCGATCGATGTTATTCGCCGGACTATCGGCTTTGCCGGCGTTCTTCTCTCAGATGATCTGGCGATGAAGGCCTTGGCTGGCAGTTTCACGGAGCGAGCCCGCGCCTCGCTGGCCGCCGGTTGCGACGTCGCGCTCCATTGTACGGGCGATCTCGCCGAAATGCGTGATGTAGCCGAAGGTGTAGAGCCCGTGTCCGAGGCCACGGCAGGGAGGCTGGCGCGAGGAGCGGCGATGGTTCGGCGCTCACCGGCGTTCGACCGGATTGCCGCTACGCAGCGCCTTGCAGAGCTTCTCGAAATGGCGCCGGCACGATGAGCGTCGAATCGGTGATCTTTCAGTTTTCGGTCTGGGCGCTGCCGGTCCTTGTCGCCATCACCATGCACGAAGCGGCGCACGGCTGGGCGGCATGGCGGCTGGGCGACGACACCGCCTATATGCTCGGCCGGGTCAGCTTCAACCCGATTCGCCATATCGACCCATTCGGAACGATTCTGCTGCCGGGCCTCCTTCTCGCGCTGTCGGGCGGTAGCGTCGTGTTCGGGTACGCCAAGCCAGTGCCGGTCAATTTTCGGCGCCTGGGCAATTTTCGACGCGACATGGTGCTGGTGGCCGCGGCCGGGCCGGGCATGAACTTGGCCCTGGCCCTCATCGCCGCCAGCCTTATGCATGCCATTCCGTGGCTCGGACCGCCGGTTCGCGAGTGGGCTAGGCTCAATCTGCTGAACGGGCTGTGGCTGAATGTGATCCTAGCCGTCTTCAATATGATCCCGATCCCCCCTCTGGACGGCGGCCGGGTCGCGGTCGGACTGTTGCCGCGCTCGCTGGCGAATCCGCTGGCGCGAATCGAGCCCATGGGATTCGCGATCGTTCTTTTCGCGATATTTATCCTGCCGTGGATAGGTGGCACACTCGGAGTCGATCTCAACGTCGTGTGGTGGTTCGTGTCCGCAGTCTCGCGTTTTCTCGACGATCTCATCGGCAGCATTACGGGTATAGCCTGATGGCGACGACCGAGCCCGTCGATTCCTTCGAAGAGCAGCCCGCCGCCGAGCCCGATGTCGGTCGGTTCGTCATCGATATCGATGGCTACGAAGGCCCGATCGACGTCCTCCTGACGTTGGCGCGGGACCAGAAGGTCGATCTCACCAAGATTTCGATCCTGGCGCTCGCCGGCCAATACCTCGCGTTCATTGCCGAAGCCCGGAAGGTGAACCTCGAGCTTGCCGCCGACTATCTCGTCATGGCGGCGTGGCTCGCGTACCTCAAGTCGCGCCTGTTGTTGCCGGCGACCGGCGCCGAGGACGAGCCCACCGCCGAAGAATCGGCAGCGGCCCTTGCCTTGCAATTGCGCCATCTCGAGGCCATGCAAGAGGCGGGTGCCAAGTTGATGGGGCGTCCGCGTTTGGGCCAGGACTTCTATGCACGGGGCGCCGTCGAGGAAGAACCGGAGGACGAAGGAACGCCGGTCTACAAGCTGACGCTCTTCGAACTTCTCAAGGCCTACGGTGACCAGCGCCGCCGGCAGACGAAAACGGTCTTTCGCATCAATCCGACTCAGCTTTGGTCGATCGAAGATGCCCTGCAGCGGCTCCATCGGATGCTGGGCCGATCGGTCGATTGGCAAAGTCTGTGGCAGTTCTTGCCCGAGACGGTCGGCAGCGGGATCGTGGTCCGCTCGATGGTTGCGGCAACACTCGGAGCCAGCCTTGAGCTCGCCAAGAACGGCAAGATCCGGCTGCGCCAAACTTCGCTCTATGGGCCCATCTATCTGCAGGCGGTCATCGACCGTCCCGATAGCGAGCCCACTCCTGAAGGCGGTACGTCATGAACGAAATAAAACCCGATTTGAAATCCGATGCCGAGGACGACGTCGAGGCCCCCGTTGAGCCTGAGGCTGAGGGCGACGACGACGCGTTGGAACAGCGGGCCGAGCCGAACGAAGAGCTGACGGCGGATGCGCCGGCCGAGCCCGACGGCGCGCCCGAGTCGAATGGTGATGAGTCGCCCGAGGCTGCGCCGACTTCGGAGACCGATGCCAAACCGGCTGAGGCCTCCGATGCGGTGAGCCTTCGGCTCCTTGAAGCAATCCTCTTTGCTTCGCCCGAGCCGATCACCGAGCGAGCCTTGGCGAAAGACCTTCCCGACGGCGTCGATTTGTCGGCGCTTATCGAGACGTTGCGCGGCGACTACGCGGTCCGGGGCGTCAATTTGGTTCAGGTCGGCGATGGCTGGGCATTCCGCACCGCCGCTGATCTGTCATCGATGCTGGCGTCGCGTCGTCAGGTCGTCCGGAAGATGTCGCGGGCGGCGGTCGAGACGCTCGCTATCCTGGCCTATCACCAGCCCGCGACCCGCGCCGAGATCGAAGCCATTCGCGGCGTCGGCCTGAGCCAGGGCACTCTCGACATCTTGTTCGAAGCCGGATGGATCAAACCGCGCGGTCGCCGCCGCACGCCGGGTCGTCCCGTGATGTGGGGGACGACGGACGCTTTCCTCGACCACTTTGGAATTGCCACCCTCGACGATTTGCCGGGGCTCGATGAGCTCAAAGCGTCGGGCCTGCTCGATCCGCTCCCGACCGGCACCGAGGCGGCTGTCCAGTTGCCGATCGCCGGAAAAGACGACGAGCTGCCCGAACCGGCTGCCGCCGAAGAAGACGCTGACGTGGCAGCCGAACCGTTGGATTCCGAACCGCGAGAATAAGTTCCTCCCGGGCGTCTCGACGTTGCCGCGCCGGCGGCTTTCTGCCATGATAGAACAAAGCGGCGGAAACCATTGAGATTCGGGATCGATTCATGGGTACGTTCAGCGTTTGGCATTGGGTTATCGTCCTGGCCATCGTCCTCATTTTGTTCGGGGGCGGGGGCAAGCTGTCCAAACTCATGGGGGACTTCGGCAAGGGGCTGAAGTCGTTCAAGAAGGGTCTCAAGGACGGCGAAGGCGACGAATCGGCCGCGGAAGACCCGTCCATCATCGGCTCGATCGCCGCCTCGCTCGATCCCAAGCCCCGGACCCCGCCGTCGTCGGGCGCCCACGCTCCGTCGACCGACAAGCCTGAAAAAGCCTAACCGCCGGCGCCGCCGGGCTGACCGGTAGGAAGGCGAGGGCTACATGTTCGATCTGGCGTGGCAGGAAATTCTGCTCATCGGCGCTGTGGCGCTGGTGGTGATCGGTCCTAAGGATCTGCCTCGTGCCGTTCGTTCGGTGGCGGGCTGGGTCCGCAAGGGCCGCGAGTTGGCACGCGAGTTCCAAACCGGCGTCGACGAAATGGTCCGTCAGGCCGACCTCGACGACATCAAGACTGACATCGCGAAGTCAAAATTCGGCATCTCGGTTGCCGCCGATCTGGGCTTGAACGAGATCAAGGACGGTCTCCAGGACGCGGCGACGGTGATCAACGCTCCGCTGCCCGTGCCGCCGTCGGCTATGCCCGAGATGGACCCGCCAGCGATCCCGGCACCGACGGAACCTGCGCCAGCCGTGCCACCGGTGACGATCGCGTCGGATGCCCCGGCGGTGGATGTGCGCCCACCAGCGCCGGTCGACAAACCGAACGGATGACCGCGTCGTGCCCGATGACGCCAAGAGCGCTGACTTGAACGACGAAAAGGCGATGTCGCTCATCGACCACCTGATCGAGCTGCGCAAGCGGCTGCTGTATTGCTTGGTGGCGGTCGTCTTATTGTTCTTCGTTTGCTACTTCTTTGCCGCCAACATTTACGGCTTCCTTGTTCAGCCGCTCGCCGATGTCCTGAACGAGACGGGGAACCCCAATCGCCGCTTGATCTACACGGCGTTGCAAGAGGCGTTCTTTACGTACCTCAAGGTCGCGGTCTTCGCGGCGTTGTTTCTGTCGTTTCCGTTCATCTCCATTCAGGTCTGGGCCTTCGTCGCGCCGGGTCTCTACAAGAACGAGCGGCGGGCTTTCTTGCCGTTCCTCGTGGCGACGCCGGCCTTGTTCTTTCTCGGCGGCTCACTGGTCTACTATTTGATCTTCCCGATGGCCTGGCGGTTCTTCCTGAGCTTCGAAATACCGGGCGGCGACGGCCATCTGGCGATCCAACTCGAAGCCAAGGTCGACCAGTACCTGTCGCTGGTCATGCAACTGATCTTCGCCTTCGGCCTCATGTTCGAGCTGCCGGTGGTTATGACGTTGTTGGCACGGGCGGGAATGATCACGGCGAAGACGATGCGCGAGAAGCGTCGGTACGCCATTGTGTTCGCCTTCGTCGCCGCCGCTGTCCTGACGCCGCCCGACGTTTTCAGCCAAGTTTCCCTCGCCATACCGACCATTGGCCTCTATGAAATTTCGATCCTGGCGGTGCTCATGATCGAGCGGACCCGCAAGAAAAACGCCGACGCCCAAGCCGAAGCGGCCCGCGTTGCTGCGGGCTCGACTGCAGGGGTAAAGGCCGGGACTTCGGACTAGTCCTAAGTCCCGATTGCGCAATTCGCAGCCGGGGCCCTATAAGGGCGGCGCCGCGATTGAGGGTACGGGGTTCGCTCTAATGTTCGACATCAAGTGGATCCGAGAAAACCCACAAGCCTTCGACGCCGGCCTGGCTCGGCGTGGCTTGTCGCCGGTCACGCCGGCGCTACTGGCTCTCGACGCTCGTCGTCGCGAAAAGCAGACCCTCTCGCAGGATATCCAGGCGCGACGTAACAAGCTCGCCAAGGAGATCGGTGCCGCCAAGGGCCAAGGGCAGGACGTGACCGCGCTGCTCGCACAGGTGGCCCGCGACAAAGACGTCCAAACCGAGGCCGAGGCCGACGCCAAGCGCGCCGTCGACGAACTCGACCGGGCGTTGTTCATGCATCCCAATTTGCCGGCGGCCGACGTGCCCGACGGCCTGGACGAGACCGCCAATCGCGAACTTCGCTCCTGGGGCGAAAAGCCGCGGTTCGACTTTGCGCCCAAGCCGCATTTTGCGATCGGCGAAGGTCTCGGCCTCATGGATTTCGAGTCGGCCGCGAAGATGTCAGGGGCGCGGTTCGTCGTGCTCAAGGGGGCTCTGGCGCGGCTCGAACGGGCGCTGGGCGCGTTCATGCTCGACCTGCACGGCCGTGAGTTCGGTTACACCGAGGTCAGCCCGCCGATCCTGGTTCGCGACACGGCGCTGTTGGCCACCGGTCAGCTTCCGAAGTTCGGCGACGACTTGTTCCGCACGACGGCCGATTTGTGGCTGATCCCGACCGCCGAAGTGTCGCTGACCAATCTCGTCGCTGACACGATCGTCTACGAGGATGAATTGCCGTTCCGTTTCACGGCGTTGACGCCGTGCTTCCGGTCCGAAGCCGGTGCCGCCGGCAAAGACACGCGCGGCATGATCCGCCAGCACCAGTTCTCCAAAGTGGAGTTGGTCAGCGTGACTCGGCCCGAGGATTCCGAAGCCGAGCACGAACGCATGACCGGCTGCGCCGAGGAAGTCCTCAAGCGTCTCGGCGTGCCGCATCGGGTCGTCGTGCTGTCGACTGGCGACATGGGGTTCTCGGCGCGGAAGACCTATGACATTGAAGTCTGGTTGCCCGGCGAAGGACGCTACCGTGAAATTTCCAGCTGCTCGAACTGCGGCGACTTCCAAGCCCGCCGCATGCAGGCACGTTGCCGGACGACCAGCGGGAAGGGAACGCGCTTCGTCCACACCTTGAATGGTTCAGGACTCGCCGTCGGGCGGACGCTGATCACTCTTCTTGAAAACGGCCAGCGCGCCGACGGATCGGTCGTGGTGCCGGCAGCGCTTCGCCCGTACATGGGCGGGGTGGAGTCGATTGGTGGCGCCTAAGGCGTTCAAGCTCAGCGCGGCCCGCGTCCTGCTGACCAACGACGACGGCATTCACGCGCCGGGGCTGAAACTGCTGGCCCGGATCATAAAGCCGTTGGTCCGTGATCTGTGGGTCGTGGCGCCGGACGAAGAGCAGAGCGCCGCCAGTCATTCGCTGACGCTGCGTCGCCCCTTGCGGGTCCGCAAACTCACGCCCCGCCGTTTCGCAGTCAGTGGCACGCCGACCGATGCCGTCCTGCTCGCGGTCAGCCGCGTGATGAAGGACCAGCGCCCCGATCTCGTGCTGTCCGGGATCAACCGGGGCGCCAATCTCGGCGAAGACGTCACCTATTCCGGCACCGTCGCCGCGGCCATGGAAGCGACGCTTCTCGGCATTCCTGCGGTCGCGCTGAGCCAGGTCACGACCGATCGCGATCCGGTCAAATGGTCGACCGCCGAGCACTATCTGCCGAACCTGCTGAAGCGACTGACGGCTATGGGATGGCCGACTGGAATCCTGATCAACGTCAACTTTCCGGACGTTCCGGCGCGCCAAGCGACCGGCGTCGAGTTCACGCGGCAAGGACGGCGCAAGTTGGGCGGCGGTATCGTTGACGGCGTCGATCCGCGCGGCGATCCGTATTTCTGGATCGGTCCGCAGCGAACCGAAGGTCCCGGATTGCGCGGTTCGGATTTGAACGCCATCGCCCGTGGTGCGATTTCGGTGACGCCGCTCTCTCTCAATTTGACGCACCGGCCGACCTTGGGCCGCTGGCGACGAGCTCTCGGATGAGCCCGAACTCCCGCAAGATCCGTTTCATTATGGAGCTGCGCCAAGGCGGCGTGACCGACACGCGTGTTTTAGCCGCGATCGAACGCGTGCCGCGCGAGATGTTCGTGCCCGAAGCATTCCACGATAAAGCGTATGCCAATGTGGCTCTGCCGATCGGTCGGCATCAAACGGTCAGCCAGCCGGGCGTCGTCGCTCTCATGACGCAAGCTCTCGAAGTCGGCGACCGCGACAAGGTCCTCGAGATCGGCACCGGCTCCGGTTATCAGGCGGCAGTCCTCTCCAAGCTCTGCCGGCGCCTGTACACCATCGAACGCTTTCCCGATCTTTTGAAAGAAGCCGAGGCACGCTTTGCGGCGCTTCGGCTGACCAATGTCACCGTCCAAGCCGGCGACGGCGCCGATGGTTGGCCGCGCCAAGCGCCATTCGATCGGATCATGGTGACGGCTGCGGCGGCCGCGCCGCCCGAACGCTTGGTCGATCAACTGGCAGTTGGAGGTGTCATGGTGGCGCCGGTCGGCGCCGACGGTGGAGAGCAGGATCTGGTGCGGTTTCGTCGTACCGTGGACGGCGTCGTCACGGAATCGTTGGGACCAGTGCGTTTCGTGCCGCTGGTTGCGGGGGTGGCCCCGGCATGACAGTCCGCCGCTTCGTGGTCCTGATCGCCCTGGTCGCGCCGCTCGGTGCTTGCGGCTGGGCGCAATGGCCGCCGCCGCAGCTGGCCGCCCGTCCGGCCGTTCCTCCGCCGTCCTCGTCCGCTACGATCACTCCGGCCCCGGTCGATGCAGCAACCGAAGCCGGCGTCATTGTCGTCCGGCCTGGCGACTCGGTTCATTCGTTGTCGCGCCTTCACCAGATTCCGATCCGCGCCTTGATCGAGGCGAACAATCTTCGCTCGCCGTTCTACCTAACGGTCGGCCAGCGGCTCATTTTGCCGCGGTCTGGCGAACACATCACGCGGGATGGCGACACGGTCTACGGCGTGGCACGGCAATACGGCGTCAATCCCGAGACGTTGGCGCGGATCAATTCGGTCGATCCGACGTTGCGATTGGATCCGGGGAAACGTCTGCGGATTCCGACGTCCGTCGATGAGCAAGCGGCTGCCAGCGCGCCGTCGAGCGTCCTGGGTCCCCAGGTCTCGACCGAGGCCTTGTTGCCGCCAAACCCGATCGCGTCGCGTCGCGAGCCACCGGTTCTGACGCCGCCGGGGACGTTGCCGCCGAGTTCAATGCCGTCTCCCAGCCCGTTGCCCTCGGCGATGCCACCGGTCGCATCTTTGCCGCCGACATCCTCGCCATCGGCATCGTCACCGCCTCCGGCGCCGCGCACGGACGTCGCCGGCTTTATCTGGCCGGTCAACGGCGACGTGGTCTCGGCGTTTGGACCCAAAGGGAAGGGGCAGTTCAATGACGGCATCAATATCGCCGCGCCTTTGGGAGCGGCGGTTCGCGCCGTCGAGAACGGTACCGTGGCTTATGCCGGCAATGAGCTTCGCGGTTTCGGCAATCTTTTGCTGATCAAGCATGCCAACGGCTGGACGTCTGCCTACGCGCACAACAACGAGCTACTCGTGAAGCCCGGCGACCGGGTTAGCAAGGGCCAGACCATCGCCCTGGTTGGTGCGACCGGCAGCGTTGGGTCGCCGCAGCTTCACTTTGAACTTCGCCGCGGCAAAAGCCCGGTCGATCCGCAAAAGCATTTGGCGCGCGGCAACGTCTAGCCGCGGCCCCGTCGGCTAATCCAGGCGCTTGCCGAGGCGGCCCGCCAAATCTTGAATGAACTGCCAGGCGACACGGCCCGAACGCGCGCCCCGCGTCACGGACCACTCATTTGCCTCGGCGTGGAGTTGCTCGCGCGAAACGTCGAGTCCATACCGCTTCGCATAGCCTTCGATCATCGCAAAGAAGGTCTCTTGGTCGCTCGGATGGAATCCGAGCCAGAGGCCGAAGCGATCCGAGAGCGATACCTTTTCCTCCACCGAGTCGGCGGGATGAATCGCCGTCGAGCGTTCGTTCTCGATCATCTCCCGCGGCATGAGGTGGCGACGGTTCGAGGTCGCGTAGAACACGGCGTTCGCCGGGCGACCTTCGATGCCGCCTTCCAGCATCGCCTTCAAGGATTTGAAGGTCGCGTCTTCCTCCTCGAATGACAGGTCGTCGCAAAAAATCACGAAGCGTCGGGACGTATGGCGCAGCACGCCGAGAAGTCGTGGCAGCGACGCGGCGTCTTCCCGGTGGACTTCGACGAGGACGAGAGCATGGGGCTGTTCCGAGTTCACTTGGGCATGGACGGCCTTGACGAGCGAACTCTTGCCGGTGCCCCGCGCGCCCCAGAGAAGGGCGTTGTTCGTGGGCAAACCCCGTCCGAAGCGGCGGGTATTTTCGAGCAGAGTATCGCGCTGGCGATCGATGCCCCTGAGCAGAGCGATCTCGACGCGATTGACCTTGGCGATCGGCTCCAACCAACCCGTCTCGGCCTGCCAGACGAAGGCATCAGCGCCGGTGACATCGATGGCCGGACGCGCTGCCGGAGCCATGCGTTCGAGGGCGGCGGCAATGCGCTGGGCGGGATCGTCGTCCATCGGGCGTTTCGCCATAAAAAGGCCTCGTTTGTAGCGGCACCGACCCTAAAGGCCAGCTTACGGGCGGTCAACGGCGGGCCCGGTTGCGGTTTGCATCATGGCGGCCTGTCGGTATAGTCCGGCGCTCGACTACAGGATCAGGAGTTCCCAACGATGTTCGGCTCAGCCTTCGCCCAAACGCCTGGCGCCTCGCCCTTGGGCGGCGGCATCGATTTCTTGATCCCGATGGTCCTGATCTTCGTGGTCTTCTACTTCTTGTTGATTCGACCCCAGCAAAAGAAGGTCAAGCAGCACAAAGACATGCTCGTGGCGCTGCGGCGTGGCGATCGCATCGTCACCGGTGGCGGCATCATCGGCACCGTGACCAAGGTCGTGAACGACAACGAGGTTGTCGTCGAAATCTCCGAGGGCGTTCGCGTCCGCGTTCAGCGTGCCATGATCGCGTCCATTCTCGCCAAGACCGAACCTGTGAAGGATGACGGCAATAAGTCCGATGGCGCGCCGAAGGGCGAGCCGGACGCCGCCTCGGATATCACGACGCCGAAAACCGACACGCCCGAGCCACCGAAGAGTGGCGCGGCGGCGCTTTGGGCTTTGATCGGCGTCAAACGATAGTCGCACCGCCGTCGGGATACTGCCGTCATGTTGACGATTTCTCGTTCGAAACTTGCGCTGGTCATCGCGATCTGTTTGCTCGGGATCGTGTTTGCCGTGCCCAACCTCATGTCCGCCAAGCGCGTCGATGCGTTGCCATCCTGGCTGCACCTGAATCATCTGAGCCTCGGTCTCGATCTTCAGGGCGGATCGCATCTGTTGCTGCGGGTGAGCGTCGAAGAGATCGCTAACGAGCGGGTCGAGGGCGTCGTGGACGCGGTGCGGACTCAGCTTCGCAATGCTCGCATCCGGTACACTGGTCTCGGTGCCGATCGCGGGGTCGTCAATCTCGTTATTCCCGATGCCGATCGGATCGAGGAGTCGGCGCGTATCCTTCGCCAGATCGATCCGGGCACGACGGTGACGGTGGGCGAGGGCGGTCGCATCACGATCGTCTATACGGAAAAATCCATTCGCGACCGACGCTTGGCCGCCATCGATCAATCTATCGAGATCGTCCGGCGCCGGATCGACGAAACCGGCGTGCGCGAGCCCACCATCCAGCGTCAGGGTGACGACCGGATCCTCGTTCAGCTTCCTGGTATCGACGATCCGGAGCGGATCAAGGGATTGCTCGGCAAGACCGCTAAGATGACCTTCCATCTTCTCGACCAGCAGTCGGCGCTGGCTGAAGCGCAGGCTGGCCGAGTCCCGCCGGGGTCTCTGTATCTGCCCTCCGACGAAGTCGGTCCCGACGGCAAGCCGCGAAATTTCTATGTCGTGCAGCGTCGGGTTATGGTCGACGGCGGAAATCTGGTCGACAGCCGCCAGTCCTTCGATCAACGGTCCAATGAGCCGATCGTTAGTTTCCGCTTCGATACCGTCGGAGCTCGCCGGTTTCGCGATGTGACCCGCGACAATGTAGGCAAGCCCTTTGCCATCGTATTGGATGGAAAAGTCATTAGCGCGCCGATCATTCGCGAGGCGATCCTCGGCGGGTCCGGCCAGATCAGCGGCAATTTCACGGTCGCCTCGGCGAACGATCTCTCGCTTCTGCTTCGCGCCGGTGCGTTGCCCGCGCCGCTAGAAATTATCGAAGAACGGACCGTTGGTCCTGGTCTCGGTGCCGACTCCATTACTGCCGGCGCCTTGGCGACGATTGCCGGCTTGGTCATGACCGTCGGCTTCATGATCCTTTTCTATGGGTTCTTCGGCGTCATCGCGAACGTCGCGCTGTTCTTTAACTTCGTGCTCTTGATCGCGGTTCTGACGATTTTGCAAGCGACCCTGACGTTACCTGGCATCGCTGGAATCCTTCTCACGCTGGCCATGGCAGTCGACGCCAACGTCTTGATCTACGAACGGTTCCGCGAAGAGACGCAGGCGGGGCGGGGTCCAGTATCGGCTCTGGATGCCGGGTTCTCCGGCGCCTTCACGGCGATTATTGACTCGAATATGACGACGCTGATTGCCGGTCTCATGCTGTTTCAGTTCGGAAGCGGACCGGTTCGCGGTTTCGCCGTTACCTTGTCGGTTGGCATCCTGACCACGATGTTTACGGCGATCATGGTGACGCGCTATCTGATCGTTGGTTGGCTGCGATGGGCGCGGCCTCAAACTTTGCCCGTATAGGTCCGACCATGTGGCGTGGCATCGTCCTCTTCCCGACCGTTCCGAAGGTTCCTTTCATCGGAATGCGGATGTTTTCGTTCACTGTCTCCGTGGTGATGGTGCTGTTGTCGCTTACCGTGGTTTCGGTCAAAGGCTTCAACCTCGGTATCGACTTCCGGGGCGGCATCATCGTCGAGGTGCGCACCCAGGGGCCGGCGAACATGAGCCAAATGCGCGAAACGCTCGGCGGGCTCGGGCTCGGCGAGGTTGCGTTGCAAGGCTTTGGAACGCCGTCGGACGTCCTGATTCGCATTCAGGAGCAAGAGGGCGGCGAGAAGGCTCAGCAGGAGGCCGTCGAGAAGATTCGCGCCGCACTGGGGCCTACCGTCGAATATCGGCGCATTGAAGCGGTAGGTCCGCTGGTCAGCAACGAACTGTTCTGGAATGGTATGTGGGCGGTCGGGCTCGGGGTGCTCGGCATCCTCGTCTACATCTGGTTCCGCTTTGAATGGCAGTTCGGAGCATCAGGTGTATTGGCGCTTGCGCACGACGTCATTTCGACGATTGGGCTGTATTCGCTTCTCGACGTCGAATTCAACCTGACATCGGTGGCCGCGCTGCTCACGATTGCCGGATATTCGATCAACGACACCGTCGTCATCTTTGACCGGGTCCGCGACAATCTGCGCAAGTACAAGACGATGCCGCTCGGCGATCTGCTCAATCTCAGCAACAATCAGACGTTGTCCCGCACCGTGATGACCGGCGGCACGACGATTCTTGCCTTGCTGGGCCTCTATTTCCTGGGCGGCGACGTGTTGTCGGGGTTCAGCCTGGCGATGCTGTTCGGTGTGGTGTGCGGAACCTATTCGTCGGTCTTCGTCGCCGTGCCTTTGCTCATGTACCTGCGGCCGCCCCAACGCAATCCGACGGCGACCAAACCCGTCCCCGGAGCCGAGGCGGCCGAGTAGTTCACGGCCGGCTTCACCCATCGCCGCCCTCGACATCACGCCACTCGTCCAGAGCGGACGCCTAATCATCCAGGCGTACGGCGGAGGGCAATTCCGCATTGCCGGTCAGGTCCACGTCGGCTCGGTTCTGGTCCGCTCTGAGGGGACCATATCCTGGCCAGTGAGCGCCCCGGATGCCGTCACGCTCGGGTCGGTCGACGCATGGCTCGCCGGCGTCGAGATCCTGCTGGTCGGGTGTGGACCAAAGTTTTTGCCGCCGCCGCAGGACCTTCGCGCCGCTCTTAAAGCGCGGGGCGTCGCGCTGGAGTGGATGGACACCGGCGCGGCCTGCCGGACGTTCAACGTCTTGCTAGCCGAGGAACGCCGGGCCATTGCCGGACTGATATCCGTTCCTTAGGCCCCAAAGAAAAACGGGGCCCGAAGGCCCCGTTTTCCGCAAACGAAGATTGTCGATCAGTACAGGTTCTGCGCCGAAACCATGGCGTAGAGCATCGGGATCGACAGCATCATGTTGGTTCGCGAAGCGAGCGCCGCAGTTCGCGCCGAACGTTTCTTGGTATCGGCATCGGCTTCGACGAGGCCCAGGACCTTCTGCTGGTTCGGCCAAATGATGAACCAGACATTGAAGGCCATGATCAGGCCCAGCCACATGCCGAAACCAATAGCGCTGTGCTTGGCGACTTCGTCGGCGAAGCCGAGCGACAGCGCGCCGCCAAGATAGCCGCTCAAGTGAGCGACGATGGCGCCAGTGATGATCGTCGACAACGCCGACCAACGGAACCAGAAGAGAGCCCGCGGCGCGATGACTTTGGTCACGGCCGGCTTCTGTTCGTCGGGAATTTTCGGCATGGACGGCGTCTGGACGAAGTTGAAGTACCAGAGGAGGCCGATCCACATCACGCCGCTCAGGACGTGAATCCAGCGGAAGAAGAACGTCCACCAGTTGTAATCAAAGTATTCCATCGGTGTGATCTCCCTGCCTTCAGCCGTAAGCCGCGATCATGACGGCGATATGGAGCGCCGTGATGATGAGACCGCAAATTACGGTCCCGCCTATCGAATCGAGCGGATTCTTCATCCTCTCCCCCTGCAATGTATGGCAACGAATAACACCGTCATGGTAGTCAAACGCCGTTTCTATTCAAGTCATTCTCATCCTGGGGCCGATTCGCCGGCTAAGACGTGCAAAGAATGACCGCTCTGTTGACCCTCGGCGAGAGCCTGCGTCGCGACGACCGCGATCGATTCGTCTGCGCGCTATTTGCGCCGGCCGGCGTGCGCGAATCGCTGTTTGCGTTGTATGGCTTCGATCGTGAAATAGGACGGGTCGTGGAGTCGCGGCGCGAGCCGATGCTGGCACGCATTCGCCTCCAGTGGTGGCGGGATGCATTGCCCCGAATCTTCGCCGGGAGTCCGCCCCGCCATCCCATCGCCGAATCGCTGGCCCAGGCGATTCGCGCCCATGGATTGGGCCAGGAGGGCCTCGAGCGCCTTCTCGACGCCTACGATGCCGAGATTGACGGTCCGCCAGCGGACATGACCGGGCTGGCGACCTGCGCGGCGAATATCGAAGGGTCCGTCACCGATCTGGCTCTGGATGTGCTCGGCGGATCGGCGGCGCGGGAGGTGGGACGCCATACCGCCATCGCCTGGTGGCTCGTTCAACGCCTTCGCGGTGTCGCGCATCAGGCCGCGTATCGACGCGATGGGCTGCCCTTAGAGTCGTTGCAACGCGCCGGTGTCGATATCGAGGCGATGTACATGGGGCGAGGTGGTCAGCCCTTGGCGTCCGTCGTCGCCGAAATCGCCGGGATGGCCGAAGCGCATCTCACCGAGGCGCGGGCGCTCTCTCGCGACGTGCCGCGTGCCGCGATACCGGCATTGCTGCCGGCAACTCTAGCAAACGTTTATCTTGGACGTTTAAGGCGTGCCGACTTCGATCCGTTCAACCCGAGTGCGCAACAACCGGGCGGCGGACGCCTACGGCTTCTCATCAACGCCTGGCGCGGGCGCTACTAGCTCAGAACTAGGCGCCGCGCCGCGAGCGCCTGTGCATGGCGCGTTCGACATCCTTGCTCGCGCTTTTAGAATATCGAGCCATCTCATTCTCCTTTCGTTGCAGGGCTTCGTCTCTAGCCGTTGACGACCGTGCCGCCGTTCGGATGTAGCACCTGGCCGGTCATGTAGGACGCCCCTTCCGAAGCGAGAAACACGAAGCACGGCGCGACTTCGTTGCGTTGACCGGCGCGTTTCATCGGCACCGACGAGCCATGTTCGGCCGTATGCTTTGCATCGAAGGATGCCGGGATCAGCGGCGTCCAGATGGGCCCCGGGGCCACGGCGTTGACGCGGATCTTCTTGGATACCAGAGCCGCCGATAGTGATCGGGTGAAGCTGACGATGGCGCCCTTGGTCGCGGCGTAGTCGAGAAGGTCCTCGTGGCCCTTGTAGGCGGTGATCGACGCGGTGTTCAGAATGACCGCGCCCTCCTTCATGTGCTCGAGCGCGGCTTGAGCCATATAGAAGTAGCCGAAGATGTTGGTCTCGAACGTCTTCACGAGTTGTTCGTGTGGAATGTCCAGAGGGCCGTTGTCGCCCCGTTCGTGCTGCTCGGCGGCGTTGTTGACGAGAATATCGATCCGACCGAATTCGGCGATGACCTTGTCGACCGCGGTGTGGCAGAACTCGGCCGTCCCAATGTCTCCAGAGATTCTTAAGCAGCGACGGCCTTCGGCCTCGACGG
>SHVU01000006.1 GCA_009691105.1 Rhodospirillales bacterium
GTACGACGAGCCGGCCTTTGACCTCGGCGAAGCGTTGGGCGATCTGCGTGCGTCGCTCTTGTTCGTGCTCGATGAACCACGCGGCGATGCGCTCGAAACGCGGCCACCAGAACGCGGAGACCGGTCGGCCGACCCAAGGTTGGAACGCGTCGCGACCGAGCGCGATCAATCGTGCCAAGGCGTCGTCGGGCAAGCGATCGGGATGGGCTTTGACGAACGCATAAAGGGCATCGTGAATGACTGTGCCGTAATCGGCAGCGGTTGGATCGGCATCGATCGGATCGAGAGCGTTCAGCCCCAAGACGTGGCGCGCGTAGATCGCATAGGGATCGCGCATCCAGACTTCGATTTGGGTGACCGACAACCGGCGCGGCCGGGCGGCGAGAGGCGGGCGCGGCTCGGGCGGTTTGCTCGGTTGGATTGCGGCTGGGGCGTCGATCAGGCGCTGCCAAGCAAGCCAGGTGCCGGGCCGGCTGATGGTTTCGCTGGCGCTACCGCGCAGCAACGTCTCGATGCGAAGAAGCCACCGCGACGGCACGGTCGGCGTGCCTTCGACGCGTTCGGCCCGCGTCAGGACGACCTCTGGTGCGGCGAAGGCCTGTACGAAATCGTGGGCGGCGATGCCGATCCGTCGTTCCGGTGTCGGCAAACCGAAGGCCGTCAGCATCGGCCGGCTCATCCAGGGATTGGCTTCGGCTTCGGGCGGCCAAGTGCATTCGTTCAAGCCGCCGAGGACGACGAGGTCCGGGCGCTGCAAGCGGGCTTCGAGAAGGCCCCAAATGTTGAGGCGCGGGTGTCGGCCGTAACGCGGGCGGACGACATGGCCTTCCAGCAACGCATCGAATAGCGCCGGATAACGGTCGGCGTCGATTGGCTCCAGGGCATCGGCGGCCTCGACGAGCTCGGATACGAAAAACGCCGCGGCCTCGCCGGCCTCGCCATGCCACAGCCGTTTCGGGCCGGGCTCGGCGTCGCTCGTCGCCAAGCGTTCGGCAAAGGCGATGTGGGCGCGGACCAGATCGCCAAGGGCAACGAGGGGTCGGGTCGTGACGTCGATGATGTGGTCGGCGGCTGTTTCGATGGCGGCGAGAAAACCAGGAAGTTCGTCGTCGCGTGTGCCGAGGGCGGCGCGAAGACCGGCGAGCCCTCCGGCCGGACGCGGGCCTCGTAACGCCGCGATCTCCAAGGCGCGAACCATCGCCCGGAACTCGCCAGGGGCACGACCGAGCGCCGCGAAGGGATGCTTGAGCGCCGAGAGCAACGCCACGGGCGCGAAGTTCTCGCCGGCCATGCGAGCGACAAGTCGCAAGAACGCCCCAGGCGGTGTGTGGGCCAGCGGGATACCGGCGGAATCATCGATCTCGATACCAAAGCGGCGGAGCTCGGCGGCGACGCGCCGGGCCAGCGCCCGATCGGGCGTGACCAGCGCTGCCGTCTTCCCTTCGGTTTCAAGAGCTTGGCGCAGAACTAGAGCGACGACAGTGGCTTCTTCTTCCGGTCCAGGGCAATCGACACGCCGGACGCCGCGCATGCCGCGACCGAGTGGCGCACCCGGTAGCGGCGTCGCTGGGACTGCTGCCGGGCGCAAGGCCTGGGCGATGACGAGGCTTCGTTCCGGCGTCGTCTCGATAAGTCCAGCGTCGGCAAAGCCCGGCGCGGGCCACGACGCGACGTCGCGCCGATCGACGCGAAGACGATCGAGAAGCTTCGCCATGGCGTGTTGCGGATGGGTGATGGCTGGACGATCCGGATCTAGGATCGCCTTCCACGTGGCGTCGTCGGCGTCGCGGTCGAGGCCGGGAAGAACCACCGCGCCTTGTGGCAGCCGCGCGACGACGGCGAGAAGGGCGACGGTCGCCGGCATGGTGCCGGTCGAGCCGGCGGCGATCACCGGTGTGGTCGGCGGCGAGTCGAGCCAGAGCTTGGTTTGCGCGTCCAGGGCTTGGTTGCGCCGGTCGGCGGCATCGATCGCGCCTTCGTCGGCGAGAATTTCCGGCCAGCGCTCGGTGATGATCCGCAGGAAATCGAGCGTCGCTTGCCAGTGTTTGGCGTAGTCCTCGGGCACGAGCGTCTTGAGCTTGGCGAACGAGAGCCGCTCGATGGCGACGGCATCGAGCAGCCGGCCGAGCTCGTCGGCGAGCCGGGCGGCCTGGTCGGGCGGAACGTTCCGGCCCTCGAAAGCGCGAACCAGGCGCGTCAGAAGCAGTTTGCGGCGAAGTGGGGTGATGGCCGGCGGCAGATCGAAGGGCGCCGTGGCGCCGTCGCTGCTCGGCTCGGCCAAAATGATTTCGTCTTCGTCGACGTCGCCGATCGGAACGAGGCGCGGCAACAGCGTCGGCTTACCGCCGGAATGGCGAAGGAACGCTTCGCTCAGACTGCGTGCGGCGCGCCGTGTCGGCAACAGGACTCGGACGTCGGCGAGAGCTTCGCGCCGTCCGCCCAGTCGATCGAGAATTCCGAGAGCCAACGCATCGACGAACGGCAGTCCCGGCGCGATCGTGAAGATCGCAGGACGACGGGACGGCGTTCGTTCGCTCATCGCCGGTTGGGACCTTCGCGCGACGAGGCCAGGCCGCGTTCGGCCTCGGTCAAACCATCCGGCGTTCCGACGTGGAACCACTCGCCATCGTGGACAAGACCGTAGAGACGGCCGGACTCGATGGCGCGGTCATAGAGGAGGTTGAGCGAGAACACGCCGGCGGGTGCGCCGTCGAACAGCCGCTGGCTCAAGATCTGCACGCCGGTAAAGACGAAGGGCGAGACCTGCACCTTGGGCCGCCGCCGAAGCCGGCCGAGGCCGTCGGCCAGGAAATCGCCGGGACCGTCGTAGCCGTGGCTCGTCACCGTTGGAGCGAGGAGAAGCAATCCGTCCATCCCATCGGGATCGAAGCTTCGCGCCAGTCGGTTCAGCGCCGGCTCCGGCCCGTCCAGCCACACGGAATCGACGTTGGCGACGTAGAAGGGCGCTTTGCCCAGATGCGGCAAGGCTTTGGCGACTCCGCCGCCGGTATCGAGAATCTGCGGTTCCGGAGAAATCACGATGCTCGGCTTTTGCCGCGTCGTCAGGTGACGCTCGACGAGGCCGGCCAGGTAATGCGTGTTGACGACGGCGGTGTCGACGCCGGCCTGGTCGAGGCGATCGAGGACGCGGTCGAGCAGCGTCCGTCCCGAGACGAGGACGAGCGGTTTCGGCCGCGACACCGTCAACGGCCTCATGCGAAGTCCGAGGCCGGCGGCGAGCACCATGGCCCGGGGCGGTGTTGTTCGGGTCTTACTCATGGGCGGGCCTCAGTGGTCGGAATGCGTCGCGTGTCCGGCGGCAGGTAGCGATCAAGCCACGCGGCGACGGGGTGGAGAAGAGGATGTCGCACGGCGCGCTCGAGAAGTCGCCAGACGCGCGGGATGTGAACGAGATAGTCGGGCTTGCGGTCCAGCCGGCACAGCCGCGTGAAGATGCCGATGACTTTGGCGTGGCGTTGGGCGGCCAGGATCGCGTAGCTCGCCTCGAAGCTGTCGCGGTCCGAGGCCGGCACGGCGGCGCGGTAGCGGGCCCGCATACGCGCGGCGAGATCGGGCGCGATATCGCGGCGTGCATCTTCAAGGAGCGACATGAGATCGTAGGCTCCGGGTCCAGAGACCGCGTCCTGAAAGTCGAGAAGGCCGACTTTAGCGACGCCGCGCCGTTCCGGAAGCCACATCAGGTTGTCGACGTGGTAGTCGCGAAGAACCAGCGTCTTCGGTTCGGCGGCCAGCGCCGCAAAGGCCGGTCGCCAGGCGTTGCGGTAGGCGGCGCGAGCCTCGGCGGTCAGCGGGGTTTCGAGCGCGGCCGCTCCGTACCATTCGGGCAGGAGGTCGGCTTCGGTGCCGAGCTTTGCGTCGTCGTAAGGCGCGAGCCGGAGCGGCACAGCCCGTTCCGGCGGCAGGCCATGGAGCGCCGCGAGGACATCGACGGCGCCGGCATACAACGTCTCTTCGTCCTCGCGCGAAGCCCCGACAAGTTTGCGCGTAAACGTCGCGTCGCCGAGATCTTCGAGCAGAAGGAATCCTTGCGCGACGTCTTCGGCTTCGATGCGTGGCGCGCTGAAGCCGAGCGCGTCGAGATGGCGAGCGATGGCAGTGAACGGGCGCACATCTTCCTTGCCCGGCGGCGCATCCATGAGGACGGCGCGTTTGCCGTTGCGGTCGATGCGGTGATAGCGCCGGAAGGACGCATCGCCGGCCAAGGGCCGGCGCGTCGCGCCGGTCCATCCGGCGGCGTCCAAGAATGCCGCGATGGCGATGTTGCGGGCGGTCGGTTCAGCCACGGCGGGCCTCTGCGAAAGCAGTGGCAAGGCGGTCGCGCCATCGGCCGCGGCCAATCAGGCGAACGCGCCGCGTGTCGGGCTTGGGGCCTTGTGCGATCGTAATTTCCAGGCGATCGGCGGGCCAGTCGCCGGCCAGCCGTTCCGGCCACTCGATCAGGGAAATTCCTTCGGCGAAGGCGTCCTCCAGCCCGATCTCGCGGGCCGCGTCCGGCCGCTCGATGCGAAACAGATCGAAATGGTAAATCCGCCCCACGGCAAGATCGTAGGTCTGGATCAAGGTGAACGTCGGGCTCGGCACTTCTTCGTCGGCCGAGCCGCCGGCACGGATGAAGGCCCGGGCGAATGCGGTCTTGCCGGCGCCGAGAGCGCCGGAGAGGCCAATGACATCGGGAACCTGAACGAGACCGGCGATCCGTCCCGCCAGCGTTGCTGTCGCCGCCTCGTTGGCGAGATCGAGCTCGATCACTGTCGTGTTGGGGTTCGCGTCCATCAGCAGTCGCCTAGGCTGCCGGCTCGAGGGGAAGGCGGGCCGTCACCGTCGTGCCTTTAGCGGCCGAAGATGTCACATCGACTTCGCCGCCATGAAGCTCGACGAACCGTTTGACCAGAGCCAGACCAAACGACGCCGCCTCGCCGGGGTCGGTGACGCGGCCGGGGACGGCGGGCTGGAACAGCCGTTCGCGCTCGGCCGCCGAAATGGGGCGGCCACCGTCGGTGATCGCGAAACTGAGATGCGTCGCCTCACGCCGGGCGCCGATCCGGATCGTGCCGCGCGCCGGACTACGGAGGATTGCATTGCCAAGCAGGTTGGACAGAATTTGCCGAAGCCGCGCCGGATCCGCCGTGATCGGACCGATATCACGCGGGCAATCGAGTTCGATCTTCAGCGTCTTTCCGGCGTCGCGATCGCGAGCCGTTCCCAGGATCGCGGCGAGAGTCGCGTGAACGTCGACGGGCGTGGCCTCGATCCCATTCGCGTCTGCCTCGATCAAGGCGAGATCCAGAACGTCTCCGACGACGGTGAGCAGCGCGCGCGCCGCCGTGAGGATTCCCTCGGCGTAATCTTTCTGGCGCGGATTGAGCGCCCCAAAATGTTCGCCGGAGAGGAACTCCGAAAATCCGAGGATCGTGGTGATCGGGGTGCGGGCCTGGAACGACAGGTTGGCGATGAACTCGGCGTTCAGGCGATTGGCGGTGGCGAGGGCTTCGGCCCGCTCACGCAGCGCCGCCTCGATTGTCGCCGGATCGGTGACGTCGAGATAACTGGTCAACATCGCGGAATCGGGAAGGGGAACGTTGGCGTAATCGAGGATGCGGCCGTCGCCGCGCCGGATGCGTCCCGAGGTCGTGTCGCGACCGAGAAGCTCACCGAGCATTCGTTCGCGCTCGCTGTCCCAATCGGCGACGTCTGTCATGAAGGGCCGCATCCGCTCGACGACATCGCGGACATGGGGCGCGGCGTGGATTTCATCAGAATGCAACTGCCAGAGCTCGGCGAAGGCCGGATTGCACAGCCGCATCCGTCCGTCGCTTCCGAAAACGGCGATGGCCTCATACAGATGATCGAGGGTTTCTTTCTGCACGGCGGCGAGAGTCTTGAGCGAGCGTTCGAGGGCGAGGGCTTGGGTCACATCCTCGTCGCTGGCCAGCGCGCCGCCAGCATGGGGGACGACGACACGGCGCACCGTGGTGCCATCGGGAAGGTGTAGCAGCATCTCGCGCCGGGCCGGTGGTTGGCGGTATGCGACGATCTCGGCTTCCCGAAACGCCCGGTAGTTGGGTTGCTCGGGGTATCGCCGCTGTGCGCTGAGACGATCGAGGATTTCGCCGACGTCGGGCCGCGCCATCAGCCAACGCGCATCGAGGCGCCACAAGGTTGCGAAGGCCGGGTTCGCATACACAAGCCGCGCCGCGGCGTCGAAGATCGCAATGCCCGTCGTCAGATTGTCGAGGGCTTGATAGGCCGTGGCCGGAGGCGGCGGGGCTCGGTCGTCGGTTCGGCTGGAGGTTTCGACGGCATACCCGAGGAAGCCGCCGTTTCCCGGAAGCGGCGCTTCGGTGACATCGACGATGCGGCGTCCGCCAGCCGGAAAGGCGAAGCGCTCGCTGGCCGGGCCATTCCGGACCGAGGCGCTGGCGGCAAGCGCTTTGACCGCGGTCGATTCGGCGAGACCCTCTGCCGCCGGACTTGCCGCGACAAGTTCGAGATCGGGGCCGCGCAGCCACGCCGGAATCGGCATCGTGGCGATCAGGGCTGAAATTGCGTCGTGAGCGATTTGTTCGCTGTTATCCGGTGCGGTGTGGCGGGCCCGCATCCACACAAGATCGGCGGCATCGCCACGCCGTCCGTAAGCGTCGATGCGTCGACCCGATCCGGCGAGTTCGAGATCGATCTCGAAGGACTCTCCCTGGCTCCGCAAACGATCGACGGCACGGGCGAGGCCGGCTCGCGACGTCTCGGCGAACCGCCCCAACACATCGGCGAATCGGGCTTCGGTGCCGTCGGTGAGACCGAGCAGGACCGCCAAACGGCGGGAACTGCGCCCGGCATTGGTCCGGCGATCCCACAGGAAGAAACCGTCGGGAGCCGTGGCGAGCGCGTCACCGGCGCGGATTGCTTCAGTCTGGTGTTCGGCGGCCGCGTCGGTCGCCGCTTTCAGGCGCGTTTCTTGCCGCCGTAGGAGAACGGCCGCGATGGCACCGGCCAAGCCGACGCCGATCAGGAACGAGACGACGACATCCATCAATTAGAACGGCCCCAGCGCGCGCGGAGCGCCACCGCCGGCCCGCTACGCCCGCGCCTCAGTGTGTTGGCTTTCGCGCCGAAGCCACGACATCTTGGGGCAAACGGCGGCCTGCCTCAATACCTGTAGTAGTCGGGCTTAAAGGGACCGTTGGATGGAACGCCGATGTAATCCGCCTGCTTGGGGGTCAGCGTGGTCAAATTCACCCCGAGCTTGGCGAGATGCAGACGCGCCACCTTCTCGTCGAGCGCCTTCGGCAGGACGTAGACCTTATTCTCGTACTTGCCGTGATTGGCCCAAAGCTCGATCTGCGCCAGCACCTGGTTGGTGAAGGACGCGCTCATGACGAAGCTCGGATGGCCGTTGGCGCAGCCCAAATTCACAAGGCGGCCTTCGGCGAGCAACAGCAAACGCTTGCCGTCCGGGAACTCGACTTCATCGACCTGCGGCTTCACGTTGTGCCAGCGGAGATTGCGCAGCGCCGAGACTTCGATCTCGGCGTCGAAGTGGCCGATGTTGCAGACGATGGCCCGATCCTTCATCTGCCGCATGTGATCGAGCGTGATGACGTCGGTGTTGCCGGTCGCGGTGACGAAGATGTCGCCGGTCTTCGCGGCCTCATCCATAGTGACGACGGCATAGCCTTCCATCGCCGCCTGCAGCGCGCAGATCGGATCGATCTCGGTGATGAGAACGCGCGCGCCTTGGCCGCGCAGCGCCTGGGCCGAACCTTTGCCGACTTCGCCGAAGCCGCAGACCACGCCGATCTTGCCGGCCAGCATGACGCCGGTGGCCCGCTTGATGCCGTCGACGAGGCTTTCGCGCGCGCCGTACAGATTGTCGAACTTGGACTTCGTGACCGAGTCGTTGACGTTGAAGGCGGGAACCTTGAGGCGACCTTTCTTCTCCATCTCGTAGAGGCGATGGACGCCAGTCGTCGTTTCTTCCGACAAGCCGCGAACTCCGTCGAGGACCTTGGGGTGCTTATCGTGAACGAGGACGGTCAGATCCCCGCCGTCATCGAGCAGCATGTTCGGTTGCCAGCCGTTGGGGCCGGTGATGGTCTGTTCGACGCACCACCAGTATTCCTCTTCGGTCTCGCCTTTCCAGGCGAAGACCGGAACGCCGGCCTTGGCGATGGCGGCGGCGGCATGATCTTGGGTCGAGAAGATGTTGCACGAACTCCAGCGAATGTCGGCGCCCAGGGCTTGGAGCGTCTCGATCAAGACCGCCGTCTGAATCGTCATATGCAGGCAGCCGGTGATGCGGGCGCCATTCAGCGGCTTTTTCTTGCCGAACTCTTCGCGGAGCGACATGAGCCCCGGCATCTCGGTCTCGGCGATGGCAATCTCGCGGCGGCCCCAATCGGCGAGGCTGATGTCGGCGACTTTGTAATCGTTGGGCGATGCCATGGCGGGTCCTTTGATGACGGGCTAACGACGGTTGCGGGAGGCCGACCAACGGTCGGTCCTGGGGGTCATTAACAGCGGCCTTTCCGGTGGGCAAGGCCCAAGTTTTACTGGCGTTCGCCGAATCCGCTGTCGATGAGTTCGCCCAGTGCCGCGAGGGCTGTTTCCGCCTCCGGCCCGGTTGCTTCGAGCACCAACTTCGAGCCTTGAGAGGCTGCAAGCAGCAGAATATCGGTGACCGAATGGGCGGAGACCGTCTCGCCGTTGAAGGTCACCGTGACGTCGGCGGCGAACCGGTTTGCGGTCTTGGCGAATTTCGCCGCCGGCCGGGCGTGAAGACCCAGCCGGTTCAGAATTTCGGCCGTCCGCTTAAGAGGAGCGGGCTTTTTCGGTTTTGGAGGGCTCATGAAGGGGCTTGTTCAAGAATTCCGAGGCGACGCGGATTGCCTTGCGTCCGGCATGTTCGGCGCTGGCCGCGGCGGCGGCCAAAGAATCGGCAGCGTCCATCTCGGTCGCGAGTTTTACGAGCATCGGGAGGTTGACCCCGGCGATGACCTCGACCCGGGCCTCGCCCATGATCGAGATCGCCAAGTTCGACGGCGTCCCCCCAAAGAGATCGGTCAGGACGAGAACGCCGTAGCCTTGGTCCGCCGATTGGACTCGCGCCACCAGCTCGCGGCGCTTGGCATCGACATCGTCGTCGGGACTGAAGCACACCGCGCCGATGTTGGGTTGGAAGCCCAAGATCTGCTCGGCGGCGGCGCGAAGCTCCAAGGCCAGTCGGCCGTGGCTGACGATGACGATTCCGATCATGCGTTCCTGCCTGCCTAGTCTTCGCCGTCGTCCAGATCGCGATGCAGAACCGCGACCTTCTCGCCCTGCGTCTCGAGCCAGCGCGCCAAGGCCTCGGCGACGAAGACCGAGCGATGGCGACCGCCCGTGCACCCGACGGCGATGGTGAGGTAGCTCTTGCCCTCGGCAACGTAGCGGGGCAAGAGCGGCTTGAGAAGCCGGGTCACGCTGTCGAAAAACGGCCCATATCCCGGATCCTTGGAAATATGCGCGCCGACCTGCTCATTGCGGCCGTCCATCGGTCGCAAGGCCGGATCGTAGTGAGGATTGCTGAGAAAGCGGACGTCGAAGACGAGGTCGGCCTCGCGGGGTAGACCGCGACGATACGCGAACGAGGTCACGACGACCGAGAGGCCCGTCGCCGTCGGTGTCCCGAAATGACCCGACAACAAGCGCTTGAGCTCGCCAGGCCCGAGGCCGGTGGTGTCGATGGTGACGTCGGCGCGATCTTTGAGCGCGGTCAGGAGGCGCCGTTCATGGGCGATGCCGTCGCGCACCGGACGATCGAGGGCCAACGGATGGCGATGCCGGGTCTCGGCATAGCGGCGGGCCAATTCTTCGTCGTCGCAATCGAGGAACAGGATGCGGACCTCGACGTGGCGCGAGCCGGCCAAGCGTTCCATTTCCGCAAGGACGGGCTGGGCGCCGAAGTCACGGGTGCGGATGTCGATACCGATCGCGAGGGGCCGGGCAAATCCGGCGCCATCGGGACGACGCTCGCCCGGCGGCACCAAGTTGACCAAGAGCGACAACGGCAAGTTGTCGACGGCTTCGAAGCCGAGGTCCTCGAGGGCTTTCAAGGCCGAGGTCTTGCCGGCGCCGGACATGCCCGTCACTAAAATGACTCGGGCCTTATCCGTCTCGGCGTCGCGAGCGGAAGCGGTGAAGGTCCGGGAATCGGCTGGGACGCCGGTCATGGCGGCGAACGATATCACAGCCGTTCGGCGCGACCAGGGGTACGGGCCGGCAAGCGGACCGTAAAGCGCGCCCCCAGGACCCGTCCGTCCGGCGCGACGCGGTTTTCGGCGCTGATTGTCCCGCCGTGGGCATCGACGATCTGCTGAGAAATGCTGAGGCCGAGGCCCGAATGCGCCCCGAATTTCTCGCCGGCCGGGCGCTCCGAATAGAAGCGATCAAAAATAGCGCGCTCCTTCCCGGACGGAATCCCAGGACCTTCGTCCTCGACCGTCACGACGACGGCATCGCGGTCTCGGGCGGCGCGAAGGGTAATGCTTCCGTCGGGCGGACTGAATGACGCGGCGTTGGCGATCAGGTTGCGAAATACCTGGACGAGCCGGCTCTCGACGCCTTCGACGTCGAGGCGCAATCCGTTGGCGATGTCGAAGTGCAAGGCTGGGTCGCGACTTTTGCGCGGCGTCTGTTGGACGTCGACGAGGGTGGCGAGAAGCGGACGCAGATCGACAGGCTCGGGTCGGGCCCGCGACAATTCAGCATCCAGGCGCGAGGCGTCGGCGATGTCGCTGATCAGGCGATTCAGTCGGTCGACGTCGTCGAGGATGATCGCGAACAACCGCTGTTGCTGCTCGGGATCTTTGAGACGAACGACGGTTTCGACGGCGCTTTTCACCGAGGTCAGAGGATTCTTGATCTCGTGGGCGACGTCGGCGGCGAAGGCCTCGATGGCGTCGACGCGTTGGGTCAGGGCTTCCGTCATGGCGCGCAGCGATCGCGCCAGTTCGCCGATCTCATCCCGGCGCCCGGCGAAATCGGGAATGGCCGCTTCACGTCCGCGGCCCAAACGGACCCGTTCCGCGGCGAGCGCCAGACGACGGATCGGCCTGGCAATGGTGCCGGCAAGATAGAGCGAGAGAAGAATGGTGACGCCGAGCCCGACCGCGAACACTTGCAGGATCGTGAGGCGGACTCCGGCCATGGCGGCCTCGATGTCGGGAGAGCCTTTGGTCAGAAGGAGCGCGCCCAAAACCTGCTTGTAGCTTTGGACAGGTTGGCCGACGCCCAAGATGAGCCGGCCGTCACCCACGGATCGGGCTCGGGCGACAGGCTCGCCATCGAGGGCCAGCGCAACTTCGTCGTAATCCGAGGCCTGCTGATCGACCTTTTCCTCATAGAGCGGAAATTCTTGATGACCCGGAAGCCAGTCGAGGACCCGCCCCAGAACGCTAAGCATCCAGGCGCCGACCGGAAGAGATTCGAGCGGTGGTGCAACCGGTTCGATCTGGACCGTGCCGCCTGGCCCGATGAGGCGACGGCTATCGACGATCAGAACGCCCTCGGCATTGTAGACGCGGGCCCGTGTTCCGGTTGTCTCGGCGAGGCGACGGACGATGGATCGGGTGCTGTCCGCATCCAAGGCTTGCTCGATGAGGCCGAGCCCGCCGGCATCCGAATTGACCGCGCCTTCACCCAGGGCCGCGGCGAACATCGCGCCTTGGACGCTCAGCGCCGCCAGCTCGCCTTCGACCAACCCCCGTCGGTATTCCCCAAGATACAAAAGCCCGGCGATCGGAATGGCCAGCGCAAGGATGTTGACGGCGAGGATTCGTCGGGTGAGAGGCGAGCCGAACCGACGGGCCGCGGAACGCACCGGTCCAATCACGGGCGGCGCCTCGTTCGACGACTAGGCCTCGCGGTAGCGATAACCGATGCCATAGAGAGTCTCGATTTCGCCGAAGTCGGTATCGATGTCCTTGAACTTCTTGCGCAACCGTTTGACGTGGCTGTCGATGGTGCGGTCGTCGACGTAGATCTGCTCGCCATAAGCCGCATCGATCAACTGGTCGCGATTTTTGACGTGGCCAGGCCGTTGGGCGAGGGCCTGCAGAAGCAGAAACTCGGTGACCGTGAGATCGACCTTTTGACCACGCCACGTGCAGAGATACCGCGAAAGATCGAGTATCAGTTCGCCGCGATGGATCGCGTCCTTGGGCTCGACGGCGCCATCGGTCACCTTGGCCAAGTCGTGGCGGCGGAGGACGGCGCGGACGCGCTCGATGAGCAGGCGCTGGGAGAACGGCTTCCGGATGTAATCGTCGGCGCCCATGCGGAGGCCCAACATCTCGTCGATCTCGTCGTCCTTGGACGTGAGAAAGATGACCGGCATCTTCGACTTTTGACGGAGCCGGTTCAGAAGCTCCATCCCGTCTAGGCGCGGCATCTTGATGTCGAGGATGGCCAGGTCGACCGGTTGGCGAGTGAGACCGTCGAGGGCCTCGGCCCCGTCCTTGTAGGTCCGCACTTTGAAGCCCTCGGCCTCAAGAGCCAGGGACACCGAGGCGAGGATGTTGCGATCGTCATCGACGAGCGCGATGGTGCGGTTCATGAGCAGCGTTTCCGATTCTGTCGACATGGGTCCCGTCTCGTGGCCGCGATCAGCAGTGCCGGCGTCGGCCGGCACCGCCAGGCGGGCTCGATTGACGTGGTCTTTATGGCCAAATTATAGTCGGCTTGAGGCGGTTCGCGAAGACAACCGCGCGCATGGCGCGACGAAAGGCCTCTCCATCATGCCGTTTCGTCTTCTCCGGCGTCACCGACCGTCGCGTTCGATTTTCCAGCGTTCGCTGGGCGATTCGGGCCGATTCGTAAGGATCCGAGGCGTCGCGTCCCGGATCACCCTTTTTAACTGAGAGACCCGGCCCGTGCCCGAAGTCGACGCCATACACTATTTCCGCGAGATCATCGTCTTCCTTCTCGCCTCCGTGGTCATTGTGCCGGTGTTCCAGCGGCTCAAGATCACCCCGGTGCTGGGCTATCTCGCGGCCGGGGCGGCGATCGGTCCGCACGGCCTGGGGCTTATGGACGATACCGAAGGCGTGCGAACGCTCGCCGACTTAGTCGTCGTCTTTTTGTTGTTCACCATCGGCCTCGATCTCACGTTCGAACGCTTGGCCGCGATGCGACGGCTGGTCTTCGGTCTCGGCTTTACCCAAGTCGTCTTCACGGGCACCGCCATCGGTCTGATTGCCTGGCTCTGGGGCAACGGGCCGGAGGTGTCGATCGTTCTCGGCGCGTCGCTGGCGCTGTCGTCGACCGCGGTCGTGCCGATCCTCTTCGTCGTCCATGCCTTTGGGCGGGCCAGTGATGGGATCGAGCTCTCCGATCTCTTTCGCGCCACCGCGATCGCGGTTGTGTCCGTCGGAGCGATCTTCGTCTTCGGGCGGTTGTTTCTTCGTCCGCTCTTCCGGCTGGTCTCGGAGACGCACAGTCCCGAGCTGTTCACCGCCATGATTTTGCTCGCGGTTCTTTTGACGGCGAAAGTTACGGACTCGGCGGGGCTGTCGATGGCGCTCGGCGCTTTCATGGCCGGCCTGCTGTTGGCCGAAACCGAATTTCGCCACCAGGTCGAGTCGGACATTCTGCCGTTCAAAGGCCTGCTGCTCGGTCTCTTCTTTTTGTCCGTGGGCATGGGCATCGACTTCAACCTCGTCATCGGGGACGCGGCGTGGCTGAGCGTCGCCATCGTCGGCCTCATTCTTCTCAAAGTGGTGATCGCCGGCGGTCTTCTTCTGGCGTTTCATGTTCCCAAAGCCATCGCCGTGGAATCGGCGTTGCCGCTCGGCGAAGGCGGAGAGTTCGCCTTCGTCGCGATCGGTGCGGCCATGGCGTTTGGCGTCATGCCAGAAACCGTTGGGCAGTTCATGTTAGTGGTCGCGGCGTTGTCTCTGGCATTGACGCCGGTGCTCGCGGCCTTGGGCCGGCGTCTGTCCGCTGCTGTCGAAACCAGCGAGGTGGGTCCCTTGTCGGACACCGGTCCGGTAGAGATCCGCGATCTCGAAAATCACGTCGTAGTTGCCGGCTTTGGTCGCGTCGGACGCCGGGTGGCGCGCATTCTCGACGCGCACAAGGGCGCCTACATCTCGATCGATCGTAGCGCCAGCGTCGTCGAGGAATATCGGAAGAGGGGCGTGCCGATCACATTCGGCGATGCAAGCCGCGGAGAAATCCTGACGCTTCTCGGCGTCGGCCGGGCCGCCGCGGTGATCGTGACCTTGGACGATCCGGCGGAATCGAGTCGCACCGTCGGGGCCCTCAAGAAAGTGTGGCCGACGCTGAAGATCTTTGCCCGCGCCAAAGACTCCGTGCATGCCGCGTCCTTGGTTCAAAGCGGCGTCGATGTCGTCGTTCCAGAAGCCATCGAGTCCAGCCTGCAGTTGGCCCGTCAGGCTCTCCGCGCCTTGGTCGCGCCCGAAGATACGGCGAGCGAACTGGTCAATCGCTATCGCGAGCGGGAATATCGCGAGTTCCGCTCGCCGGCCGCCGTCGTCGTGGCATCGACTCTGGTTCGGGACGGAAGCGATCCCGGCCGCGAAGTCGGCGGGTAGCGGACATCGTGTCCCGGCCGGCGGACGAGGCGGCACGCCAGGCGCGAATATTGATGCGCAGCGCGCGAGCCGTGGTGCTGGCGACGGCGCTTCGCGCCACCCGGGGTGATGCCGGCTTTCCCTACGCGTCGCTTGTCACCGTGGCCTGGGATGTCGACGGCAGTCCGGTGTTCCTGTTCTCGTCTCTCGCCGATCACACCCGTAACCTTGCCAAGGACTCGCGGGCCTCGCTGTTGGTTGAGGCGGCGCTGGCGCTGCCTCGCCCGGAGACCGGTCCGCGGATTTCGCTCCTGGGTCGGATTACCCGCAGCGACGATGAGCGGCACCGCCGACGCTATCTCGCCCGCCATCCTGACGCGGCCGCCTATGCCGGCTTCGGGGATTTTGCGGTCTACCGGATGCAGTTGGAGCGGGCTCGGTACGTCGGCGGTTTCGCAAGCGCGAAGTGGCTGGACGGTGCCGACCTGCTCGCGCCTAAGGGCGCCGCGGCGGCCATCGCGGCGTGTGAAACGGACGTCATTGCCCATATGAACGCCGATCACGGCGAGGCTCTCGATCTTTACGCCAACGTCCTTTTAGGCCGTGGCGGAAAGGGTTGGCGGATGATCGCCCTGGATCCGGAAGGGTTGGATCTGGCGCGGCGGGGTCGCTGGGCGCGTCTTTCCTTTCCGTCGTCCGTCGCCACCGCCATGGACTGTCGGAATACGCTTATCGCGCTTGCAAAAAAGGCCCGTGCTGCACCTGCGAAGACTTCGCGGGCCCGGCGCAATTAATTCCTGTTCCCGCCGGCTTCGGGCTGGTATTGAAATCGTTCCACGACACCTCTGCCCCGTATTTCGGCGGCCTCGAATCGAGTGAGGATAATGAGCGTTTCCAAGCGGGCGCCCACCGCCAATCGTCCTTTGATTGCCTGGGTCGACGAGATCGTCGCGCTGACCACGCCGAAGGCTGTCTATTGGTGCGACGGCTCGGACGCCGAATACGCCCGCATGACCCAAGAGCTCGTGCAGGCCGGAACGTTCATCCCGCTGAACCCGAAGCTGCGCCCGAATAGCTTCCTGGCGCGCTCGAGCCCCGACGACGTGGCCCGGGTCGAGAACCGGACCTTCATCTGCTCCAAGAACAAGGACGACGCCGGTCCGACCAACAATTGGGTCGATCCGACCGAGATGCGCGCCACGCTGACCAAGCTTTTCGCCGGGTCGATGCGCGGCCGGACGCTCTATGTCGTTCCGTTCAGCATGGGTCCGCTTGGCTCACCGATCGCCAAAATCGGCGTCCAGATCACCGACTCGCTTTATGCCGTCGTCAGCATGCGGCTGATGACGCGGTCGGGACAAAAGGCCCTCGACGTTCTCGGCGACGGCGATTTCGTGCCATGCCTGCATTCGGTCGGCGCACCCTTGGCCGATGGCCAAGCTGATGTGCCGTGGCCGAGCAACTCCGAAAAATACATCGTCCATTTCCCCGACGACCGCTCGATCTGGTCCTACGGTTCGGGCTACGGCGGCAACGCGCTGCTTGGAAAGAAGTGCCTGGCGCTGCGCATCGCCTCGGTCATCGCCCGCGATGAGGGTTGGCTGGCCGAGCACATGCTGATCGTTGGCCTTGAATCGCCGCAAGGTGAAAAGACCTATGTCGCGGCGGCGTTCCCGTCGGCCTGCGGCAAGACCAATCTAGCGATGGTCATTCCGCCCAAAGGCTTCGATGGCTGGAAAGCCTGGACCGTCGGCGACGATATCGCCTGGATCAAACCGGGCCCGGACGGACGCCTCTACGCGATCAATCCCGAAGCCGGATATTTCGGCGTTGCGCCGGGCACGTCGTCGCACTCGAACCCGATGGCGATGCGGACCGTGTCCCACGACACGATTTTCACCAACGTCGCGTTGACCGACGACGGCGATGTCTGGTGGGAAGGCATGGACGGCCCGACGCCGTCGCACCTGATCGATTGGCAGGGCAAAGATTGGACGCCGGCGGCCGGCAAGCCCGCGGCGCATCCGAATTCGCGGTTCACGGTCGCGATCGCGCAATGCCCCAGCGTCGATCCCGCCTGGGAAGATCCCAAGGGCGTGCCGATCTCAGCGTTTATTTTTGGTGGCCGTTTGTCGGGCGCGTATCCGCTCGTCGCCCAATCGTTCGATTGGGAACATGGCGTGTATCTCGCCGCGACCATGGGTTCAGAAGCCACCGCCGCCGCCGTTGATCAAGCGGCGATCCGGCGCGATCCTTTCGCGATGCTGCCGTTCTGCGGCTACAACATGGCCGATTACTGGCGCCACTGGCTCAATATGGGCAAGACGCTTGCGTCGCCGCCGCCGATCTTCCGGGTCAATTGGTTCCGCAAGGACGCCAACGGCAAGTTCATGTGGCCGGGCTTCGGCGAAAACATGCGGGTCTTGAAGTGGATCGTCGATCGGGCGCATCACCGCGCCGGTGCCGTCGAGAGCCCCTTCGGCTTGGTGCCGCGCTATAGCGACTTGCATTGGTCCGGTCTCGATTACCGGTCTGATCGCTTCCAGGGCCTGATGGGCATCGAGCGCGCCACCTGTCTCGCCGAGGCCGAAGGGCAGAAGGAACTTTTTGCCCGTTTCGGATCGCGGCTTCCGCCCGAGATGGAACGGCAACGTCTTCTACTGGCCGAACGCGCCGCGCGCGCGCCCGAGGTCTGGGCGCAAGTCGCCTAAGATCGCGGACCGGGTCGGGCCGCTCTTCCACCGTCAGAAAGGCCGAAGCTCATGAAAGCCAAGATCAAATGGCTCGGGGGCCGGAACTTCGTCGGCGAATCCGGCACGGGTCATGCCGTGGTGATGGGTTCGACGCCGGTCGCGGGCCAAGTCCAGCTTGGCGCGAGCCCCATGGAACTCGTCTTGCTGGGCATGGGCGGTTGCACCGCCGTCGACGTCGTCTTGATTCTCGAGAAAGGCCGCGAGGCGATCGAAGATTGCGTCGCCGAGCTAGAGGCAACGCGGGCCGACACCGATCCCAAGGTCTTCACCAAGATCCACGTTCATTTCGTGGTCAAGGGGCGGAAGCTCAATCGCGACAAGGTCGAGCGTGCGATCCAATTGTCGGCCGACAAATATTGCTCGGCCTCGGCGATGATCGCCAAGACCGCGACCATCACCCACGATTTCGAAGTCGTCGAAACTGGCGCCTAAACGGCGCCGTTATTCGCCGGCAAGCTTCAACGTCGGTGCGTTGAGCATCTGACGTTGTTCGACGCGTTCCTGATCGGCTGTACCAAGGTCATCGCCCTGATACCCGGCACCAGCCGTTCCAGCATCACCATGACGGCGGCGCGGTTCCTCGGCTTTTAACGCCGGGACGCGGCGCGGCTCTCTCTCTTGCTCTCCATCCCGGCGAGTCTCGGTGCCGGCACGCTCTCGGCCATCGATCTGTATCAGGCCGGGGATTCGCTGCTGACGTTCGGAACGTTGGAGGCGGTCGGGCTCGCTTTCATCGCCGCGTTGCTGTCGATCCACGCTCTTCTCGCCTGGCTTGATCGCCAGACGTTCACGCCCTTCGTGATTTATCGCGTGATCTTAGGCGTGGCGTTGATCGCCATGGCCGCCGGCGATTTCTGGACCTAGTAGCCAGCCGCCCGGTCGACGACAGGATGGGGCCGCTCGCTGGCCTGGATGCGCCGAACGTTGACGGCGACGTGTTCGGCCGCCGAGCCGACATTGTTCCAGCTCGCGATATGCGGCGTCACCACGACCTTGGGATGGCGCCAATAGGGATGATCGGCGGGCAAGGGCTCGGTCACGAAGACATCGAGCATGGCGCCAGCGATGTGGCCGGAATCGAGAGCGGCGATCAGGTCGGTGTCGACGATCTGCGGACCGCGACCGGCATTGATGACGAAGGCCCCGCGGCGAAGCTTCGCCAAAGCCCGGGCGTTGATCAGCCCGGTCGTCTCCGGCGTCAATGGCAGCAGGCCGACGAGGATATCGGTCTCGGCCAGCATGGCGTCGAGACTTTCCGGACCGGCGAAGGTCCGCACCCCGGGAATCGTCCGGGGCCGACGGCTCCAGCCGAGCGTCTTGAACCCTTGGTCGGCCAGGGCCCGAACCGCGTCGCCGCCCAGCTCGCCGAGGCCGAGGACTCCGACGGCCCGCGCCGCGGGAGTCGATTCGCGCAGGTCGCTCCATTTGGCTTGGCGTTGAGCCGCCTGAAAGACATGGAAATTCCGATGAAAGTGCAGAACGCCATAGAGGACGTAATGGGTCATGTTCCGGACCATGCCCTCGGCCGGCATCCGGACGATGGGGACATGCTTGGGAAGGGCCGGATTTTTCAGGACGTGATCGACACCGGCCCCGAAGGTGAAAATCGCCTTCAAATTCGGGCAGGCCGCGTAGTCGAACTTGATCGAATTCTGGAGCAGCAGGTATTCGATGTCCTCCTGGCGACCGATTCGGTCCGGCCAAACGCGGAACTCCATGCCGGGAAGGGCGAGCTTCAGCGCGTCGAGCCACTCGACCGGATTGAAGAGGGTCGTACCGAACAGGAAAGCCATGGGCGAGATCCTATGTCGGAGAAAACAGGAGTGTTAAAGTCTACCGAGTCGAGGACATAACGAAGGCCCATGAACGACGTGAGCAAGAAAGCCGAGCCGGGGCGCCGTCGCGACTCCATCGCAGAAGAAGCCGCGGAAATCAAGGCAATGCGGGCCGAGACCCAGCCGACACGGCGGGCGACGGTGCCGGCCCTCGAGGCCGTTCTCTACGAGCCGATTCCGGTGCTCGACAGCGGCTTCGTCCGCGTCGTCGATTACCTCGGCGACGATACCGCCATCGTCCAGGCGGCCCGCGTTTCCTACGGCCGGGGCACGAAGAAGGTCAGCGACGACCGGGGCTTGATCCGCTACCTGATGCGGCATCGCCATACGACGCCATTCGAGATGTGCGAGCTCAAGCTGCACGTCAAATTGCCGATCTTCGTGGCGCGCCAGTGGATTCGCCATCGCACCGCCAACGTCAACGAATACTCGGCCCGCTATTCAGTGTTGGATCGCGAGTTCTACGTTCCCGAACGGATGGCTGCGCAGTCCGAGACCAATCGCCAAGGCCGCGCCGGAGAACTCGATCCCACCGAAAGCGATGCGGCGCGGGCGCTCATCCAAGGCGACGGCGATCGGGCGTATGGAACGTATCTCGATCTCTTGAACGAAACCGAAGGCGGCGAGGTTCGCGATCCGAGCCGCAAAGGTGTGGCGCGCGAACTGGCCCGCATGGTTCTGCCGGCGAACGTCTATACGCAGTGGTATTGGAAGGTCGATCTTCACAACCTTCTGCATTTCCTAAGCCTGCGGGCCGATCCACACGCCCAGTATGAAATCCGCGTCTATGCCGAAGCGATCGGCGCGGTCGTCCAGAAGTGGGTGCCGATCACTTGGGAAGCCTTCGAGGATTATTGGACGAAGGGGGCGCGGCTTTCGGCCCAAGCGCTGCGCTTGTTGAAGACCATGCTGGCGCCGGGCGTTCTCGCCGACGAGGCGAAGCTCGAAGCCTTGCGTAAAGAATCCGGGCTGAGCCAGCGCGAGTTCCTGGAATTTCTCGACACCCTGAAGCGGGGCGAATAGAGCGCCTACGTTCGAACAGCGCCGGTTTCGTCGGCCCGCATATCGAAGGCCGCCTCCATCAAGGCCCGCGTGTAGTCGGTCTTGGGTTTCGTAAAGAGTTCGTCCGCCGATCCGAACTCGACGATCTTGCCGTCGCGCATGACGATGACGTCGTGGGCCAAGGCCCGCACCACTTTCAAATCGTGGCTGATGAAGAGATAGGCGAGGTTGTGGCGGCGTTGCAGGTCGCGCAACAGATCAACGATCTGGGCTTGCACCGTCATGTCGAGAGCGCTGGTCGGCTCGTCCAGGACCATGAACTTCGGTTTCAAGATCAAGGCTCGAGCAATGGCAATGCGCTGACGTTGACCGCCGGAGAATTCGTGGGGATAGCGATCTTGAGTCGCCGGATCGATCCCGACCTCGGCTAGCGTCTGGCCGATCAAGGCGCGGCGCTCGTCGGCGTTGCCGCCGATGTCATGGACGCGCAGACCTTCCTCGACGATGCGGCCCACCGACAGGCGCGGCGATAGACTGCCGATCGGATCTTGGAAGACGATCTGCATTTCGCGCCGCAACGGCCGGACCGCGCTGGCCGGTAAATCTTGAATGTTGCGACCGGCGAAGCGGATCGGGCCTTCGGACTTTTCGAGGCGCAGAAGACCGCGCCCGAGCGTGCTTTTGCCCGAGCCCGATTCACCGACCACACCGAGGGTTTGGCCTTCGCGCACAGCCAATGTGACGCCGTCGACGGCTTTGACGTAGCCGACCGTGCGTTTGATGACGCCGCGACGGATCGGAAACCAGACTTTTAGATCGTCGGCCGCCATGATTTCGGCGGCGCTGGCGTTGCGCGCCTCGGGCCGGCCCTTGGGCTCGGAGGCCAGAAGCTTTTGCGTATAAGGATCGCGCGGCTTGGCGAAGATCTCGGCGGTCGCGCCCTGCTCGACGATCCGTCCCTGGTACATGACGCAGGTCCGTTTCGACATGTGGCGGACGATGCCGAGATCGTGGGTGATGAGCAGCAGCGCCATGCCAAAGCGTTCTTGCAGCTCGCGCAGCAGCTTCAGGATTTGCGCCTGGATTGTGACGTCGAGCGCCGTCGTCGGTTCGTCGGCGATCAGAAGGTCTGGCTCGTTGGCGAGCGCCATGGCGATCATGATGCGCTGCTGCTGGCCGCCCGAAAATTCGTGAGGGAACGCGTCCAGCCGCTCCACGGCCTGGGGCAACCCGACGAGATGCAAAAGCTCGATGACCCTAGCCCGGGCTTGGGTCGCATCCATGTGCTTGTGGACAAACAGGACCTCGGCGATCTGGCGGCCGATGGTGTGGAGCGGATTGAGGGAGGTCAGCGCCTCCTGAAAAATCATCGCGATACGATTGCCGCGCAGGGCCCGCATTCGATCCTCGGGCGCCGCCATCAGCTCTTCGCCTTGGAACCGGATCGATCCCGACGGATGCCAAGCGAGCGGATAGGGCAGGAGCTTCAGAACCGACAGCGCGCTGACCGATTTGCCCGAGCCCGATTCGCCGACCAGGCCGACGGTTTCGCCGCTATCGACGGTGAACGACACACCGCGCACGGCTTTGACCTCGTTCGGGCCGCGGCCGAACGACACCGCTAAATCTTTGATTTCGAGAAGGGGCGGCATCGGTCTACTTGAATGCTTTCCGCGGATCGAACGCGTCACGCACCGCTTCGCCCACGAAGACCAGAAGGCTCAACATGACCGCGAGGATCAGGAACGCGGTGATCCCGAGCCACGGCGCATGGAGGTTGGCCTTGCCTTGGTTGAGAAGCTCGCCGAGGGACGGCGAACCGGGCGGCAGGCCAAAGCCCAGGAAATCAAGCGCCGTCAGCGTTGTGATGGAACCGTTCAGGATAAAGGGCAGGAACGTCAGGGTCGCGACCATGGCGTTGGGCAGGACATGGCGGACCATGATGACGATATCGCTCACGCCCATGGCCTTCGCGGCGCGCACGTAATCGAAATTGCGGACCCGCAGAAACTCGGCGCGGACGACGCCGACCAGGGACATCCAACTGAACAACAGCATCAGCCCGAGCAGCCACCAGAAGTTCGGCTCGACGATGGCGGCCAGGATGATGAGCAGATAGAGCGTCGGCATGCCCGACCAGATCTCCATGAAGCGCTGGAACAGAAGGTCCGTCAGGCCGCCGAAATAGCCCTGCACGGCGCCGGCCAGAACGCCGACGACCGAACTTACGATCGTCAGCGTCAGTCCGAACAGCACCGAGATGCGGAAACCGTAGATCAGCCGCGCGACGACGTCGCGGCCCTGATCGTCGGTGCCGAGCCAATTGTCGGAGGACGGTGGCGCCGGAGCCGGGCTCGTCAGGTGATAGTTGATGGTCCCGTAGGAAAACCGGATCGGCGGCCACAGGATCCAGCCTTTGGCATCGATCAACTCGGCGACGGCCGGGTCGCGGTAGTAGGCTTCGGTCGGGAAGATGCCCCCGAACGTCGTTTCTGGATACTCGACGACGACAGGAACATAGAAATCTCCGTCGTAACGAACCAGCAGCGGTCGATCGTTGGCGATCAGCTCGGCGAAGAGCGACAGCACGAACAGCACGGAGAAAATCCACAGCGACCAGAAGCCGCGACGGTTGGCGCGAAAGCTGTCGAGCCGCCGTTGGGTGAGCGGCGAGATCGGGATGCCGAGGAAACGGGGTTGGGCGGCCGCCATTAATTTCGCGCCTCGAAATCGATGCGCGGATCGATGACGTGATACATGAGGTCGCCGACGAGATTCATCAGCAGGCCGAGCAGCGTGAAGAAATAGAGCGTCCCGAACATCACCGGGTAATCGCGGTTGATCGCCGACTCGAAGCCCAGTAAGCCGAGCCCGTCGAGGGAGAAGATCACCTCGACCAAGAGAGCCCCGGTGAACAGGATGCCGATGAAGGCGCTCGGGAAACCCGCCACGGGAATCAGCATGGCGTTTCGGAAGATGTGGCTATAGAGGATGCGCTGCTCGGCCAACCCCTTGGCCCGCGCCGTGACGACGTATTGTTTGCCGATCTCTTCGAGGAACGAATTCTTGGTCAGCATGGTCAGGCCGGCGAAGCCGCCGATCACCATGGCCAGGACCGGCAAGGTGATGTGCCATAGGTAGTCGACGATTCGCTCCTGCCACGACATCTCGGGCCAGTTCGCCGAGGTCAGGCCGCGCAACGGGAACCAGTCGAAGACGCTTCCGCCGGCAAACAACACGACCAGCAAGATCGCGAACAGGAAGCCAGGAATCGAATAGCCGACGATGATGGCGGCCGAGCTCGCGACGTCGAAGCGGCTGCCGTGCCGTACCGCCTTGGCGATGCCGAGCGGGATCGAAATCGCGTAGATGATGAGCGCGGTCCATAGACCCAACGAGATCGAGACCGGCATCTTGTCGAGAACGAGGTCGATGACGCTGCGATCGCGGAAAAAGCTCTGGCCGAAGTCGAAGACCAGATAGCTCCGCATCATCTGGATGAACCGCTCGTGGGCGGGCTTGTCGAAGCCGAACTGGCGCTCGATTTCCTTGATGAGACTGGGGTCTAGACCGCGTGCCCCGCGATACGTGCTGGACGAGGAATCCGAAGATCGGCTGCCTTGGGTTTGCTGCCCGCTGCTTTGGGTTTCGCCGCGGGCGCCACCGGAAAACCGCGCCGTTGCGTCGACGGCGGTGCCGCGGATCTCCGCAATCATCCGTTCCACCGGACCGCCAGGCGCGGCCTGCACGACTACGAAATTGATGACCATGATCCCGAACAAGGTCGGGATGATGAACAGCAAGCGGCGGACGATATAAGCCAACATGAGCGGTCTAGCGTCCTCGTCCGATGACGTCGTCCGTCCGTCGATGCGACTCGGTCACGAAATCTAGCGCTTCGCCTTCTTCGCTTCTAGTTCGGCGTTCTTGGCGGGATCGACCCACCAACACTGCAGGCAGAAGCCATATTTGGGGGTGGTCGACGGCTTTCCGAGCTTGTCCCAGTAGGCGACCCGGAAACTGCGGCTGTGCCAGTTTGGAATCACGTAGTGCCCCCACAACAGGACGCGGTCCAGGGCGCGGGTCCGGGCAATGAGATCGTCCCGGTCGGTGGCCGCGATCACGAGATCGACCAGAGCATCGACGACCGGATCGGCGATGCCGATGGTATTGCGGCTGCCTTTGGTCTGAGCGGCCGCTGAGCCACAGAAATCGCGCTGCTCGTTTCCCGGCGACAACGACTGGCCGAACACCTCGACCGTCATGTCGAAGTCGAAGTCGTCGACCCGGGCCTGGTACTGCGCGGCGTCGACGGTGCGGACGCGGGCCTTGATGCCGAGGCGTTCGAGGTTCGCGACGAAGGGCAGGGCGATCCGTTCGAAGGCTGGCGAGTTCAGAAGGATTTCGAACTCGAAGGGCTGGCCGGATTTGTCGTTGATGAGTTGGCCGCCTTTGACTGCCCATCCCGCCTGGCGCAGAAGCTCGAAAGCTTGGCGAAGCTCGTCGCGGATGTTGCCTTCGGCATCGCCTTTGGGCGGCAGATATTCCTTCGTGAAGACTTCGTCGGGAATCTTGCCGCGGAAAGGTTCCAGGATTTTGAGCTCAGCCGGGCTCGGCAGGCCCCGCGACGCAAGCTCGGAGTTCGAGAAGTAGCTCCGCGTCTGCGTGTACTGGCCGTAGAACAGATTCTTGTTCGACCATTCGAAGTTGAAGGCAAACGCCAGGGCGGCGCGGACCCGGCGGTCGGTGAACAGCGGCCGGCGGATGTTGTAGGCGAAGCCCTGCAAGCCGGTTGGGATCTCGTGCCGGATCTCCTCCATCTTGTAGAGACCATGGCGCAATGCCGGACTGTCGTAGCCGGTGGCCCAATCCTTGGCGGCATTTTCGGCACGGAAGTCGTATTCGCCGGACTTGAAGGCTTCCAGCGCCACGGTGCCATCGCGGTAGTAGTCGTAGCGCATGAGATCGAAGTTATCGGATCCGACATTCACCGGCAGCTTCGCGCCCCAATAGTCTTTGACCCGTTCGAAGGTGATGGTGCGGCCGGCTTCGAACGATTTCACCCGATAGGGGCCGCTGCCGATGGGTGGATCGAGGGTAGCGCGCTCGAAGTCGCGGCCCTCCCAGTAATGCTTGGGCAGGATCGGCAGCTCGCCGATGATCAACGGCAGCTCGCGGTTCTCGCCGCCGGAGAAGTGGAACTTCACACCGCGCTCGCCAACCTTTTCGGCGCGATCGACGTTGGCGTAATAACCGCGATAGAGCGGCCGACCTTTGGTTTTGAGGATCTCGAGGGAGAAGATCACGTCTTCCGGCGTCACCGGTTTGACGTCGTGCCAGCGCGCCTCGCGCCGCAGCGTGAAGGTGATCCATGAGCGGTCGTCCGGCCATTCCATCGACTCGGCCAGGAGCCCGTACCGTGAGAAGGCTTCGTCTTGCGAGCCCGTGGTCAGGGTTTCGAACAGGCCGCTGATGCCGGCGGCGGCAACGCCGCGGAGGACGAAAGGATTGAAGGTGTCGAAGGTGCCGATAGCGTTCAGGCGAATTTCGCCGCCGCGCGGGGCCTTGGGGTCGGCGTAGTCGAAATGCGTAAAGCCGGGGCCGTACTTTGGCTCGCCGTGCATGGCGATGGCGTGGCTGACGTGAGTTTTCGGTTCTGCCGCCGCGGCCAATCCCGACGCAATCGTTGCGCCCAAGACCAGACCGAGGAGCCGTCGGGTCATGCCGGTCATCTCATTCGTCTCCCTGCGACCGCCGTCGTGGGGTCATTCTTAGCGGAAATCCGACCCAAAGTCGCGGCCCGGTCATGTCGCGACCGAGGCTAGAACCACATCTCCATGCGAAGGCCGCGGGAATCGACTTCTTCGGCCGAGGCCAGCTTTCGCCCGGTCGCGGTCAACGCATCAAGCGCGGCAATGGCACAGGCGCAGGCATCGAGAAGATCGTCGGCCTTGGCGCCGGTGCCGGACAGTTGTCCCAACCAGTGGTCGATGTCGTCGAAGCCTTGGCTCGCGACGAGGTTTCGCCGTTGTGTCCGTTCGTCGGCAGTCTTTTTGTTGGGGAGAAAGTGGCCGCCGTTCAAGCGCTGAAAGATCAGCTCGGGGTGGCTCTCGCGAAAGACATCCTGTCTGACCGCCGCCGATAACAGCAACGCGTCGACCTCGGCGATCTTGGGCAGAATGAAAAAGAGCTGTTGCGAGATGCCCTTGCCATCGGTCTTGGCCCAGGCGTTGGCGCGATCGTAGTCATCTCGCAAGTCCAAGAGCGGACGGCGCGCCCCCAGAAAGACGCGGGACCGAGCCCGGCCCAAAACCTCTCGCGCGGCGCGCTCGCAGGCGCGATAGCCCGTGTCGGGAAGCCCGATCGGAATGTCGATCATGGTCATGTCGGCCGCGAGCGGCGCGACGTCTACGATATGGCGGAGAATGTGGAAGTGGCGGCGGCCCGTGGCGGCGATCCGCGCCGCGACCCAGCCGCTTTTGCACCCGTCGCGGCCGAGCGCTGTCATGGGTGGGCGCGGGCCGCTAGGCGATCCTATCACGAGCCGGCGAGCAGCCGGAGCGCTTCGCGGTGTAGGGCGCCGTCGGCGGCGGCGAGAATTCGCCCGTCCGTCGCCAAAGTCACCGCCTTTCCTTGCCAATCGCTGATGGTGCCGCCGGCCCCTTCGATCACCGGCACGACGGCGGTGTAGTCGTAGGGCTTGAGATCAGCCTCGCAGACGATGTCGACGTAGCCCGACGACAACATGCCGTAGGCGTAGCACTCCGCGCCCCAGACGGCGCGGCGGACTCCTTGGCGCAGGCGCTCGAAGGCCGGACTATTTGCGCCCTCGAACATCTGAGGGGTCGTCGCATAGAGGAAGGCCGAACCGATGTCCTTGGCGGCGCGCGTTTTGACGGGCTTTCCGTTGCAGAGCGTTTCGCGGCCGGCGACGCCGATCCAACGTTCCTTCAAGATCGGCTGATCGATGATGCCGAGGACGGGCGTGCCGTTGCGGGCTAGCCCGATCAGCGTTCCGAACAGCGGCTTGCCGGTAATGAACGAGGCCGTGCCGTCGAGCGGATCGAGAACCCACTGCCACTCGGCGTCGGACCGAACTCGTCCCATCTCTTCGCCGTAGATGCCGTGCTGCGGGGCTTCGCGCTCGAGGATGGCGCGCATCGCCCCCTCCGCCTCGCGGTCGGCGGCCGAGACCGGGCTGCGGTCGCTCTTGAACTCGATCGGATTGGGCTGGCGGAAATAGCCGGCGAGAATCGGTCCCGCCGCGTCCGCGAGCTTATGGGCGAGGACCGTGAACGCCTCAGCGCCGGAGGCTTCGGTCATGGAATCGGTTTCGGTGCCGGGCTCAGAGTCCGAAGATAGGCGATGACGGCCGCCCGTTCGTCCGCTTTGCGGAGGCCGACGAAGGTCATCTTGTTGCCTTTGACGAAATCCTTGGGGCTGGCGAGGAACTTGTCGAGATCCTCTAAGGTCCAATTGCCTTCGGCGCCGGTCATGGCCGAGGAATACGAGAAGCCCGGCGCGGCACCCTTATCGCGTCCGACGATGTCCCACAGGTTGGGGCCGACCTTATTGGGGCCGCCTTGGACACCCGTATGGCAGGTCTCGCATTTCTTGAAGGACTTATGACCAGCCTCGACGTCCGCCTTGGCAAGAAGGGGAAGAGCGTTGCCAAAATCGACCGGGCCCTTCGCGGCGGCGGTCGGCGCGGCGTCGGCTTCTTCGGCCAAGCGCAGGGAGGCATGGATGGATTTTTCGTCGACATGGACCAGGACGTTGCCGGACATGATCGCGCCCCAGAACACCCAGGCGCTGACCAAAAGCCCGCCACCCAGCAATTCCCAGTTCGAAAACTTCATCGCATCGTCCCCTTGGCCGCGTTTGGCCCGGCGCACTTTAGCCGCAAGGCGGCGGGCCGTTCAATCCACAAATCCCGGGCTTTCGGTGGCTGCCGCGACGGATTATGGTCCGCCGGGAACCATCCTATTGTGTCCGCCATGAACCACCCGGCCAATCCTATCGTCATTGTCCCGGCCCGCATGGGCTCGACGCGGCTTCCGGGAAAGCCCCTCGCACCCATCGGCCGGGACGCGATGATCGTTCATGTCTGGCGCCGCGCCGTCGAGGCGAAGATCGGCCCCGTCGTCGTCGCCTGCGCCGAACCAGAGATCGCCGAGGCGATTCGCCGAGCCGGCGGCACGGCGGTCTTGACCCGCGCCGAGCATCCTTCGGGCTCGGATCGGATTTTCGAGGCCCTGAACGCGATCGATCCGGCCGGCCATCATGACGTCGTCGTGAATCTTCAAGGCGACATTCCGACGATCGATCCGGCGGTGGTCGCCGCTGTGCTCGCGCCCTTCAATGAACCAACGGTCGATATCACGACGTTGGCCGCGCCCATTCGCGATGAAACCGAACGAACCAATCCCAATGTCGTCAAAGCGGTGATCGCGCTGGCGCCAAATGCGACCTCCGGCCGGGCGCTCTACTTCAGTCGCGCCACGGTGCCGACGGGGGATGGGCCGCTCTATCACCACATCGGCATCTATGGATTTCGCCGCGCCGCGCTGATGCGGTTCGTCGGATTGCCGCCGGGAGTCCTCGAGCAGCGCGAGCGGCTCGAACAGCTTCGCGCTCTCGAAGCCGGGATGCGCATCGACGTCCAGCTCGTTGACACCGTTCCGCTCGGTGTCGATACTCCGGCCGATCTTGAGCGCGCCCGGAGGATTCTCGCGCCCTAAGCCGCTCCTCATAACCCGCTGATCAAGCGACACGAGCCCGCGACCCATGTCCAAGGCTGACGAGACCATCGCCTTTCAAGGCCTGCACGGCGCCTATTCCGATTTGGCGTGCCGGCAGGTCTTCCCGAACATGACGACGTTGCCCTGCCGGGCCTTCGACGACGCCTTCGCCGCCGTGCGCGACGGTCGAGCGCGCCTCGCGATGATTCCGATCGACAATTCGGTCGCCGGCCGCGTCGCCGACATTCATCATCTGTTGCCGGACTCGCGACTGCACATCATTGGCGAGCACTTCTTGCGGGTCGATCACCATTTGCTGGGCGTCAAAGGCGCGGTGCTGGCCGACGTCCGTCGCGTCCACAGTCACATCCACGCCCTCGGGCAGTGCCGGCGCATGATCCGCGAGACCGGCATCGAGCCGGTTGTGCACGTCGACACCGCCGGCGCCGCGAAAGACATCGCCGAGCGTGGCGACAAGAGCCAGGCCGCGATCGCCTCCGAACTCGCCGGCCACCTTTACGGCCTCGTCTCGCTCAAGGCGAATATCGAGGACGCCGAGCACAACACGACGCGCTTTCTGATTATGGCGCGCGAGGCGAAAGTGCCCGCCGTCGGACCCGACCTGATCGTCACCAGTTTTGTCTTCCGGGTTCGCAACGTCCCGGCGGCGCTCTTCAAGGCCCTCGGTGGATTTGCGACCAACGGCGTCAACATGACCAAGCTCGAAAGCTATTTGGTCGACGGCTGGTTCCAGGCGGCGCAGTTCTACGCCGAAGTCGACGGCCATCCCGAAGCGGCGCACGTCAAGCTGGCCTTCGAGGAACTCGCGTTCTTCACGCGCGAAGTAAAAGTTCTGGGCGTCTACCAGGCGCACCCGTTCCGCAAGGCCGAAGCCAGTCGCTAGGCGGTGTCGGCCAACCAGCCGGCGATCAACCATCGCGAGATCGATCCGAAGCGCGGCAGCTGAAAGTCGCGCGTCTCGAAATTCGCGACGTCGTCGCGGCTGAACCAGCGCGCGTCCTCGAGTTCGGAATCGTTCAACGTGATCTCGCGGCTTTCGGCGTGGGCCCGGAAGCCGAGCATGAGCGACGTCGGGAAGGGCCACGGCTGCGACGCCTGATAGAGGGCGTCGCTGATCCGCACGCCGGTTTCCTCATGGACCTCGCGGGCGACGGCGGCCTCGAGCGTTTCGCCCGGCTCGACGAATCCCGCCAACGTTGAATAGCGCTGCCCCGGCCACACGGCCTGACGGCCTAGCAGGCAGTAATTGTCGTCGCGCGTGACCAGCACGATGATCGCCGGATCGGTGCGCGGGTAATGCTCGCGACCGCAAGCCTCGTTGGTGCATTTGCGGACGAAGCCGGCGCTGCGGCTGGCCGTGGGATTCCCGCAGACCCCGCAAAACCGGTGATTGCGGTGCCAGTACATCAGGCCACGGGCCAGCGCCAACATCGCGCCTTCCCTGGCCTCAACCAAGGGGCCGATCTCGCGAAGGTCCATGAACTGAGCGCCGCCGTTCAGGAAGCCGGCGCTGGGCGTCTCATGATGCGACAGATCGGCCGCGAAATAAGCGATGTCGCCGTCGACGCCGAGCAGCACCACCTCGGAGGCCAATTCGATCGCCCCCGGTACGTCCGCTCCGGTCACCATCACGGCGCTCGCCGCGTCGCCATGCAGCACGAGGCTGCGATCGCGCCAGACGGGCAGGATTCGGCTTCGCGGGTCCCCAAGCTTTGCGGCGATCCAGGCCTCGTCGCGACGAAATTCGGCGCCGCGGTGAAGCCCCTCGCCGATAAACAGCATCGATGTCTTCATGGAGAAAACCCTGACACAGCGCGAAACCCGAGGCAACGCCGGGCTCGCCGCGACTATCGGTCAAGTTTCCGCTTGGGTCGGATTCCGGCGCTTGCTAACGTTCCGGCACCGATTCGCAGTGCGATCACGGGCCCGGGCAAGGGCCCACCGGAGCTGACCATGGGATCATTGCGGCGCGCTGCTGGCATTCTTGGGCTCTGCCTGGCCACGGCGTCGTGCACGTCCGGGACCTGTTCGATGACCTGGTTGCAGGAATGCGTCGACGATCCCGGCAGGCGCCTGCGGGGCATTAATTGGCTGGAAGCGGAGAAGATCGACATCCGCATCCGTGACGGCGAACTGCAGCCGATGACCGTGCGACTAAGCCAAGGCAAGCCCTACGTCTTCCGCGTGCAGAATCGTGACGACTGGTCGCAGCGCTTTCAGAGCGCCGACTTCTTCAGCGCCATCGTCGTCGGCAAGTCTTCGGTCGATGGCGCCGAAAGCAAGGAGCCGTGCATTTCGTCGGTCATGGTCGAGCCCGAGAAAACCGTCGAGATCGAATTCGTCGCGGTCCGCGACGGGCGCTATCCGGTCGAGGTGCGGTCGATCCTGAAACCGCCGATGATGCCAGGCGTCGGCCACGGCGTGGTCGGCATCCGCCAGCCCTTTAGCCCTTTCGCGCTTTCTCTTCCGACTCCCGACTCGCGCCGGCTTCGGCTATAGTCCGGGCGGGAGACTGGCGATGGACGGACCACTCGCCAACCCGGTCAGGTCCGGAAGGAAGCAGCCGTAACGAGTTTCGGTCCGGGTCGTCGACTAGTCTCCCACCGTTTCCTCGGGCGGCACTGCCGCCTCACCCGGCGAGAGTCCGATGGCCGATCGTGACACGCCTGGAACGACCCAGGCTCCAAGCCCCTACCGTGTCCTCGCCCGCAAGTACCGTCCGGCTCGATTTTCCGAGCTGATCGGTCAAGAGGCGATGGTCCGGACGCTGACCAATGCGTTCGCGTCGGGCCGTCTCGCCCATGCCTTTCTGATGACCGGCGTGCGCGGGGTCGGCAAGACCACGACGGCGCGCATTCTCGCCAAGGCCCTGAACTGCGTCGGACCAGACGGCACAGGCGGACCCACCGTCGAACCCTGCGGCGTCTGCGAACCCTGTCGGGCCATTGCCGAAGACCGGCACATGGACGTTCTCGAGATGGACGCCGCGAGCCGGACCAAGGTCGAGGAAATGCGCGAGCTGCTCGACGGCGTGCGCTATCGTCCGACGTCGGCGCGCTACAAGGTCTACATCGTCGACGAAGTGCACATGTTGTCGCGTCACGCTTTCAACGCGCTTCTCAAAACGCTGGAAGAGCCGCCCGAGCACGTGAAGTTCGTCTTCGCGACGACCGAAGTCCGTAAAATTCCGGTGACGGTGCTATCGCGCTGCCAACGCTTCGACTTGCGCCGCGTCGATCAGGAAACGCTCGCCCGTCATTTCGCGGGGATTGCCGAGCGCGAAGGGGCGAAGCTCGCGCCAACGGCGCTGGCCCTCATCGCGCGAGCCTCCGACGGGTCGGTGCGCGATGGCTTGTCGCTCTTGGATCAGGCGATCGCCCATGGATCTGATCCCGGCGAGATCGGCGAGGACGACGTTCGCCGCATGCTGGGTCTGGCCGACCGGACCCGAGCCTTCGATTTGTTCGAATACGTGATGGGCGGCGATATCAAGGCCGGGCTTGCCGTTCTCGACACAGAATACGTTGCCGGCGCCGATCCGGCGCTTCTCATCGAGGATCTGCTCGAACTCGCCCATTGGTTGACCCGGGTCAAGATCGCGCCCGAGGCTGCCGATGCACCGCATTTGCCGGAGGCCGAGCGGGTGCGCGGTCGGGCTCTCGCCGAGCGCCTGACCATGGCGACGCTGGCGCGGGCTTGGCAGATGTTGCTCAAGGGCTTGAATGAGATTCACGGCGCGCCGTCGCCATTGCAGTCGGCGGCCATGGTTCTGGTTCGCCTGGCCTATGCGGCCGAGCTTCCGACGCCGGCCGAGATGGCGCGGGCCGTCGATACGGGATCGGCGCAACCGACACTGGCGGCTCCGAGCCGTGCCGCACCTCCGCCGCCCAGCCCCCCGGCGAGCCGGGCACCGCGCCGTGGCGGTCCAGGCGCTGAAGCCCACGCCATTCAACCGGCGCCCGAACCGCCTCCGCCGACCACCGGACCGGAAATGGCGGCGGTTCCCGATCCGACGAGTTTCTCCGATGTTGTCGCGCTCGCCGACGAGCGGCGCGAAGGACTGCTGCACGCCAGCTTGATGAATCATTTTCATCTGGTCCGCTTCGAGCCCGGCCGGATCGAGTTCCGGCCCACCGACCGCGCTCCGACCGATCTTGCCAACCGCCTGAGCCGTTTTCTGAACGAGCAGACGGGCCGGCGGTGGGTCGTGATGGTGTCGCAGGATGCCGGCGCCACGACGCTGGCCGACGTCGAAGCCGAGCAGCGCGCACTTGACCAAGCCGATGCGGCGCGCCATCCCTTGGTGCAAGCCATCCTCGGCGTTTTTCCCGGGGCTCGCGTCGAACGCGTCAACAAGATCGCACCGGTCGAAGCTCCGCTCGACGAACCCCGGGACGAGTGACGCTCGTTCATTCGATCGACGACGGATGGCGACAAGCAAAATACGAAAGCACGCAGAATGACAAAGCCGGACCAACTTCCCGAGGACGAAGCGCCGCGAATCAAACCGAAGGACCTGCTGCGCATCGCCGGCTTTCCAGCGGTGAAAGCGCTGTTTGAAACGATGCCGCAGCGCGTCGAGCGTCTGTTCTTCGATCAACGGATGACGACGCGGATCGGTGCGTTCTGTGCGCAATTGGCCCGCGCCCGCAAACCCTATCGCCGCGTGAAACCCGACGAGCTCGAGAAGATCTCCGGCAGTGTCATGCACGGCGGCGTGGTCGCCTTGGCGCGGCCTCGGCCCGTGCCGGTGCTGGACCCGACCGAGATCGCAAACTGGGCGCTCGACGGCCAGCCTTTGCTGTTGCTGGACGGGATCGGCAATCCGCACAACCTCGGCGGCATCGCACGGACCGCGGCGTTCTTCGGACTTCCCCGGATGGTGCTGTCCGATCACCCGGCCCAGGCCGGTCCGTCGGACGCGAGCTACCGCATTGCCGAGGGCGGACTGGAGTATCTCGATCTTTATCGCGGCGCGCCGTTCGTGCCGACGCTGCAGCAGCTCCGTCAAAGCTACCGTGTCATCGGTTCTGCCACCGAAGGCGGCCGTCCGCTCCGCGAGGTGCGGTCCGGCGACCGACCGATCGCCTTGGTGCTCGGCAACGAAGAGCGCGGCTTGTCACGCGAGACACTCGACGCCTGCGAGGACATCGTGACCATTTCCGGTGCCGGGCACGTCCAATCGTTGAACGTCGCCGCCACCGCGGCGATCTTTCTCCAGGCGCTGGCCAAGCCGAAGGCGGAGAGGTTCGCGAAACGGCACCGCCCGAATCCCGTTCCACCGCGCGAACCACCGAAACCGGAAGCGCCGCGGCCCCGGCTCGGCTTGCGCGGACGCGTCGACGCGCCGACCCGCTGAGCGTGCTATAAAAATCGCAGCGCCGCACTTACGCGGCCCGAGGACAGGTCATGGTCAACTTTAGCCAGATGATGAAGCAGGCCCAGGAGCTTCAGGCCAAGATGGCGGCCGTCCAAGAAAAGCTCGGCCAGATCGAAGTCACCGGCAGTTCGGGCGGCGGGATGGTCAAAGTCACGCTGTCGGGCAAAGCCGAAGCCCGTAAGGTCAAGATCGATCCATCGCTGATGAACGGCGCCGAGATCGAGGTGCTGGAAGATCTTCTGGTCGCCGCCGTCAACGACGCCAAGTCCAAGGTCGAGGCCGAAGTGGCGAAGGAAATGTCCGACGTCACCGGCGGTCTCAAGCTGCCGCCCGGTTTCCTGCCGGGCTAGCTGACGGTTGCTTTTGCGACGGTTCATCACCGCGGCCTGATGCGACGCCATGTCCCCGCTCGAACAGCTCATTCAACTTCTCGCCAAGCTCCCAGGCCTTGGGCCGCGCTCGGCGCGCCGTGCCGCGCTGCATTTGATCAAGCGGCGGGAAGCCCTGCTTCTGCCGTTGATTGACGCGGCGGCCGAAGCGGCGCGCGCCGTCAAAGCCTGTGCGACCTGCGGCAATCTGGATTCGCAAGATCCCTGCGCCATCTGCGCCGATCCCCGGCGTGATCCCACGGCGCTCTGCGTGGTTGAGGATGTTGCCGATCTCTGGGCGCTGGAACGGACCGGATCGTTCCGCGGCCGCTATCACGTTCTGGGCGGAACGCTCTCGGCCCTCGATGGAGTCGGTCCCGACGAATTGCGGATTCCGGCGCTCGTGACCCGGGCCCGTCCGCCGGAGATCACCGAAGTCATTCTCGCGACCGGAGCGACGGTCGATGGCCAGACGACGGCGCACTACATCGCCGAGCGTCTCGCCGCATCTGGCATCGCCGTGACGCGGATCGCTCACGGCGTGCCCTTGGGTGGTGAACTCGACTATCTCGATGACGGAACGCTGATCGCCGCTCTCAAAGCACGCCGGCCGCTCTAGGCGAACAACACGAGATCGATTGCGTAGTGGGCGCCGATCGCGGGCAGCAGCGAGCGGGTTCGCCGCACCACGATCATCAGAAGAAGTCCCGCGATGAAGGCATCGGCGATGCTGGCGACGCCGTGCGACCAGTGAATGAGCCCGAACGCGAAAGAGCTTGCGATCAGTATCAGTCCCGGCCGCCACCCCAGCGCCAGGAGAAGGCAGGGGAGCAGAGCGCGATAGAGAATTTCTTAGGTAAACGCCGTGAGGCCGAGGCCGAAGCTGAGATCGACGGCGCGGAGCCAGCCCGATTCGATGACCGGATAGAAGAACATTTCGGTTCGCGGAAAGGCATACGCGATCCATGGCTTCAGCAGCGTGGTGGACGCGAGCGCCAGCAGGACGACGCCAACCATCCACGCTGTAGCTTTCCACCAGGATATAGGTGGTTTCATCGCCTGTGAAACCGCGTCGCGTAAGTCGGGATGCCAGAGAACAATAGCGAGCGGCAGGATCTTGCTCGCGTAATCGACTGTCAGCCATTCGGCGACCGTGTCGACCCGCATGAAAGCGAGGTCGTTCAGAAATCCCGGAGCCAGCGCCAGCAGCAGAAAGCCAGTCGCCGATCGCGACCATTGAAAGTGTGAGTCCGGTGTCGACGGGGTCAGGTTCATGACGTCTCCCGCGATGGTCGACGGCGCTTCTTTAGGACCCTGTCTTCAGTTGCGGCGCCGGGGTCGGTTCTTCGACGGCCGGATTGTCGAGTTCGACCTCGCCGATCTTCGCGGCGCGCTTTTCGACCTTGTCTGTCGAAATCTGCAACTCGTGGACGTCTTTGACCGCCATCGAGAAATGCTTTTCCAGATTGTCGGCGCGCTCGGCGACGCGGCGGACGTCGACGAGAAGGATCTCGACCTCTTTCTGGATGAGGCCGGCTTGCTCGCGCATCTTGGCGTCCTTGAGCAGCGAGCGAATGGTGAAGAGCACGGCCCAAAGCGTTGTTGGCGAGACGATGGCGACGCGGCGCCGGTGCGACTCGTCGATGACGGCGCGGAAGTTGGTGTGAAGTTCGGCGTAGATCGCCTCGGATGGCAGAAACATCACGGCCCATTCGGCGGTCTCGCCGGCGACGATGTAACGCTCAGAAATGTCCTTCAGATGTTTCACTAGATCGGCGGCGAACGCGCGCGCCGCTACTGTCGTTTCGGCGTCGGACTTGGCGGCACGCAGCGCGGCATAGCCTTCCAGCGGAAACTTGGCGTCGACCGCGATCAGGCCAGGGGGACCGGCGAGTTTCAGGACGCAATCGGCGCGTTTGCCGTTGCCGAGGGTTGCTTGGAACTCATAGGCCGACGGCGGCAACGCCTTCTCGACCAAGTCCTTGAGCTGGATTTCGCCGAACGCGCCGCGGGCCTGCTTGTTGGACAGGATGTCCTGCAGCCCGACGACCTGGGTCGAGAGCTCGGTGATGTTCTTCTGAGCCGCGTCGATGACGGCGAGCCGCTCCTGGAGGGCAGTGAGGTGCGTCGTCGTCGTCCGGGATTGTTCGGTAAGGCCGTCGTTCAAGCGCCGGGACACGGCGTCGAGGCGGTCTTCGAGGGTTTTGGTGAGTTGGCCTTGGGCCGCGGCGTGGCCGAGCCCGAGCTGGCTCAGCCGCCCAAGAAGCAGGGCGAGCACGACCAAAACGGCGACCAAGAGGACGACAATGGCAACCGAAACGACGCCGACATCCATGACCGGACCTTAGTCCAGCCCCCGGCCCTTGGCCATCCTTGACGCCAGCCGGGCGAGGACTTATCTCGTTTCCAGAATGTCAAAAGGCTCGAGGCCTAAGCCCATGGCGGTTCGTCCGATTCTGATCGCTCCCGATCCCCGGCTCAAGGTGGTGTGCACCCCTGTCGAGCGGGTGGATGGCGACGTCCGCCGCTTGGCAGACGACATGCTGGAGACGATGTATGCGTCCGAGGGCATCGGGTTGGCGGCGCCGCAGATCGGCGTATCGCGGCGCGTTATCGTGGCCGACTGTGCGCGGACCGGTGAAAAGCCCGCCCCCATGGTTTTGATCAATCCGACGATCACGTGGGAATCCGAGGACGAAGTCTCGGCGTCAGAAGGTTGCCTGTCGTTTCCGGAATATTTCGGCGATGTGGCCCGTCCGGCGTCGGTCAAGGTTCGCTATCTCGACCGCGACGGCCGCAGCCAGGAGATCGAGGCCAAGAATTTGCTCGCCGTCTGCATTCAGCACGAGATGGACCATCTCGACGGCGTGCTGTTAGTCGATCATCTGTCGGCGTTGAAGCGCCGGATCATTCTGCGCAAGCTGACGAAGATGAAGCGCGCTCAAGAGCCGGTCGCCGTCTGATCGACCCTCCGGTGGGTCTTCGCCCTCTGACCGTTACGGCCCCGCCATGACGCTTCGCCTCATTTACATGGGAAGCCCGACGTTCGCGGTCGGCATTCTCGACTCGCTGCTAGCGGCGGGGCACGAGGTTGTCGCTGTCTACGCTCAGCCGCCGCGTCCCGCGGGCCGCGGCTTGGCTGAGCGAAAATGTCCGGTGCATGTCTTCGCCGAAAGCCGGGGTCTTACGGTCCGGACGCCACGACATCTGCGCGAGCCCGCTGAGCAGTCGGCCTTCGCGTCGCTTGGCGCCGATCTCGCCATCGTCGCGGCCTGCGGTCTGATCTTGCCGAAGCCGGTGCTGGAGGCGCCGCGTCTCGGCTGCATCAATGTCCATGCGTCGCTGTTGCCGCGGTGGCGCGGTGCGGCGCCGATCCAGCACGCGATCCTCGCTGGCGATGCGACGACCGGGGTCACCATCATGCAGATGGACCCGGGCCTCGACACCGGACCGATGCTGCTCACCGAAACCGTGCCGATTGCCAGCGACACGACGGCCGCCGCTCTTGAGGAGACTTTGGCTCAGGTCGGGGCCAGGCTTGTCGTTCGCGCCATCGACGAACTTGCCGCCGGCCACCTCACCGCGACGCCGCAGCCGGCCACGGGCGCGACCTATGCGAGCAAGCTCACCTCGGAGATCGGTCGGCTGGACTGGACGCAACCGGCGGTGGATCTTGCGCGCCGCATTCGAGCCCTGAACCCGGCGCCCGGCACCTGGTTCGAACATCAGAAGCAGCGGATCAAGGTTCTCGCCGCCGAGGTTGAGCCCGGCCGGACCGCCTCTCCGCCCGGCACCTATCTTGGCGATGGGTTCGTCATTGCCTGCGGCGATGGGGCTCTACGCCTCACGCTCGTGCAGCGCGCCGGCCGTGCTGCGATCGCCGCCGAGGAATTCCTGCGCGGCTTTCGCGTCGCGCCGGGGATGCATCTCGGCTAAAGAGAGGTATCCGACCCGAGCCTCAGTGTCGCCCGCGATTTTCGTCTAGAAAGCGGGCATCGACCGGAGGGCGCGCATGGATCTCTACGAGCTGATGTCTCGTTTTGGCGCGGCTCTCGGCGTCGGGCTGGTGTTCGGTCTCGAACGCAGCTGGCAAAACCGCGACGCCGGCCCCGGCACGCGCACCGCCGGTATCCGCACGTTCACGATCTCGGGCTTGCTGGGCGGCGTTGTCGGCGCCTTGGCCATGGTCAGTGGCGGCCCGATGACTCTCGGTGGCGGACTGATCGTTGGTTTAGGGTTCGCCGCTTTTGTCGGCACCATGGCTCTCTTTTTCCAGGAGGAGAACCGCGCCGACGAAACGTACTCGGCGACGTCGTTCGTCACCGCGATGCTGACCTTCGCGCTCGGCGCGTACGCACTGATCGGCGATATCCGAGTCGCGGGGGCGGTCGCGGTTGTCAGCGCCGGCCTTCTCGCGGCCCGGGAAAATCTTCACAGCTGGATCAAACACCTGACGTGGCCGAAGCTGCGCTCGGCCTTGGTTCTCTTGGCGATGAGCGTTGTCGTCTTGCCGCTTGTCCCAAACGAGGACATCGGACCGTTCGGCGGGGTCAATCCACGCGAGATCTGGATCATCGCTATCGTCCTCGCCGCCATTTAGTTCTTCGGCTACATCGCGGCGAAATTCTTCGGCGACCGATGGGGTCTTCTGGTGGCCGGCGCGGCCGGGGGGCTCGCCTCGTCGACGGCGGTGACTATCGCCAATGCCCGCCAAGCCGTTACGCAAAAGGGTCCGACCTATCTTCTGTCGGCCGGGGTAGCTCTGGCGACAGAGGTCAAGTTTCTGCGGATCGGTGGCATCGTTGTTGTCATTAAGCCTGAGCTTCTCATCTTGGTGGCGGCGGCATTGTTAGCGGCGACCCTGGCTGCGGTTGGTTACGACCTCGTCGCCGCTTTTTGGCTCGGCGCGGGAAGTCGTGCGTCGCAACGGATCAAATTCCGCAATCCGTTCGATCTTCCGGCGGTCCTCGGCTTTGCCGTGTTGCTCGCCGTCGTCATCGTGATCGGCCGAGTCGTGGGCGAGAGCTTCGGCGGAACAACCGCCATTCTCGGCGCTGCGGTCATGGGGGTTGTCGACATCGACGCGACAACCATCGCGACGGCGCGATTGGTGCCGAAGCCGCTGGATGCCTTGACGGCAAGCTTCGCGATTCTGCTAGCGGTCACGACCGACACGGTGACTAAGATCGCGATCGGTGCGGTTCTCGGTCATGGGCGTTTCGCCGCTGAGATTTAGCTGATGGCGCTCGGCTGTTTCATTGCCGGCGGCGCCGCGCTCTGGGCCACCGTGCTCGTGGCGGCTTAGCCTTTGGGTCGTCCGGTCATTTGCAGGACGAAGGCGTAGACCAACGCGACTTCTTCCAGGCGATCGAAGCGCCCCGAGGCGCCGCCATGCCCGGCGTCGAGATTGATCTTGAGGAGCGCCGGGTTTTCGCTCGTGGTCGCATCGCGAAGCGCCACCACCCATTTCGCCGGCTCCCAATACGTCACGCGCGGATCGGTCAGCCCGGCCGTGGCCAGGATCGCCGGATAGGCTTGGGGCCGGATGTTGTCGTAAGGCGAATAGGCCAGCATGTAGCGATAGGCCGCCGCGTCGGTGATCGGGTTGCCCCATTCGGTCCATTCCGGCGGAGTCAGCGGCAAGGTCGCGTCGGCCATGGTGGTGAGCACGTCAACGAACGGAACTTCGCCGACGATGGCCCGGAATAAGTCGGGCCGTTCGTTCACCGATCCGCCGACGACGATGCCGCCGGCGCTGGCGCCGTGCGCCGAGATGGATCCGGCTCGCGTGTAGCCGGCCGCGATCAACCCCTCGGCGGCAGCGATGAAGTCGCGGATGGTGTTGCGCTTCGCCATCAGTTTGCCGTCGCGGTACCAGCGATAGCCGCGATCCATGCCGCCGCGCACATGGGCGATGGCATAGACGAAGCCGCGATCGATCAGCGAGAAGCGGTTGGCGGAGAACGACGCGGGCATGGCGTAGCCGTACGCGCCGTAGCCATACAGTAGCAGGGGTGCCGCGCCGTCGAGCTTTAGGCCGCGGCGGTGGACCAGTGAGATCGGAACCTGTTCGCCGTCGTGGCTTGGCACCAGAATCCGGCGGGTGACATAGGCGGCAGGGTCGTGGCCGCTCGGGATCTCCTGCTCCTTGCGAAGAACCCGCGTTCTTGTCGCCAGGTCGTAATCGAAGGTGCGCGGCGGCGTCGCCAGCGAGCTGTAGGTGAAGCGTAGCGTATCGGTCGCGAACTCATAGCCGCTGAGAAGGCCAAGCTCATAAGCCGCTTCATCAAATGTGATGGCGTGCTCGGCGCCGTCGCTTAAGCGGCGGACGACGATGCGCGGCAACCCGTCCTCGCGTTCCAGCCGCACCAGCCAATCGTGGAACAAAAGGATTGAGCGAATGAGCCGGCCCGGGCGATGCGCCACCACGTCTCGCCAATTCTCGCGGCCGGGTCGGGCGATGGGCGTTTCGACGATCTTGAAGTCTTCGGCGTCGCCGACGTTGGTCCGGATCACGAACCTCTCGCCAATGTGGCTGACTTCGTAGTCGACGTCGGCCTGGCGGGCCTGGATCAGACGCGGCGCTTGGTCGGGAACGTCGGCGTCGATGACATGGATCTCGGCCGTTGCGTGGTCGTGGGTGGCGATGACGACGAAGCCGCGACTTTCCGTCTTGTCGACGCTGACGTAGAAACCCGGATCGCGCTCGGCGTAGACCAAGGCGTCCTCGCGGCGGTCGGTGCCGAGGCGGTGGCGGAAGACCCGGTTTGGCCGATGGTGTTCGTCGACGACCGTATAGAAAACTGTTTGGCCGTCGTTCGCCCAGACGACATCGCCGCGGGCCTCGACAAGTTCGTCGGGAAGTTTGGCGCCGGTCGCGACATCGCGAAACCGGATCGTGAAAAGCTCGGCGCCGGACCGATCGGCAGCATAGGCAAGCAAGCGATGGTCGGGACTATGGTCGGCCCCGGCAATGCGAAAGAATTTCGTACCCTGAGCTTCCTTGTCGCCGTCGAGCAGAACTTCTTCGGGAGCGCCGCTGTCGAGCCGGCGCCGGCAGAAGATCGGATGCTGCCCGCCGGTCACATAGCGTTGGTAGTACGCGAAGGCTCCATCGATTGCCGGCACGGTGGAATCGTCTTCTTTGATGCGGGCCTTGAGCTCGGCCAGCAGCGTGCGGCGCAGGTCCGCCGAGGGCGCCAGAACCGCTTCGGCATAGGTGTTTTCGGCTTCCAGATGGGCCTGAATATCCGGCGTCAGCGGCTTGGTGCCGCGCAGGACCTTGTCCCAATCGTCGTCGCGCAGCCAGGCGTAGGGGTCCTCGCGGACGTGATCGTGGGCGCTCAGGCGGGACGGGCGATGGGGCGGGCGGGGCGGGTTCATGACCGGCATCATAGCGCTGCGCGGCACAATATGAGATACAGGACCGAGGCGCGCACCCCTCGATGCCCCGCTATAAACTCACCATCGAATACGACGGCTCACCCTTCGTCGGCTGGCAACGCCAGGACAACGGGTTGTCCATCCAGGCCGTCATCGAAGACGCCGTCCAACGCCTGAGCGGCGCGGCGGCGACGGTCTTTGGGGCGGGGCGCACCGATGCCGGCGTCCATGCCCTCGGCCAAGTCGCCCACGTCGATATCGAGCGAGCCTTTCCCGCTGACACCGTCCGCGATGCGCTGAATTTCCACATGAAGCCGCATCCGGTGTCGATCCTCACCGTCGTCGAGGTCGGTCCCGATTTTCACGCCAGGTTTTCGGCGCGTGAGCGGCGCTATCGCTATCGCATTCTGAATCGTCGCGCCCCGTCGGTCCTGCTGCGCGGTCGGGTCTGGTCGGTGACGGGTCCGCTCGATGTCGCGGCGATGGCCCAGGCGGCGGCGATACTGGTGGGCCACCACGACTTCACGACCTTCCGCTCGTCGGTGTGCCAAGCGGCGTCACCAATCAAGACGCTGGATGCACTGGATGTGCGTCGCGACGGCGAGGAGATCGTGATCGAGGCTCGGGCCCGATCGTTCCTCCACCATCAGATCCGCAACTTCGCTGGGACTTTGAAGCTGGTCGGCGAGGGGAAATGGACCCCAGCCGATGTCGAGACGGCGCTGCAGGCCCGCGATCGGGCGCGTGGTGGGCCGACCGCGCCGGCGGACGGGCTCTACTTTGTCGAGGTGGTCTATCCGGACGCGGCGACGCCGCCCGCGTAGCGCTGGTCTTAGGCGTGAAGCCGGGCGATGACGCTCAGCTTGATCATCATCCCGACCAGGAAATCGACGCTGACGATTCCCGCCGCGACGACGCCGCTGATATCGAGGGCGCCGCGGACGACGAACCATGTGTAGGCAAGCACGTAGAGAAACGTGACGACGCCGAAGAAAGCCGCCGCCTCTTCGCCCATCATTCCGGCTACGAAGGCCAGGGCCACGCCGAGGTACAACGCATACTGCGGAACCTGGCACCAGTTGTAGGCGCTGACGAACAGCAGGTAGCGGCGCTCGCGATCGATGATGCGCACGAGCCACGCCATCACCAGCGGAAAAGCCACCCAGGCGATGACATAGGCGATGCCTTCGATGATGGCGGCGCGCCATGGATCGACGGCCATGTCGCCCTCGGCGCGACGTGAGGCGACGAACAGCACGTAGAACGGCGCGACCAGAGCCGCCGCGTAAAAGGACCGCATGGCGCCCTGCGAGGTATTCTCGAAGTGCGCGAGCCCGCCCTTGTCGAACCGCGCCAGCCGATAGGCGCCTTGGAGCGCTTTGGTTGCCTCGGGCATCGTCAGCATGGCGTTGCCGCGAAATAGCGATCGAGAACGGCTTCATAGATTCTGGCCAGAGCCTCGACGTCGGCGACGGCGACGTTCTCATTCGTCTGGTGCATGGTTTGCCCAACCATGCCGAAATCAAGGACCGGGCAGACATCTTTGATGAAGCGCGAGTCCGAGGTTCCGCCGGTGGTGCTGAGCTCGGGCGTTTTCCCGGTGACCTGTTGAATGGCCCCGGCGACGACCTCGCTCAAGCGGCCCGGTGGGGTCAGGAACGACTCGCCCGAGACCGCGATGTCGAGTTCGTAGCGACCGCCGACTGCGTCCAAGCGCTGACGAATCCATTTCGTCAGACTCGCCCCGCTGTGCATGTCGTTGAAGCGGATATTGAAGCCGGCGCGCGCCTTGGCCGGAATGACGTTGGTCGTAGCGTTGCCGACGTCGACCGTCGTGACGACAAGTGTCGAGGCTTGAAAATGCGCGTTGCCGCGATCCAACGGCTCGGCGCTGAGCGCCGTCAGCATGGCGAGAAGGCGCGGGATCGGATTGTCGGCGCGGTCCGGATAGGCGGCGTGACCTTGCGTGCCGATGACGGTGAGCTTGGCGTTCAAGCTGCCGCGGCGGCCGATCTTAATCATTTCGCCGAGTGTCGTCGGATTGGTCGGCTCGCCGGTGAGACAGGCATCGATGGTCTCGCCCTGGCGGCGCATCCATTCGAGAACCTTGGCGGTGCCGTTGATGCCCTGGCCTTCTTCATCGCCGGTAATCAAAAGGGTGATCGAGCCCGGGAAGTCGCGGCCGCGTTTCGCCGTGAAGCGTTCGGCGGCGACCGCAAAGCACGCCACGGCGGCTTTCATGTCCGAGGCACCGCGGCCATACAGTCGGCCGCCGTCGATGCGGGCCTCGAAGGGCGGGATCTTCCACCCGGCCGCATCGCCAACTGGAACGACGTCGGTATGTCCGGCAAAACAAAAATTGGGCGAAGCGGTGCCGAGGCGCGCGTAGAGATTATCGACCCGCGCCGCGCCTTCGCCGAACGGCACGCGATGACAGGAGAAGCCGAGACTCGTCAGCGTGGTCTGCAGAACGTCGAGGGCGCCGTCGTCGGTCGGCGTGACGCTTTGGCAGCGGATCAGCCGTCGGGCCAGTTCGACGGGGTCGATCGGCGCGGTCAATCGCGGAGCAACTCGTTGATCGAGGTTCGGGCCCGTGTCTTCTCGTCGACCTGCTTGACGATGACGGCGCAGTAGAGGCCGGGGCCAGGTCGGCCGTCGGGCAGTGCCGCGCCGGGCAGTGTTCCCGGAACGACGACGGAATAGGCCGGCACGCGGCCCTGGTGAATTTTGCCGGTGGCGCGGTCGATGATTTTGGTCGAGGCCCCGATGTAGACGCCCATGGCGAGGACAGCGCCGGTCTCGACGATCACCCCCTCGGCGACCTCGGAGCGGGCGCCAACGAAGCAATTGTCTTCGATGACGACCGGATTGGCTTGCAAGGGTTCGAGCACGCCGCCGATGCCGGCGCCGCCCGAGATATGGCAGTTCTTTCCGATCTGGGCGCAGCTTCCGACCGTCGCCCAAGTGTCGATCATCGTGCCTTGATCGACATAGGCGCCGACGTTGACGAAGCTCGGCATCAGGACGACGCCTGGTGCGATGAACGCGGAGCGCCGCACGATACAATTCGGAACGGCGCGAAACCCGGCGCTGCGGAATTGGGCTTCGTTCCATCCGTCGAACTTCGACGCGACTTTGTCGAACCAGGCGCTCTTTCCGGGCCCGCCGGGAATTGGCGCCATGTCGTAGAGGCGGAACGACAGCAGCACGGCTTTCTTCAGCCACTGATTGACCTGCCAGGTGCCGCCGATTTTTTCGGCGACCCGGGCTTGGCCCGAATCGAGGCGGGTCAGAACGGTTTCGATCGCAGCCCGAACCGGGCCTTGGGTCGTGGGGCCGACATTATTGCGGTCGTCCCACGCGGCTTCGATCGTGTCGGGAAGCGCGGCGTCATTCATGGGGATATCGTCCGAAAAAGGGCGGGATGGGGCGCGCCTCGGACAATGGTGGAGCCCCCGAAACCTGTCAACGGCGGGCCGCTCCGGCCGGTTTTGGAGCCCGCGTCGTCCCTAGTCGGGCTTGGTTACGGTCTCAAGCCAGACCGGCAGGTCGTCGACGACATGATGGACGTGGGCGTCGCTCGCGCCCTCGTTACCCCAGTGTTCCGGGGCGCGGACCCAGACGGTCGCCATGCCCAGCGCCGCCGCCGGAGCCAGATTGACAGCGATATCCTCGACCATCACGGCCTCGGCGGGCCGCACGTTAAAACGCTCAATAAGTTGATCGTAAACGGCCGGCTCGGGCTTCGGCCGATAGTTGGCGTCGGCGATATCGAAAACCGCCTCAAAATGATGGGCGACATCGAGTTTGGCGAGGACCCGGCGGGCATGGCCGAGATCGGCGTTGGTGAAGATGATTTTCCGTCCCGACAGCCGGCTCAGCGCCTGGTCGAGTTGCTTGGCGGCTTGAAGACGGCTCAGGTCGATGTCGTGGACATAGTCGAGGAATGGGCCTGGCTCCATCTTGTGCTTGTCCATCAGGCCGCGCATCGACGTTCCGTACTCGCGAAAATACCGTTTCTGAAGGTCCCGCGCTTCGGTGGGTTCGATGGACAGGAACCGGGCGATGTATTCGGTGATCCGCCGGTCGACCTCGGAGAACAGCTTGGTCGAGGCTGAATACAGGGTGTTGTCGAGATCGAAAATCCAGCATTCGCGCTGACACAGCGCGGCGCATTCGGAGCGGGACGGCGGGATACGAACCATGGCGGTTGGTTAGGGCCTTCCGGCCCGCGATGCAAGCCCGAGATGGCGGGAATCCGGGCTCAGCAATGCGTTTGCGGGACCTCTCCAATGTCACAAACAGACATAAAACGGTCGATCTCGATATTGTATGATCGGGTGGCGGGCGTAATAATGACTGAAATCCTAGGAACGCTATGAGCACTCCGCCGACAGCGGAGCCTGCCGCCACGCCACAACTGACTAAGATGCGACCCGAGCGTGATCGGTTCGTGGCTTTGGCGTTTTGCTGGGACGACGTCCTGATCGAACTCGATGCCGACGAGAACATTGTTTTCGCGGCGGGGCCGACCGTGCCCCTGGTCGATCGTCAGCCCAATCAGCTGATCGGCGCCAAGTTCAGCGAGATCGTCGCGGCCGCCGATAGAGCCTTGGCCGGAGAGCTTCTCGGCATCGCCCGCCGGCGCGGCCGGATCGAGAACGTGTCGGTGCGGTTCAAAGGCAAGAGCGGCACGACCGTGCCGCTCGGCTTCTCGGGCTACCGTCTGGACGACCTGAACCACCACTATTTCATGGCCATGCGGCTCGCCTCGGTGCGTGCCGCCGACGGCCAAGCCAATTTGAAGCGCGACGGCGAAAGCGGCCTGTACGACTCCGGGGCCTTCGCCAAGCTGGTCGAGCAGCGCGCCAAATCGGCCGGCGTCGTCGCCCGTTTTCGCCCCGCACTCGACGCGCGCTTGGCAGCGCCTCCGACCCCAGGCCGATGATCCTGGACACCCTCCGCCGGCAAGGTCGTTGCCCACGCCTCGTATGGATCTTCGGCGTGATGGTTGTCGTGGCGCTCGGCGTCGGACTTCTGCCGAAGATCCCGCAAGATTCGGCCTATCACGCCTTTGCCGACACCAGTGTCTGGCAAGGCATCCCGCGAGCCGGCGATGTCGTGTCGAGTCTGGCGTTCGTGATGGTTGGGCTTCTAGGTATTCGCTTTGTCGCTAGCCTTCCGCCGATCAAGCCCGAAGAGGGATTGGCCTTTGCCATCGCAACGTTCACCTTTTTCTTCGGTCTCGCTCTGGTCGGGATCGCGTCGGCCTACTATCACCAAAACCCGTCGACCGAGCGCCTGTTCTGGGATCGCGCCGCGATGGGTATTCCGACTATGGCGTTGGTGTCGATCATCATGATTGAACGGGTCGGTCGGCGTGCCGGAATCGTGATTCTTCCCGTGTTGCTTGCGCTGTCGGTGGCCGGCGCGTTGCATTGGGAATTCAGTGAGGCAGCGGAAGCGAGCGATCTACGTGTCTACGCGTTCACGCAGGGCGCGCCGGTGTTGGCGGCGCTCTTGATCGTGATGCTCTTTCCCGGACGCCATCGCGACACGAATTTTTTCGCGATAACGATCGGATGTTACGGGGCGAGCCGCTTGTTCGAGATTTTCGACCACGAGGTCTTCGCGGCTCTTAGCCAAACGATCAGCGGTCATAGCCTAAAACACCTGACATTGGCGGTGGCCGCCTATACGGTGCTCCGCATGCTGCGCGAGCACCGCGCCCAGGAAGAGGCGCGATGATTCAACCGGCAGCCCCCCGTCCCAATCAGTTTGCGTTGCTGGCGTCGCGACGGTTCCTACCGTTGTTCGTGACGCAGTTCTTCGGCGCCTTCAACGACAATGTCCTCAAGAACGCCTTGGTCGTTCTCGTGACGTATCGGTTGGCCGATGCCGCCGGAATTGACGCCGCGATGCTCGTCAATCTGGCGGGCGGCATTTTCATTCTGCCGTTCTTCTTGTTTTCGGCGACCGCGGGGCAGCTAGCCGACCGTCTCGAAAAATCCATTCTCATCCGTATCGTCAAGATTTCGGAGATCGGCATTGTCGCCGTTGCCGTTGCCGGTTTCGTCTCCGAGAGCCTGCCGCTGTTGCTCGTCGCGCTCTTTCTCATGGGAACGCATTCGACGTTCTTCGGCCCGTTGAAGTACGCGATCCTCCCGGATCATCTGGATCGCTCTGCGCTCATCGGAGCCACGGCTTTGATCGATGCCGGAACCTTCCTGGCGATTCTGTTCGGAACGATCTTGGGCGGCGTGTTGATTTTGGCTCAGGGCGGCGTCGCCTTGACGTCGACCGCGATGCTCGTCGTTGCCGGTCTTGGTCTTGCGACGTGTCTGTTCATTCCCAAAGCCGGACCAGCGGCACCAGACTTGCAGATCTCTCGGAACTTCGTTGCCGAGACGGGTCGGCTGGTGCGGTCGATGGCGATCAATCTCGGGGTCCGGCGAGCCATCTGGGGGATTTCGTGGTTTTGGACGGTCGGCGCGGTGTTGCTCGCTCAATTTACGCCGCTAGCCAAAAGCGTCCTCGGCGCCGACGAAACCGTGGTGGCGTTGTTTCTGACGACGTTCTCGATCGGAATCGGCGCCGGCTCGCTCACCGTCAATCGCCTGCTCAAGGGCGAGATCACGGATCGCTATGGGCCGATCGCCGCTGTGGGGATGGCGATTTTTGCGTTCGATCTGTATTTCGCGAGCAGCGCCGCGGCCCGTCCAGCGGGTGCCGCCTTCATCGGCTATGAAGCCTTCCTGGCTCAGCCGATGGGCTGGCGCATCGTGATCGACATGCTCGGAATTTCGACGGCTGGCGGGTTCTTCGCCGTGCCGCTCTACACCGTCCTCCAGACCGCCGCTGCGAAAGGGTTTCGCGCCCGGGCCGTCGCCGTCAACAATATCGTGAACGCGATGGCCATGGTGGTGTCGGCCCTGGCTTTGGCGGCGGCCTTTGGCCTCGGATGGATCGGCATCGTCGACGTCTTTCTTCTCGTCGCGCTGGGCAACATTGCGGTGGCGCTCTTTCTATATTGGCGGCGGTGATGCCGGGCGGACGGCGCGCCGCTCTCGTCGCCGTTCTCTGTGTCATCGGTCTTGTCGTGTGCGCCGCGCCGGTGCGGTACGTCGCCTCGCCGAGCTTTGCGCCCGACGGTTCTGGGCTTGCCCTCAATCTTTGCGACAGCGACTAGGGATGCAAGATCGCGACCTTCGATCTGGCGTCGGCGCGGCTTCGCGAGTTCAAGCCGCCGTCGCGTACCAGCTGGTTCGCGCCGGTCTATTCATCGGACGGAGCGCGACTTGCGTTTTCTGTCGCCACTGAAAATCGACCCTACGCCCAGCTCGCGATCATGAACGTCGATGGCAGCGGCTATCGCGTTCTGACCGAAGGCAATATCTGGCGCGGCTGGCCGTCGTTCTCGCCCGACGGTCGACGCCTAATCTATGCGCGTTCGACCAGTTTCTCGCGCCAGCGGCCGTATGGTCCTATCAACAGCCGTATTTATGAGATCGACATCGCCACGGGCGTCGAACGGCCGCTGACTCGTCCCGCCTTTTCCCGTCCGTCGCGTCCGTTCTATCTGCCGGACGGTCGACGTTTCATCTTCTCGTCGCCGCCGGCGTTCGATGCCACCGGCGACAACCGCCAGTTCAAGCAGCTCTACGGCGACAACACGATCTTCGTGATGGACGAAGCGAATAACCGCTTGGTGCCGGCCTTCACGCAAGGATCAGAATCGGCACGGCCGGCGATCTCGCGAGACGGTGCGCGGATTGTTTTCTTGGCCCCGACCAACGCCATCGACGGCGTCCACGGCTTCCTCAACTTCGATGTGTTCGTGCGCGAAGCCGACGCCAACCGCCACATCACGCGGCTCAGCACGTTCATTTCGTATGTGGCGATGGCCCCCGACGGGACGCAGATCGTGATCATCGACGACAGGAAGCGGAACGGCGTCGACGTCTCTGGGTGATGAAGATCGACGGCTCGGATCTTCGCGAAATACGAATCCCCGACTGGACCCAGCCCTAGGCGGGCGGGCCGTCGGCTAACGCGAGACGGTCGGGGGCGGAACGAAGGACCCGACCGACGGCAGTGGTCCGCGAAACGGTTCGACTTGAACTAGCGTCGTCAGGGCGATGGGCCCTTGCCCGACTTTTGACGTGCCCTTGTCGGGCGTCAGAACGTTGGCGTTGCCGTGTTTGTCGAGCGTTCCCGGCTTGCCGCCTTCGGCCGGGTCGTACCAGGCCCCGGTCGCAAGCTGCACGACGCCGGAATCGACGCGGTCCGTCACGACGGCACCGGCAAGGCAAGCGCCGCGATCGTTGAAGACGCGGACGACCGAACCATCGGCGATGCCGCGGCTGGCGGCGTCGGCAGGATTCATCAGGATCGGTTCGCGGTCCTGCACTTTCGAGGCGCGGCTGACGCGGGCTTGATCCAACTGCGAATGCAAACGGCCCGAGGGCTGGCTCGAAATCATGTGCAGCGGAAAACGCTTGGCCTGGGCCGAGCCGAGTCGTTCGCAGGGCTCAAGCCAGGCCGGGTGACCGAGGCAATCGTCGTAGCCGAAGCTGGCAAGGCGTTCCGAGAAGATCTCGATCTTGCCCGACGGTGTCGTCAGGGCATGCGCCTCGGGATCGCGGCGGAAATCGGAATAGATGACGACGTCGTCCTTGGGCGCCGGAAACTCGACATGCCCCTTGGCCCAGAATTCGTCGAAGGTCGGCATGACGAAGCCGGCCGCTTCGAGTTCCGGGAACTGAACGTTGGCGCGGCACCCTTCATAGATGTGCCGGATCCAGCCCATCTCGTCGCGGTCTTCGGTGAAGGCGCTGCGGAAGCCGAGGCGAGCGGCGAGATCGGCGAAGATATCGAAATCGTTACGAGCCTTGCCGACCGGATCGATGACTTTGTGCATCGCCGTGATGAAGCGATCCCGCGACGACGCGCCCAAGTCGTTGCGTTCTAGCGTCGTCGTCGACGGCAGGACGATGTCAGCGTGACGCGCCGTCGCCGTCCACCATGGCTCGTGCACGATGACGGTGTCGGGGCGCTGCCAAGCGCGCACCAACCGATTCAAATCCTGATGGTGGTGGAACGGATTGCCGCCCGCCCAGTAGACGAGCTTGATGTCGGGATAGGTGAGCTTGCTGCCGTTGAACTCGAGCGTCTCGCCGGGATGCAGCATCATATCGGAGATGCGGGCGACCGGAATCGCCAAGCCGACCGGATTGCGACCCTGCGGCATGTCGGGAACGCGGACCGGAAGTCGGGCGTTGCCGATGCCGTGGATCGAACCGTAGCCGAACCCGAAGCCGCCGCCGGGCAAGCCGATCTGGCCCAACATCGCGGCCAGCGCGATGACGGCCCAATAAACCTGTTCGCCGTGATCGCCACGTTGCAGCGACCAGGTTGCGGTCACCATCGTCCGTTGGCCGGCCATGCGTCGGGCGAGGCCGACGATGGTCGCGGCCGGAACCGCGGTGATCTCTTCGGCCCAGGCGGCATCCTTGGGCGTGCCGTCGGTTTCGCCGCGGACGTAGCCGAGGAATTGATCGAAGCCGGTGCAGTAGCGTTCCATGAAGCCGCGATCGGCCAAGCCCTCGCTGTCGAGGGTGTGGCACAGCGCCAGCAATAAGGCGGTGTCGGTGCTCGGGCGGATCGAGATGCGCTCGGCCTTGAGGACGGCCGGCGCGTCATCGGAGACCGGGCTGACGACGACGAATTTGACTCCGGCGTCGGCGGCGTGGCCGAGCCAGTACTGATAATTGTTGATCGCGAAACCGCCGGAGGATACCTGGCCGTTCTTCAGCGCGGCGCCGCCGAACATCACCATCAGCTTGGTGGCTTTCGCGATGGACCGCCAATCGGTGACGCGGCCGTTGGTCGCATCAAAACTGCCGAGGATATGCGGCAAAAAGACCATCGCCGCACCCCAGCTGTAATTCGTCGTCTGGTCGGTGCAGCCGCCGTAACCGAACAGGAAGCGCCGCACGAGAGAGCGGGCATGATGGAAGCGTCCGGCGCTGGCCCATCCATAAGACCCGCCGAAAATGGACGCATTGCCGTGCTTCGTCTTGACGCGTTTGAGTTCGGTCGCCACCAGATCGAGCGCTTCGTCCCACGACACCGGAACAAACGCTTCGCCACCGCGACCTTCGCGGTTGGCGCCAGGACCTTTGCGCAGATAGCTCTGCCGAACCATCGGCTGATCGATGCGGCTCGGCGCGTAGGCGATGTCTTGCGTCGCCTCGACCATCGGCAGAAGCCGCGTTTCGCGTTCGAATGGCTGGACGCCGACGAACCGCCCATCCTTCACTTCGGCGCGGAAGGCGCCCCAATGACTGGCGTGGCGGACGATCGTCGGGTTGGCCATGGTTTAAAACCGATATCCGTAGCGGCCGCCGAAGGTTTCGAGGCCTTCATTCTTATCACAAAGCTTGCCGTTCGAGATGTGATCGAAGTGGAAACTGACGGCATGCTGACCGCCGAACCGGTATCCGAGCTCGATCCCTTCGCGGAACAGGACGCTGCAGCCCAATTGCTTGGCGTCGAGGCGCTCCTCGGTGGGTTCACTGTCGTGGACGGCGCTGCCGAACGAGAACTCGGCGAAGAAGTTTCCTAGGAATTCATAACCCCAGGTCAGGCCGAAGTAGCCCTGGCTGGTGTTGCCGTCGGAGTTGATCGTGCCGCCGAGATGCGGGCGGGGCGACCAGATGACGTCGAGGAAAGACGGCGAGGCGAACAGGACCTCGAAATTGGTGTCGAAGCCGCTTTCCTTGTTGCGGCTGAACGGGCCTTCGTCGTGGACGAGAAGGCCAGAGCGCAACTCGGAGAGAACGCCATACAACGGCTGCGGCTGGAACTCGGGCTGCACCGGAGCCGGGGCACGCTGGGCGACAACCATCGGTTGCGCGGCCGGGGCACGGGGTGACGGAGCCGGAGCCGCGGCCGGCGGCTGGGGCTGGGCTTGCGCTTTGGTAAACGGATGCGGCTGACGCGCGAACTGGCGCATGTCGTAGGTACTGCCGGCGGCGTGGCCGGCCACTGACCAGATGCTGCCGACGATCGCCACCGTTGCGGCAATCGCGATACCGAATTTGCTAGCCATGATCCACTCGTAACCGCGCTCAAATCCCCCACGGTGCGCTATTTACTTCCGCCCGGCGGCCGTTGTCCAGGTATGCTGGAGCCCTCTTTTAATGACTGGAACGCGGCGTGAAGGAAGTCGAACGCGCATTTGCCGACGGCGAGATCATCTTTCGCGAGGGCGAGCCGAGCCGGGCTGCCTATCTCCTGTCGCGAGGCCGGGTCGAACTCGTCAAGCTGGCCGAAAAGACAGCGACCAGGATATCGCTCCTCCGGCCCGGCGACATGTTCGGCGAGCTTGGCCTTCTTGACGAAAGCCCGCGTGCCGCGACCGCCCGGGCGGTCGGACCAGTTCTCGTCAAAGAAATCCCACGCCAGGAGTTACTCCAGTCCTCGGTCGCCGATACGCCGCAGCCGTCGATCACCCTGCCGTCGCTCGGCGGGTTGATGGACCGGTTGCGCGGCGCCGTTATGCCGGCCGATGAAACGCCGGCTTCGTCAGCCCCGCCGGAACCAAAACGGACGCCGCTCAGCATCATCGATCGACTTCTCGGCGCCGGATTCACGTCACGCTCGAAGCCGACGCTCGTCATGATCGCGCCCCTGGCCGACGACGCGGGTGGTATCGCGACGCGGGCGCTGGCCAGCATCCTCAACCGTCGCCATGGGCTGCGCCGGCATGGCGCGGTTCCGCGACCGTTTGGAAGACGCGATCGGCGTTCCGGTCGTCGAGCCGACGTTGGCGGCGACGACCATGGCGCTGGGTGCCGTCCGCCTCGGCTGGTAATCGCTGTCAATCTCCAGTCGGCGGTATGCCGACATGTTTTTGTCTTGAAACCCCGATGACGCCCGTGTGAACTGCGTGAGCTCGCGTGTCTTGGCGTGAGGCTAAAATTTTCGCGAATCCCATTCCGGACTCTCTGTTTAAGGGGGAAACAATGAACCGCATCGCTCATCATTGCCGTCGCCTTTTGGTCGCTGCCGCCATCGCCATGATGCCGATGGTCGGCAACGCGGCCGACGATTTGCTGTCCGAAGTCAAAGCCTGCGGCACGATCCGCGTCGCGCTGCAAGCCAAGTTCGAGCCCGCCATGTTCCGCGACTCGACCGGCAAGATCGTCGGCTTCAATCCCGACGTCGCCGAGTAAATCGCCCGTCGTCTTGGAGTGAAGGTCGAATACGTCGCGCCGGATTTCGCGGTCGTGGTCGCCGGTCACTGGCAAGGGCGTTGGGACATGAACGTCCAGACGCTCACGGTGACGCAACAGCGCGCCGAGGTCCTGATCTTCACCGATCCCTACACCAAGTCGCCGACGGTCGCCGCGGTCCACCAAGCCAACACGTCGGTCAAAGACGTGAAGAAGGATTTGGACGGCAAGAAGATCGGCGTCTGCGGCGGCTGTTCGCAGAGCAAACGAATGACGTCCTGGGGCGCGGCGTTGCCGGTGCCACCCGCCACCAGCCAGTCGCTGACGGTTCGGATTTGATCGGGGGAGGGGCCGCCGGTCGTCACGGGATTGTCACTCCGTCGCTCGCGCGACGCATCTTACCATTCGCACCGTTCATGCTAGTCTCTGCCGGCGGGGAGCAATGATTTACGTAGACGCCAAAGGCGTGCGGATACCGGCGATCGGCCTCGGAACATGGCCGTTGCGGGGCGAGGAGTGCGAGCGGTCGGTTCGCGCTGGCCTCGAGATCGGCTACCGCCATATCGATACCGCCGCGAAATACGACAATGAACCCGAGGTGGGCCGCGGCATCGCTGCGTCCGGGGTCGCCCGCAAGGATATCTTCCTGGTCACGAAGGTCTGGAACGACGCCTTGCGCGACGGCGATCTGCAGCGCTCGGCCGAGCGGAGCCTGAAGGCTCTCCGGCAAGATTACGTCGATCTTCTGTTGATCCATTGGCCGAACGCCGCGATACCGCTTCGCGAATCGCTGAAGGCGCTCGCCTCGGTCAAAGCCAAGGGGCGGGCCAGTCACGTCGGGGTCAGCAATTTTCCAGTGGCACTGCTGAAGGAAGCGGTCGAGGTCTGCGGCGCAGATCTTCTCTGCAACCAAGTCGAGTATCACGTCGGGCTCTCGCAGCGCCCGGTGCTATCGTACATCAGGCCGCGCGGCATGATGCTGACCGCCTACAGCCCGACCGCCAAGGGCGGCGTCGGATCGGACGCGCTGTTGAAGCGGATCGGGGCTCATCATGGCAAAACTCCGGTCCAGATCGCGCTCCGCTGGCTCGTACAGCAGGACGGGGTCGCGGCGATCCCCAAAGCCTCTAACCAGGATCACGCCCGCGAGAATTTCTCCATTTTCGATTTCGAGTTGACGCCTGCCGAGATGGCCGAGATCAGCGCCATTGGCGGCGATGACCGCCTGATCGATCCGACTCACGGCCCAACATGGGATCCCGCATGACCGCTGCCGCCGACGACACCGAGTTGCGCGACCGCTTGGCGATCGACGATCTCTACACGCAATATGCTTTCGCTCTCGACGAAGTGAATCTGGAGATGCTGGCCGCGTGTTTCGCGCCCGAGGTCGAGTTCGTCCCGGGTGCGCCAGGCGTCCCGCCGCGCACCGGCATCAAGGCCAACCAGGATCGCCTCGTCGAACGTCACCGCGAAAAAGCTTTCCGCGAACGCCATATGACCAATCCGCCCTTGATCCGGACGCTTTCGGGCGACCGTGCCGAGGCGGTCTGCGAATACGTGATTTTCCAAGTCGACTCCGGAGCGCCGCCGCGGCTCGTCTCCATGGGTCGCTATGAAGACTCTCTCGAAAAGCGGAACGGGCGCTGGGTTTTCGCCCGGCGTCGTTCCTTTCGCGACCAGTAAACCGGAGAACGGCGATGGCGAAGGCGAAACGCAGCAGCGCGCGGGCCGGTCGGCCCGTGGTCTTGGTCACCGGCGCCGGGTCGGGCATCGGCCGTGCCACCTCGATGCGGCTCGCCAATGATGGATTTAGCGTCGCCTGCGCCGACGTCGACGCGGCGGGCGCCAAGCGCACCGCGGAGAAACTGCCGGCCAGTCTTGCGCTCGCCATCGATGTGCGCGAGCCAGAGTCCTGCGAGTCCGTCGTCGCGCAAATCTACAAGCACTACGGTCGCCTCGACGCCGTCGTCGCAGCGGCCGGCGTCAACGCCATAATCAAAACCCGTGGCGACCTTATGGAAATCGCCGAATTCCGTCGCATCATCGACATCAATCTGACCGGCGTCTATTTGACGGCGCGCGCCGCGGCCCGCGCCATGATCAAGGCGAAGCAGCCAGGCCGCATGGTCTTTCTCGGCTCGATCGCGTCCAAGGTCTCGACGCCTGGGAGCGCGGTGTATTCTGCGTCGAAAGCTGGCGTCCTGAACCTCGGCCGGACTCTGGCCGTCGAATGGGCGCCCTTCAAAATCGCCGTGAACATCGTCGGACCAGGCGTGATCGAAACGCCGATGACGGCGGCGAGCCGCGCCAACCCGGCGAAGGCTGCCGAATTCATCTCGCGCATCCCACTCGGGCGCTATGGCCAGCCCGAGGAAATCGCGTCGGTTATTTCGTTCCTGCTGTCGGCCGACTCGGCCTACATGACCGGGTCTTACGTCACGATCGACGGCGGTTGGCTCGCCTAAGCTTGAATCGAGGGGATCGCATCATGGCCGCAAAACGTAAAAAGACACTCACGCATCACAATCCGCGCGCCGTGGCGCCGCCGACGGTGGTCTACAGCCTAGGCGTCGAGGTTCCGGCGGGGGCGCGCTTGCTCGTCACGTCCGGACAGATCGGCTGTCGCAAAGATGGGACGATTCCCAAAGACATGGCATCGCAAGTCGAATGCGCGCTGAAGAACATTCTGGCGCTTGTCAAGGCGGCGAAGATGAAGCCGAAGAACCTCGTCAAAGTGACGGTGTTCCTCCGCCATATCGAAGACGCCAAGACATTCCGGCGCGTCCGCGACCGCATTCTCGGCACGCATGCGCCGGCCGAGACCATGATCGCGGTCGCCGGGCTTGGCATTCCCGGCATGCTCGTCGAGATCGAGGCGATCGCCGCCGCGGTCTAGCGGCGAAAATCGCCTAACGCGCCGCCGCGATCTTTTCGCGGGCTAGCGGCGAACGGACTTCGGTTCCAGAAAACAGCAACGTCAGCACAAGCTCGACCGAATTGTTGGCGGCGAGGCCGTGACAACCGATCGCGGCGCGGGTCGGCATGCCGGCCTCCCCATACAACTCGACCAGAAGATCGGTAGCGCCGTTGATGACGCGGGGCTGCTCCGAAAATCCGTCCGCGGAATTGACGTAGCCGATCAGCTGCAGCGCCTGGGTGACGCGGTCGAGATCGCCGAGCGCGAACTTGGCGATGCCGAGGCAATGCAACGCCGCGTAGCGCGCCGCCTCGTAACCATGCTCGATCGAGAGATCCTTGCCGAGGACGCCGGTCATATAGCGCGTCCCGTCCTTCATCGCGATGCTGCCGGAGATATAAAGCGCGTTGCCGTGGGCGAGATGGGACCGGAATCGCGCCCCGGTCGGATTGGTGCGGTATTGCTTTTCGATGTCGGGCATGACGAGCCCGAGAGACTCAAGCTTGCGTTCGACGCTCATGACATTTCCTCCCCGCTCCGCGGCTGTGGAATACCTGCTCCGCGTTTACATTCCGATAGTGCAATGCTACCGTTTTAGGTGACAGGACGAAAACGTCCGCAACGAAACAAGAGTGTTGGGAGGATCTAGATGATGCGCGCACGCCATCTGCTGGCGGCGGCCCTCGCCGCCTTCCTTGCCACCTTCACCCTCGCGCCGGACTCGGCCCAAGCCCAGAAAAGCGCTGATACGCTGAGGGTTGGGTTCTCGTTCCCCTTCGATACGATCGACGCCTATTACACCGGTCTTCGAGAGGTCAAACTCGTGATCGGCGAGATGGCCTTCGATACCCTCGTCGGCCGCGATCCCAAGACCTTCAAGGATGTTCCGCTCCTTGCCACCTCGTGGCGGTGGATCGACGACCTGACGCTGGAGATGGACCTGCGCCAAGGCGTCAAATGGCACGACGGCGTGGAGTTCACCGGCGCCGACGTCGCCTACACCTTCGCGTACCTCAATGACCCCCAGAACAAGCTGCCGAACCGCGAATGGTTCGACTGGGTCAAGGACGTCGAGCAGATTAATCCGCACAAGATCCGGTTGAAGCTCTCGCGACCGGCCGGCGCGGCGCTGGCGTTCCTCTCGCAGGTCACGCCCATTCTTCCCAAGGACTTCTACGGCCCCGGCGGATCGGTCAAACGGTTGGTCGGAACGGGCCCGTATCGCATCACGAGCTTCGAGCCCCAGAAGCAGGCGATCCTCGAGCGTAACCCCAACTATTTCAAGGACGGCATCAAGGGCACCCCGGCGATCAACAAGGTCATCATCCGTAATTTGCCAGACGAGGCGACGGTGATGGCCGAATTCCTGTCCGGCGGCATCGACTGGATGTGGCGACTGCCGCCCGAACAGGCCGATCGCTTCAAGGCTCTGCCCGGAAAGACCGTTGCATCGGGCGGTACCATGCGCGTCTTCTGGCTTGGCTTCGACGTCATGGGCCGCGATCCGAACACGCCGTACAAGGACGTTCGCGTGCGGCGCGCCATCGCCCATGCCATCGATCGTTCAAAGATGGCCAAGGAGCTGGTCGGGCCCGGCGCCGACGTCGTCCATGTGCTGTGCTATCCGCTCCAGACCGGATGCCCCGATCAGTCGACCGTGACTCACTACGACTACAGCCCAGCCAAGGCCAAGGCACTACTCGCTGAAGCCGGCTTTCCGAACGGTTTCTCGTCCTCGGTCTGGACCTATGCCCAAGGCCTCAACCGTGTCTTCCTCGAGTCGATTCAAGGGTATTTGAACGCCGTCGGAATCAAGCTCAGCGTCGAGATCACGCCGTCGTTCACGGCCTTCGCCGACCTCGTCGCCCAAGGCAAGACGCCGATGGTCATGGAGTCCCACGGCCAGTACAACATCAACGACGTCGAAATCGTTATGCCCTTCGCGTTCTACGGCGGCAGCCGCGACAACGTGAAGGACCCGCAGGTCATCGATTGGATCAAGCAGGCTTTGGCGACCAGTTTGCCGAAGCGGGTCGATCTCTATCACAACGCCGCGAAGCGGATTTCGAACGAGGTGTTGTACCTGCCGCTGTTCACGACGTCGATCATGTATGCGCACACGTCGGACCTCGACTTCACCCCCTGGAACGACGAGGACCCGCGCTTCTTCATGTCGAAGTGGAAGTAGGCGGTCCGCCGATGCGATCGCACAGCACCCGCGCCGTGGACCGGCGCGGGTGCGGCCGCGTTCGATCTCCCGCGTCACGTCGTACCCGTCGCATCGCGTAGGGGCCGGCTCCAGTGCCTGCCTATGCCGCCAAACGATTTGCCGTCGCTCTTCTCGTTCTCTTCGTCGTGTCCGTCCTCACCTTCACGTTTACCAATGTCGCGGTCGATCCGGCGATCGCCATCGCCGGCGAAGGCGCGACCGACGCCCAGATCGAACGCCTTCGCCGCGAGTACGGCTTTGACCGGCCGCTCTATGTCCAATATGGCGAGTGGCTGAGCGGAACGTTGGCCGGGGACTTCGGCACGTCGATCCGACAGCGCCGGCCGGTGCTCACCATGCTGGCCGAGAAATTTCCGGTCACCGCGACCGTCGGGGGCCTAGCCCTGATTCTGGCGTTCGTCGTCGCCGTGCCGCTGGGCATGGTCGCGGCGCTGCGCCCGAATTCATGGATCGACCGGTTTGCGCTCGGCTTCGCCGTCGTCGGCATGGCCATGCCGACCTTTTGGTTCGGCTTGGTCCTGATCATCGTCTTCGGCGTAACGCTGCATTGGCTGCCGGTCTCAGGCACGGGAACGGCGGCACATTTCGTCATGCCGTCGATCGCGCTCTCGTATTATTCGATTCCCATCATCATGCGCCTGACCCGGGCCGGCATGATCGACGTGATGGCCTCCGATTATATCCGAACGGCGCGGGCCAAGGGTCTGTTGCCGCGAACCGTCCTCTTCAAACACGCGCTGCGCAACGCGGTGATTCCGGTGGTCGCCGTCGCCGCCGTCCAGTTCGGACATCTGTTGGCCGGATCGGTCGTCGTCGAATCTGTCTTCGCGCTTCATGGCATTGGGTACATGGCCTGGGAGGCGCTCCATGCCGCCGATCTTCCGGTGATCCAGGCCGTCGTCGTCGTCCTGGCCGGGTTCTACATCCTGCTCGTCTTCCTGTCCGATCTTCTCAATGCCTTCCTCGACCCCCGGATTCGAATCGCCTAGAGCGGATCGTCATGGCGGATCCCGGCTTTCCTCCTGACACTTTAGGCCTCGTTCCGATGCCGTCGCGCCGAGCCGTGCTCAGCCGCCGGGTCTTCAGCCATGTCGGGCTTCTGATCGGCGCAGGATTGATCGCCGTCATTGTCATCATGGCGATCTTCGCTCCGGTCCTCGCGCCCTACGACCCCTATGCCCAGGACCTCAGCAACCGGCGCATTCCGCCGGTTTGGCACGCCTGGATCAATGACCACCACAAAGCGAGTTGGGCCCATCCGTTCGGCACCGATCGTATCGGCCGCGATTACCTGAGCCGCATCATCTACGGCGCTCGGATCTCGCTGCTCATCGGGACGTTGGCGATGTTGATTTCTGGGACCCTGGGGACGGCTCTTGGCGTGGCCGCCGGCTACTTCGGCGGCCGGATCGACATGTTCGTCAACTTTTTGGTCACGACGCGTCTCAGCCTGCCGCTGATCCTGGTCTGCCTCGTCATCGTGACGCTGTTCGGCGGATCGATCACGACCATCATCTTGGCGCTCGGTTTCCTGATCTGGGACCGTTTCGCGATCGTCATGCGCAGCGTCACGCTGCAGATCCGGAACCTCGACTACGTGACGGTGGCGCGAGCCAATGGCTGCTCATCGGCCTACATCATCTTTCGCGAGATCCTGCCCAACGTCGCCAACGCCCTGATTGTCGTCGCCACCATCGAGATGGCGGTCGCCATCCTTCTCGAGGCGGTGCTGTCGTTCCTCGGCCTTGGCGTGAAGCCGCCGCTGCCGTCGTGGGGCCTGATGATCGCCGAAGCCAAGACCGACATGTTCTTCGATGCGTGGTTGATCGGTATCCCCGGTATCGCGTTGTTCGTGCTGATCCTTGCCATCAACCTGGTCGGCGACGGACTTCGCGACGTCACCGCGCCGGAGCGCCGGGCGTGACGGCGCTTCTCGAGGTCGACGGCCTCTCGGTCACATTTCCGGCGACGGCTGGCGACTTTCGACCCGTCCGCGACGTCAGCTTCTCGGTCGATCGCGGCGAGACGCTCTGCATCGTCGGCGAGTCGGGCTGCGGCAAATCCCTGACGGCGCTCGCTCTCATGGGACTTTTGCCCAAATGGGCGCGGCGCGACGCCCGGCGTCTCGAGCTTCAAGGCCGCGACCTCGTCGGCTTGACCGAGCGCCAGCTGGCCGACATCCGTGGCCGACGCATGTCGATGGTCTTCCAAGAGCCGATGACGTCGCTGAATCCGGCCTACACCGTGGGCGAGCAGCTATCGGAAACCTACCGCCGCCACTATTTATCGCGGCGCGGCGTCGCCCGCGATCGCGCCATCTATCTTCTAGAGACTGTCGGCATTACCGCCGCGGCAAGCCGCCTCCGCCAGTATCCGCACCAGCTTTCAGGCGGACTTCGCCAGCGCGTCATGATCGCCATGGCCCTGATCTGCGAACCAAACCTCATCATCGCCGACGAACCGACGACGGCGCTGGACGTGACGATCCAGGCCCAGATTCTTCATCTCCTGTCGGCGCTTCAGAAGCGCTTCGGGATGGGCATGGTTTTGATCACCCATGATCTCGGAATCGTCGCCCGGGTCGCGACCCGCGTCGCCGTGATGTATGCGGGTCAGATCGTCGAGACCGGGACCGTCGACGAAGTCTTCGCCAATCCGCTTCATCCCTATACCCAGGCCCTGCTGCGCTGCATTCCGGTGCCGGGCCGCGTCAAGCGCGGCGAGCATTTGGGGTCGATCCCGGGCGCCGTCCCGACATTGATGGGCGATCTCGGCGGCTGCCATTTCCGTAACCGCTGCGCCTATGCCCATGCCGCCTGCGCGCCCGATCCCATCTTGATGAACGAGGTGACGCCTGGCCGCGGCTATCGGTGCGTGGTCCCGGCGGCGATTTGCGCGGCCCGGGGCCACGGGGCCGCGGCATGACCGACGTCGTCCTCGAAGCCCGCGACGTCCACTGCTCGTTTAAGGTCAGCACGGGATTCATGCGGCCGAAGCGCCTGTTGCGGGCCGTCAATGGCGTCAGCCTCAATCTTCGCGCTGGCGAATCCGTCGGCCTGGTGGGCGAGTCGGGCTGCGGCAAGACGACCGTCGCGATGATGCTGTTGGGCTTGATCCGGCCGGCCCGGGGCGAGGTCCGACTCGACGGCCTCCCGATGCACGAGCTCGATCAGCGCGACATCGCCCGTCGCGTCCAGCCGATCTTCCAGGATCCGTACTCGTCGCTCAATCCGCGAAAGCGGATTGCCGACATCATCGCCTTGCCGCTTCGCGTCCATCGCATGGGCAGCACCGACGACCGGCGGAAGAAGGTCGTCGAGATGATGGACATGGTCGGTCTCTCGCCCCGTTATGCCGACAGCTATCCCGACCAATTGTCGGGCGGCCAGCGCCAGCGAGTCGCCATCGCTCGCGCCTTGATCATGCGCCCGCGGATCGTCATCTGCGACGAACCGACGTCGTCCCTCGACGTCTCGATGCAGTCGCAGATCCTGAACCTGCTTCTCGATCTGCAACGTGAGCTCGGGCTCGCGTATCTCCTGATCAGTCACAACCTCGCGGTCGTCGAGCACATGGCGGTGCGGGCCTATGTCATGTATCTCGGCCGCGTCGTCGAGGAGACGGACAGCGAACAGCTGTTCCGCGCTCCGGCTCATCCCTATACCCGGGCCTTGCTGGCGTCGGTGCTCACGCCAGAACCCGGCCGCGGCGTTCCCGATACGCACCTCGGTGTCGCCTACGCCAATTCCATCGATCCGCCGAGCGGCTGCACGTTCCATCCGCGCTGCACCAAAGCGATGGCGGTGTGCAGCACGATCGTGCCGCATCCGGTCACGCACGGCGCGACGCGCCACGTCGAATGTCATTTATACTCGGAGGCGCCGAACCCGGCGCCGGTTTGAAACCTTCCCAGGGAGGACGACCATGGCCGCCATGACAAAGGACCAGCAACCGTATCGCGTCCGCTATTGGGGCGTTCGTCACGCCGCCTCGGCGGGACATTACCTGGCGGCTCAGGCCGCGTTCCAAGTGCTTGAGAGTGGCGGCAACGCCATCGACGCCGGCGTGGCGGGCGGCATCGCCCTTGGCGTCGTCGAAAGCCTGATGGTCGGCTTCGCCGGCGTCGCCCCGATTCTCATCTATCTCGCCGACAAGAATGAGGTCGTCTCGGTGAGCGGCGTCGGACCTCATCCGCGCCTCGCCACCTGCGACTATTTTCACAAGCACCACAACGGTCTCATGGATGGCATCATGCAGACCGTCGTCCCGGGCGCGCCGGACGCCTGGTTCACCTGTCTGGAGCGTTTCGGGACGATGTCCTTCGCCGAAGTGGCCGCGGCGTCGATCCGTTATGCCCGGGACGGCTTCGTCATGTATCCGCTGATGGCCGAGAACATCCAAAATCGCGTCGCGCTATTCAGCCAGGATGCGCCGACGGCCGCCATTTATCTGCCGGGCGGCCGGCCACCCGCGGTCGGCGAGATCTTCTATCAAAAAGACCTCGCCAAAACGCTCCAGTTCCTGGCCGACGAGGAAACCGCCGGCGCGAAGAAAGGCGGCCGGGCCGCCGGCCTCGCCGCGGCGCGGCGCGCCTTCTATCAGGGCGATATCGCCACCGCCATCGAACGCCATCAAAAGGAAAAAGGCGGCCTTCTCCGGGTCGAGGACATGGCCGGGTTCCGGGCCGAGGTCGAGCCGCCGTGCCACGTCCGTTTCGGCGCGACCGATGTCTATAGCGTCGGGCCCTGGGGCCAGGGGCCGGGAATGCTCGAGGCCCTGAATATACTCTCGGGCTTCGATCTCAAGGCGCTGGGCCACAACTCGGTTCCCTACATCCACGCCGTGATCGAGGCGATCAAGCTCGCCATGGCCGACCGCGAGGTCTATTTCGGCGATCCCAAATTCGTCGACGTTCCCATCGACGCGCTGCTGTCGGCGGCCCACGCCGATGCCCGCCGGAAAATGATTCGCCCCGATCAGGCGTGGCCGGAAATGCCCCCGGCCGGCAAAGTGCCGGGCGGCAAGTGGCCGTCGCCGACGAGCGCCAAGGCTGGATCGGTAATGCCAGCCCCCGCCGGCAGCGTCGACGTCTTCGCCAACGACACGTCTTACGTCTGTGTCATCGACCGCCACGGCAATACCTTCTCGGGAACGCCGAGCGACGGTAACGGCGGCGCGCCGATCGTTCCGGGGACCGGGATGTCGCCGTCGACACGCGGCAAAGGCAGCCGCACCGATCCGAAGCACACGGCCCATGTCGCGCCGGGACGACGGCCGCGCATGACCAACGGTCCGGTGCTGGCGTTGGGCGGCAAGCGCTGGATCTTGCCGCTCGGCACGCCTGGCTCCGACAACCAATTGCAGGCGAACCTTCAGGTGCTCCTCAACGTCTTCGTGTTCGGCATGGACCCGCAGGATGCCGTCGAAGCGCCACGCTTCAACACCCACAGCTTCCCTCAGACCCTGATCGCCAATCCGCCGCACGACTATCAGCCGGGAAGCCTGTGGCTCGAATCCCGCATCGCCCGTGAATCCGGCGACGCGTTGGCGCGCATGGGCCACAAAGTCGGTTGGTGGCCGGCCTGGGGACCCGACGCCGGACATATGGACGTCGCGACGGTCTGTACGATCCTGGCCGACCGCGAAAAGGGAGTCCTCAAGGCGGCGCACGATCCGCGCCGCGTCTCCGGCGCCGTCGCCGTCTGAGCCGGGACCAGACCGTCAAGACGCCCGTGGCCTCGCAACCCGATCCGAAACGGCCCTATCGCCCGAACCTCATGGCCCGCCACCATCTGGTGGTGTCGGGCCATTACTGGGCGTCGCTGGCCGGCCACGAAATTCTTGAGGCCGGCGGCAATGCCATCGACGCTGGTGTCGCCACCGGTATCGCCATCAATGTCCTGCAAAGCGAGTTCACGGGGTTTGGCGGCGTCGCGCCGGCGATGATTTATCTTGCCGATCAGAAACGAGTCGCCTCGACCACCGGCGTCGGCACCTGGCCGACGGCGCTGAGCTGCGCCTATTTCCACGAGCGGTTCGGCGGGCGTGTTCCTGACGGAATCCTGAACACGGTCGTGCCATCGGCGCCTGATATCTGGATCACGGCGCTGGAGGAGTTCGGAACGATCTCGTTCGGCGAGGCGGCGCGGGCCGCAATCCGGTTCGCCCGCGACTGGTTCCCGATGTATCCGATGATGGCAGAGCGTCTCGAAGAGACGCAGGATCAGATCGCGAAGAATCCGGTGACCGCGGCGATCTTCCTGCCCGGCGGCCGGCCGCCGCGAGTCGGCGAGCTATTCTTCCAAAAAGACTTGGCCTCGACGCTGCAGTATCTCGCCGACCAGGAAGCGACCAAATCCGGCGTGACCGCCGGGCTGGTCTCCAGGCGGCGCGCGACGCGTTCTACAATGGCGACATCGCGACACGCATCTTGGCGCAGCAACGCGAGCTGGGTGGCGTCATGACGGCCGAGGACTTGGCCGGATTCCGCGCTGACATCGAAGCGCCGCAGAAAATTCGCTATGGCGATCTCGATGTCTACGGCTGCGGACCGTGGTGCCAAGGTCCGATGGTGCTCGAAACTCTGAACATCCTCGAAAACCTCGACGTCGGCCGGATGGATCATAATTCGCCGGCCTACATCGACGCCGTCACCGAGGCGATGAAGCTCGCCGCTGCCGACCGCGAGTCTAACTCCATGGTTTCCGCCGTTTTTGGGACGTTCGGCTCTTGGCAAAAATGATGCGGCCGCAAGCGAAAGCGGCGGCTGGATGATCCAGCCGCCACGGCGCAATTCCCAGACGTATAAATAATCGACTCGCGTTGGAGTCATCCGGACCCGTTCTGGGGCCCTGAATACAAACACTTCGGGCAGATCGTTATTCCGAGTCAGCGCGCCTGGAGAAGCCGCCAGAGTTTCTCGGCGGTCGCCGGCATGTCGATGTGGACGCGCTGCTTGCCGCCGAGCGCATCGGCGATGGCATTGATGACGGCCGGTGGCGAGGCAATGGCGCCCGCTTCGCCGCAGCCTTTGACGCCGAACGGATTGTTCCGGCACGGCACCTCGACGGTCGAGAATTCGAGATGCGGCAGGTCGGCGGCGCGTGGCAGGCAATAATCGAGGAAGGATGCCGACAGGAATTGTCCGTCTTCGCCATAGCGGGCGTGTTCGAACAGAGCTTGGCCGATGCCTTGCACGACGCCGCCGTCGACTTGGCCTTCGACCAGCAGCGGATTCATGATCCGTCCGAAATCGTCTACGATGGTGTAGGCGACCAGGGTTGGAACGCCGGTGTCTTCGTCGATCTCGACCTCGGCGACGTGACAGCCGTTGGGAAAGGTCCAGGCCGGAACGGTGATCTTGGCGTCGGCATCGAGACTGGCGTTGCTGCCGCTGGCCCGCAGTCGGGCCGCCAGATCGAGAACGCTGATGGTCCGATCGGTGCCGGGGACGCGGAACATGCCGTCATGAAATTCGACATCTGGGGCATCCAGAACGTTGGCGGCGAGGGGCGTCGCTTTCTCGATAACTTTGTTGGACGCGGCGTCGATGGCCCAGGCCTCGGCGGTCAGGGAGCGCGATCCGCCGGTCCCTCCGCCGGATGCGATCCGATCGGTGTCGCCTTGGACGAGATCGATCGCATCGATCGGAACGCCGAGCCGCTCGTGCAGGACTTGGGCGTAGGCGGTTTCGTGACCCTGACCCGACGACTGAGTGCCGACCAGAATTTCAACGCGGTCTTCGGGAGTGAAGCGGATACCGGCCGACTCGTCGGGACCGCCCATGGTCGCTTCGATGAAGTAGCCGAGTCCGATGCCGCGTCGCTTGCCCTGGGTGGCGGCGGTCCGTCGCCGGCCCGCGAATCCCGCCCAGTCGGCTTTGGCGAGGGCGGTGTCGAGAACGCGCCCGAAATCGCCGGAGTCGTAAATCTCGCCGACCGCGGTCTTGAACGGGAACTCGCTAGCCGGGACGAAATTGCGACGGCGCAGCGCGACCCGGTCGATACCGAGCTCGGCCGCGGCTTCGTCCATCAAACGCTCGATCTGATAGATCGCCTCGGGGCGGCCGGCGCCGCGATAGGCGTCGACCGGCACGGTGTGGGTGTAGGCGCCGCGGACGCGATAGTGAACGCACTTCACATCATAAATGCCGGGCAGAACCTTGAGCGCCGCCGAGGTTGGGATTTCCGGGCCGTACTCGGACAAGTAAGCGCCCATGTTGGCGATGGTGTCGACGCGGTAGCCGACGATCCGGTGATCGGACGAAAACGCGATCTCGGCCGTCGTGATGTGATCGCGGCCTTGGGCGTCGGACAGAAACGACTCGCTGCGGTCGGCGACCCATTTTACCGGTCGGCCGAGACGCCGCGTAGACCACGCCACCAACGCGTGCTCCGGGTAATAGAAAATTTTGGCGCCGAAGGCGCCGCCGACGTCCGGAGTCATAACCCGGACGTCCTGGGGGCCGACTTTCAGGACGCGTTGCGCGAGCAGCGAGCGAATGGTCCAGGGGCCCTGGTTGCCGGTGTGGACGACGACGCGTCCACCCTCGACGGTGGCGATGACGCCGCGCGTCTCCATCGGGCTCGCCACCAGGCGATTGTTGATGAGCGGCAGACGGACGACGCGAGCCGCGCCGGCGAAGGCTTTCTCGACCTCGGCGGCGTCGCCGAATTCCCAATCGAAGGCGAGGTTATCGGGACGTGCCTCGTGGACTTGCGGCTGGCCGGGCGCGAGCGCGGTGGCGAGATCGACGGTAGCCGGGCGCGGCGCGTAGTCGATGACGATGGCTTCGGCAGCGTCGCGGGCTTGGGCCAGGGTTTCGGCGACGACGAAGGCTACGGGATCGCCGACAAAGCGGACCATGTCGACGGCGAGGGGAAAGCGCTTTGGAACCTCTAGCTTCGAACCGTCGCGATTTTTGACATCGGCGAAACAGGGCAGGGCCCCGACACCGTCCTTCGTCAGATCGGCGCCGGTGATGACGGCGAGCACGCCGGGTTGCTTCGCGGCGTGGGTGGTATCGATGGAGCGGATCGCGGCATGGGCGTGGGGCGAACGCAGCACGTAGCCACAGGTTTGGCCCGGCAAGGACAGGTCGTCGACGAAGCGGCCTTGGCCCGTCAGAAAACGCGCGTCTTCGACGCGACGGACCGGCTGGCTGATTCCGAACTTGGGCATGGCGGCCTCCAGACGACAGGTATCGACGCCGGCCAGTATATTAGCACGCCGGCCGGTCGTGGCGACTCAGTCGGGCAGGTGGAGGCTACCGTCGGCGGTGAGCATAAAGCCGGGGTTCCACGCCACCTCCCAGACAAGCCAGTCGGGATCAGCGAAGAAGCCGTAGTGGCCGCCCCAGAACGCCGGCTGCGCCGTTTTCAAAATCTTCGCGCCGGCGCGTTCGGCCTCGGCCAGAACCACCGCGACGTCGTCCTTGGTGCGGGTGTTGTAGGCGAGCGTGACGCCGGCGAAACCGGGGCCGGAGACGGGAACGCTGGAGTCCTTGGCGAGCTCGGTGCGGGACCACAGCGACACGATCATGCTGCCGGTTTTGAAAAAGACGACGCCTTCGGCTTTCTTGAAGCCGCGTGTCCATCCCAAGGCTTCGTAAAATTTGCGACTGCGGTCCAGGTCGGCGACGCCGAGTGTGATGATGATGACTCGTTGTTCCATGACGCGCTCTCCGGCGTGTATTGCGGCGAAGGTTTATCCGACCTTGGGCATCTTGAAGGGCCGGACCGATTCATAGGCGCGAGCGGCGCGAAGCACGATGGCGTCGGCATGACGATGGCCGACGACTTGGAAGGCGATCGGCAGGCCTTTGGAATCGAAGCCGCAGGGCACGGTCGCCGCCGGATGACCGGTGAGGTTGAACGGATAGGTGAACGGCGTCCATTCGGTCCAGCGCCGCATGCCTCGTCCCGCCGGCACTTCCAGGCCGGCATCGAAGGCGGTGATTGGAAGCTGCGGTGTGATCAGGACGTCGTAATTTTCGAGGAACTTCGTGAAGCGGATGGCGAGATCGATCCGCAGCGACTCGGCGTCGACGTAGCGCGCCAAGTCGATGGCCATGCCTTCACGCGCCACCTCGGCAAAGCCTGGATCGAGCTGGGCGCGTTGGGCATCGTTCAAGGCCCGATAGCGCTTCGCTTGGCCGACCCAGAAGAGCGCCTCGAACGCCTCGCGCGGATCGGGGAACACCGCTCCGAACTGTTGGACTTTCGATCCGAGGCTTGCATAGAGATCGACAGCGGTCTTCACCGCCGCCGCGACCTCGGGATCGACGCGGGCGTAGCCAAGATCGGGACTGAACGCGATCCGCAAGTGACGCGCCCCATCCTCGAGCTGCGGCGCGTGGACGTCGTCGACGCTTGGAAAGTTTCGCGGATCGCGCGGATCGGCCCGCATCAGCACTGAACACATCAGCGAGGCGTCGCGCACCGTTCGGGTCAGCACGCGGACATGGGTGAGCGCCCCATGGGGCGACGGCGGATAATAAGGAATGCGGCCAGCGGTCGGCTTCAAGCCGAAGACGCCCGTAAACGCTGCAGGGATGCGCACTGATCCGCCGCCGTCGCCACCGACGGCAAGGGCTCCCATGCTTGTGGCGATCGCGACCGCGGCCCCACCCGACGACACGCCCGACGTCTTGGTCGAATCCCATGGATTGCGAGTGATCCCGCTCAACGGACTGTCGGTGACGCCTTTCCAGCCGAACTCCGGTGTCGTCGTCCCAAGATTGGGTCTTTGCCGTGGTCTTCGATCCGTACAGCGTCGGATGGCCTTTGACGATCGTCAGGTATTTGATCGAGGTCGGAACGCCGTCGAGAGGACCGAGCGGTTCGTGGCGACGCCAACGCTCTTCGGCCGCCGTCGCATCGCGAACGGCGTCGGCGGTGAACACGTCTACGTAGGCGTTGAGCGTCGGATTGAGTGCGGCGATACGATCGAGCACGGCGCGCGTCGCCTCGACCGGCGAAACTTTGCCGGCGCGGAAATTGGCGACGAGGAGAGCCGCCGACATCATCGCGAGATCAAGGGACGCGGGTCTGTCGTCCGCCTGTGTGGTTACTCGGCCAACGTGGCGCTAAGGCCGGGCCAATTCGCCCGGGCCTTAGCGATATTTCCGGGAACATCCTGCAGCCAGTCGGCGAGGATGCTCGTTGACGAAATGAGATAGAGCCGGTTATCGACGACGCGCCACGCCGAAGGATCGACGTCGGCTGTGTAATTCTGCGCGATCCCGAAGGCGCAATAGCCGCCGAACTGGGGCGCATAGATGTCGGGTTGCACGGCGAAGGCGGCGTGGTTGCGCGCCGTGGCGAAGCGCCAGGTCGCACCCATCCAGCTTTGCGAATACTCCCGAAGGCCTTCGACCGGACGTCCGTCGGTGAAATAGGCGACGGGATCGTAGCCATTCAGCGCGACGCCGCCGAAGAACGTCTGGTTGACGCGCTTGCTGGCATGGGCCGGACCGGTCAGCACCGCGCCGACCATCGTGACGGCCGCGCTCAGAACGGTGCGTCGTGGCATCGACATGAAAATCTCCTCGCGCCGAGGGCGCGACCAGGACCGTCGAGGATACCATAAGCGGAGACCAGCCCGGGGCCTGGGTGTGACCAGGCTCACTGCGGCGGTCGGGACGATTTGGCATACTGCATCACGTTAAATCCTCCCCTCCCTTGACGCCTTGGGGGCCGCAGTTCGCGGTCCCATTTTTATTGTGACGCACGGGTGACTCGTGCCGTTAGGACGGACGGGCTTCGTCGATTTTGCCGCCGGGCCCAGCCGAGGTCGTTCCGCCGTCCACGAACACCGTCGAACCGGTGATGTAGGTGGCGTCATCCGAAGCGACGAACAGCACCGCCGGCGTGACTTCTTCCATGCGCGCGAAGCGGCGCATCGGGACGCGTGTCGAATAACGGACCAAGCCTTCTTCGACCGGGAAGCCTTGCGCGGTGACGGACTTCTCGAGCATTGGCGTCCGGGTTCCGCCCGGCGCCACGCAGACGACGCGGATCTTGTCTTGCGCGAAATCCAGCGCCATCGCCCGGGTCATCTGGATGACCGCGGCCTTGCTGACCGCATAAGGGATCGAACGCGGGTTGCCGAACTTGCCCATCTCGGAGGCGATATTGACGATCACGCCGCCGCCTTGCGGCTTCATGACTCGGGCCGCGGCGCGCGACAGGAAGAACAAGGAGTCGACATTGACCGCCATCGAATCGAGCCATTGCTCGTCGGTGGCCTCGAGCGTCGAGGTCCGATGCAGCATGCCGGCATTGTTGACCAGGACGTCGAGGCGGCCAAAGCGATCGACGCAGGCTTGGATCAGACGATCTGCTGCCGCCGACTCGCGGGCTTCGGTCTGTAGGAAGGCGACGGATTTTCCGGCTTCGCGCTCAACCTCGGCACCGCGAGCTTTGTCGCGACCGGAGAACATCACCTTGGCGCCGTCTTTGGCGAAGGCCGTCACCAGGGCCCGGCCGATGCCGGAGGTGCCTCCGGTGACGATCACCGCTTTGTTCTGAAATGTCATGGAATGCCGATCCCGGCCGTGGATGCCCTTGGGTCGAGCATGCTAGAAGATCAGCGGAGGCGATGCCATGGAGTATCGACGGTTAGGGGCGAGCGGGCTTCGCGTCTCCCCGGTGTGTCTGGGGGCGCTCCAGTTCGGCGAGCGCACCGATGAAACCGAGGCCAGGCGCATCGTCGGCTCGGCCCGCGACGCGGGCGTCAATTTCATCGACACGGCTGATACCTATGGCCCGTCCGGCGCATCCGAAAGCACGGTCGGCCGTCTGCTGGCCAAGGATCGCGACGACTGGGTGCTCGCGACCAAAGTCGGCATGCGCTACGAGGGCGACCCGCAACGCTCCGGCCACAGCCGGCGCTGGATCCACGCCGCCATCGACGCCAGCCTGACGCGGCTCAAGACCGATTATGTCGATCTCTATTATCTGCATTGGCATGATCCGGCGACGCCGCTCGAGGAAACCATCGCGACGATGGCCGACCTTATCCGTAGCGGGAAGGTCCGCTACTGGGGTTTCAGCAATTATCGCGCTTGGCATATCGCCGAGATGATGCGGATTTGCGAAGCGACGGGCGCCCCGAAGCCGATCGCCGCCCAGCCATCGTATTCGATCCTAGCCCGCCAGGCCGAGCAGGAGTACATCCCGGCTTGCGCGCATTTCGGGATCGGCGTCTTGCCCTACAGCCCGCTGGCTCGCGGCGTGTTGACCGGCAAGTACCGCAAGAACGCGACGCTACCCAAAGACAGCCGCGCCGCCGACCCGGGCTATCAGAAGACGCTGGCCTACAAGCTGTTCCAGGAAACCGATCTGCGCCCCGAAAACCTCGGCATGGTTGCCAAGATCGTGGCCCGCGCCAAAGCCCGCAAAATGACCCCAGCCGAATTCGCGATCAGTTGGGTCATGGCCAACCGCCACGTCACGTCGCTGGTCGCGGGGCCGCGGACGCTGGCGCAGTGGACGGTTTACGTGAAAGCGCTGAAGAAGAAGTTCGTCCCGGCCGACGAGGCCTTCATCGATAAGCTGGTCGCGCCCGGCTACAACGCGACCCACGGCTATCTCGATCCGCGGCTGGCCCTCGAGGGCCGCGTGCCGCGCACCAAAACCGCCGGTTAGTCGGACTTAGAGAAGCCGGTTGAGGCCGTCGAAGGCGGCCGTCTTGTAGCATTCGGCCAGCGTCGGATAGCTGAAGACCGTATCGATGAAGTAATCGATGGTCCCGCCGTGGGCCATGACGGCTTGGCCGATGTGGATCAGTTCGCTGGCGCCTTCGCCGAGGATCGTGACGCCGAGCAATTTCTTCGTGTCGCGATCGAAGATGAGGTTCAGCAATCCTGATTAATCGCCGATGATTTGGCCGCGGGCGATCTCGCGATAGGTCGCCTTACCGACTTCGTACGGGATCGACGCCTCGGTCAGTTCTTCCTCGGTCTTTCCGACCATGGAGATTTCCGGGATCGTGTAGATGCCATAGGGGAACAGATCCGGCAGGCTGGCGCAGGCGTGCTGAACGCATGACAGGTGGCGATGCGGGCTTGTTCCATCGACGTCGAGGCGAGGCTCGGAAATCCGACGACGTCGCCGACGGCATAAATGTGCGGCACGTCCGTCTGGTAGTCGCGATTGACTTTGATCTTGCCGCGGCCTTCCGGCGTGATGCCGGCGGCGGCGAGGTTGAGGCCGTCGACGGCGCCGCCGCGGCCGATCGAATAGAGGGCGCGTTCGGCGACGATGTGCTTGCCGCTCTTCAAACTGACTCGGACCCGCTCGCCCATCTGATCGGCGAAAATCTCGAGCCCGGCGACTTCCTCGCCCGGCCGCAGCGTGACGCGGTTCTGGCGTATGCTGTGAACCAGGGCGTCGATGATCTCGGCGTCGACGAAGGGAAGCAGGCGCGTCCGCTTGTCGACGACCGTGACGCGAACACCGAGTGCGGCGAACATCGTCGCGTATTCGATACCGATGACGCCGGCGCCGATGACGACCAGGGAACGCGGCAGAGCGTTCAGTGTCAGGATGTCGTCGCTGGTGAAGATGCGTTGTCCATCGAAGGTGACGCTCGGATCGCGGGTTGTCGCCGTGCCGTCGCCGATGACGTTAGCGAGCCGCACGGTGTGCGGATCGACGAACGAGGCGCGGGCCGGAAAGACCTCGATCCAGTTCCGCTGCAACTGATGCCGGGCGATGTCGATCTCGTGCTTGATGACGTGCTCGGCGCGGAACAGGAGATCGGTAATCGTGATGTTCTGTTTGACGGTGTAGGACGCGCCGTAGATCGAGCGCTCGTGATAGCCCGAGAGAT
>SHVU01000033.1 GCA_009691105.1 Rhodospirillales bacterium
TGCTGAAGAGAACGAGCTTGCCCACGGCATAGGTCGCTTGGGTCGCAGCCACGGCATGGCCCTCGGTCGCCGCTTTCTTGACCGTTGCCTGATCCGCCGACAGGAACACCTGAAATGGCGCGCCTTGGGTGATCTGCGTATACAGCTGACCCGTCGCACCGAAGCTGAAGATGGCTTTGTGCCCGCTCTTCTTTTCCCACGCCGCGCCGATTTCCTTGACCGCGTCGGTGAAGTTCGCAGCCACCGCGACATTGATATCGGCGGCTTTGGCGGACGGCGACACCGCCGCAACCAGGACGCCGGCAAGAACGACACTTATGACTCGGCTTACGAACGGCATGTGAAACCACTTGCTGATCACCGACACGGCGAGCGCCAAGGCCAGCCTCTAGCGATCCGAGTATCATGAGGGGTCGTTATATTCAATGAGATATATCGAACAAGACCAGCGTGCGCTGTGCTGCACCACTATTCCGTTGTCGTCTCCGGCGGCGTATCGGCAAGCGCGCGTTGCAACATCCGCAGACGCGAGTCGGCGGCCTTACTTGCGTCGCGTTCCATAGCTCGGTATTCGACGACCAGTTTGCGTCCGAACGCCGTCAAAGCGGCTTTGCCGCCGCCGGATCCGCCATGCTGCTTGGCGACCGCGGGCTCGGCGAACATCGCGTTGACACCGGCGACCAGCAGCCACGCCCGACGATAGGACATGCCCATGCTTTTTCCGGCCGCCATGATCGAGCCGCGTCGTTCGATCTGCTCGAGAAGCGCGATCTTGCCGGGACCGAGCGCCCCATATGGTCCGAAATCGACCCGCAGCGTCAGACGGGCACGATCCGATCCCCGGCTTGGCGTTTTGGCCAGCTGGGTGACCCCGAGACGGCGTCCGCGCGATGCACGGGTTGCTTTGGCCATGGGCGTCCGCCGCGTATCGGCCGTAAAGGGTTCAGGGAAAGTGGTGGGCGCGCTGGGACTCGAACCCAGGACCCCCTGATTAAAAGTCAGATGCTCTACCACCTGAGCTACGCGCCCACGGACGAACGAATGGTGGTAATGGCGGCTCGCTCACGAAGGGCGACCCGTTGGTGCCAAACTGCCTTATTCGGCCGGATTGGTCTAGTCTGTCGCTCGCAATACACGTCCCAACGAGGTTCCAGATGACACGCCGCCTCTCGTCTCTTTCCTGTGCCTGCCCTTGATCCTCGCGTTCGCCACGGCAGCCTTCGCCCAAGCCTCGGGCATTCGGATCGCCGGCACGGTTACGGCCCTGGACGGACGGGCCCTGACTGTCGCCTCGACCGAAGGCGCTACGGCGAAGATCACGCCGGCCGAAAACCGGTCGGTTCTGGAAATTTCGCTGATCGACGCCGCCAAGATCCCCGCCGGATCGTTCGTGGGCGCCGGAGCGGCGACGATGCCTGATGGGTCGCTCCGCGCCGTCCAAATCGTCGTGTTCCCGGAATCAATGCGCGGCACCGGCGAAGGGCACCTGGCCTGGGACGTCGTGCCGCAGGGCACAATGACCAATTCGCCGGTCGCGGCCACCGTAGTTGGTACGACTGGGCCAAAGTTGACACTCAGCACCGGCGGCAAGACCTATGACGTCGCGGTACTGCCCGAGGCTCGAGTCATTCTCATGGACGCGGGCCAACGCTCGATTATCAAGCCGGGCGCTTCGATCGTGCTGACCGCAACGCCCAGCGCCGACGGCACCCTGACGGCCTCACGGATTCAAACGGGAAAGGACGGCGCGCCGCCGCCGTTGTGATCAGCGCCGCTTAGCGCCGCGCTTCTTACGGCCGCGCGCCCCAAGGCGCGCCGCGAGCAACGTCTTGACCCGCGGCGAGACGAATTCGCCAATGTTGCCGCCGAGGGTGGCGACTTCCTTGACGAGCCGCGACGAAATGAACTGGTGACGATCCGAGGCCATCAGAAAGACGGTCTCGACAGACTGGTCGAGGCGCGCGTTCATCGCCGCCATCTGAAATTCGTATTCGAAGTCGGCGACAGCGCGAAGCCCGCGAATGATGACGCTGGCCCCGACCGATCGGGCAAAGTCGACCAACAGGCTATCGAAGGGTTTGACCAAAATGCGGCTGCCGTCGCCGTTGCGACGGGCCCGGGCCTCGGCCTCCATCATCGCGACGCGTTCGGCGAGCGTGAACATCGGGCCCTTGCCGGCATTCACGGCAACCGCGACCACCAGGCGATCGACGACTCGCGTCGCCCGATCGACGATGTCGAGGTGCCCGTTGGTGACCGGATCGAACGTGCCTGGATAAATGCCGACGCGACTCATGAGGGTGTCTCCTCGGTCCCATCCTCGGGCTCAGGCTCGGCTTCGGGCTCGACATCACCGGGTTCGGCTTCGATCTCGGCCGCGCCGCCGTTGCCGCTACCATTGCCGCTTCCGTTACCGGATGCCGCGGCTTCATCGACTTCGCTGACCTCGGCCAACCGGGTCACGGAGACGAGCTTTTCGCCGTCCGAGAGCGTGAACAGAGTGACGCCCTGGGTCTTGCGGCCGGCGATGCGGATATCACGAACGGGGCAGCGGATGATCTGGCCACTGTCGCTGACCATCACCAAATGATCGCCGTCGCCGACCGGGAAGGATGCGACCACCGGGCCGTTGCGCGCCGAGGTCTCGATATTGGCGATCCCCTGCCCGCCACGGCCGGTGATCCGATACTCATACGCCGACGAGCGCTTGCCGTAGCCATTTTCGGTCACGCTGAGGATGAAGTCCTCGGCCGCCGCCATGGCTTCGAACTCGGGCTCCTTAAGCCGCGCCGCGAGCGTCTTGTCGCGTTCCTGGTCTTCGGCACGGTTCTGATAGTCACCGCTCTTCAAGCGCCGCGACGCCGCTATGGCCTGGAGGTATTCCTCGCGCTTCTCGGACTCGGCTTTAGCGTGGCGCAGGATCGACATCGAGATGACGCGGTCCTTGTCGCCCAGCCGGATGCCACGAACGCCATCCGAGGACCGACCGCTAAACACGCGAACGTCCGGAACCGGGAAACGAATGCATTTGCCGTTATGGGCGGCGAGCAAGATATCGTCGTCCTCGGTGCATGGATGCACGTCGACCAAGCTGTCGCCCGGATCGAGCTTCATGGCGATCTTGCCGTTCGACATGACGTGGACGAAATCGGAGAGCTGGTTGCGCCGGACGTTGCCCGACGCCGTCGCGAACATCACGAAGCGCGAACCGATGCCGGGTTCATCCTCGGGCAACGGCATCACCGTCGAAATCGCCTCGCCTTCTTTGAGCGGCAGCAAGTTCACCAACGCCTTGCCGCGGGCTTGCGGCGTACCCAGCGGAAGCTCGTAGACCTTAAGCTTGTAGACCTTGCCGACCGACGAGAAGAACAGGACCGAAGTGTGGGTGTTGGCGACGAAGACGCGGTTGACGAAATCTTCTTCGCGCACGCTCATGCCGGCGCGGCCTCGGCCGCCGCGGCGTTGGGCCCGATAGGCCGACACCGGCACGCGCTTGATGTAGCCGGTGCTGGTCACCGTCACGATCATGTCTTCGCGCTGTATGATGTCTTCGATGTCGGTGACGATTTCCTGATCGGAAATCTCGGTCCGGCGCGGCGTCGCGAACTCCTCTTTGACTTCGAGAAGTTCGCCCTTCATGACTTCGAACAGGCGTTGGCGCGACGACAGAATGGCCAAATGCCCTTCGATTTCTTTGCCCAGTACTTTCAAGTCGTCGGCGATCTTGTCGCGCTCGAGACCGGTCAAGCGCTGCAAGCGCATGTCCAAGATGGCGCGGGCCTGTGCATCCGACAGACGGTACTTCCCGTCCTCGATCTTGCGGCCGGGCTCGTCGATCAGCGCGACAAGCGGCGCGACGTCGGCGGCGGGCCAGGCGCGCGCCAGGAGTTGGGCGCGAGCTTGCGTGGCGTCGGGCGCGGCACGGATCAACTTGATGACGTCATCGAGATTGGCGACGGCGACAGCGAGGCCGACCAAGATGTGGGCCCGTTCGCGCGCTTTCTCGAGTTCGAAGATGGTGCGCCGGCGCACCACCTCCTCGCGGAATTCGATGAACGCCGCAATGACCTCTCGCAGGTTCATCGTCAGCGGTCGGCCGCCGTTCAACGCCAGCATGTTGATGCCGAACGACGTCTGCAGCGGCGAATAGGCGTAGAGCTGGTTCAGGACGACACTGGCGTCAGCCTCGCGCTTGATCTCGACGACGACGCGCAAGCCCCGGCGATCGGACTCGTCGCGAAGATCAGAGATGCCCTCGATCTTTTTGTCGCGGACGTGCTCGGCGATGATCTCGATCATCCGCGCCTTGTTAACCTGGTACGGGATCTCCGTGATGATGATCGCTTCGCGATCCTTGCGGATCTGCTCGATCTCGACGCGGCCGCGCATGATGGCCGTGCCGCGACCGGTGCGCAGTGCCTGAACGATCCCGGCCCGGCCCATGATGATTCCCGCCGTCGGGAAATCCGGCCCCGGCACGAAGCGCTCGATCATCTCGTCGACGGTGATCGCTGGATTTTCGATGTACGCGATACAAGCGTCGATGACCTCGCCCAAGTTATGGGGCGCGATCTTGGTGGCCATGCCGACGGCGATGCCTTCGGCGCCGTTGACCAGAAGGTTGGGGTAGCGGGCCGGGAGCACGATCGGCTCTTCGGCGGTGCCGTCATAGTTCGGCTGGAAGTTGACCGTCTTCTGGTCGATGTCTTCGATTAGCGAATGGGCCGAGCGGGCCAAACGCGCTTCGGTGTAACGCATGGCCGCAGGCGGATCGCCGTCCATGGACCCGAAGTTGCCTTGGCCGTCGATCAACGGCAGCCGCATGGAGAAGGTCTGAACCATGCGAACCAAGGCGTCGTAGATCGCGGCGTCGCCGTGCGGATGGTACACACCCATCACGTCACCGACGATACGAGCCGATTTTCGATAGGGGCGGTTGTAGTCGTACCCCTTCTCTTTCATCGTGAAGATGATGCGGCGATGGACCGGTTTCAGACCGTCGCGGACATCGGGAAGCGCCCGGGACACGATTACGCTCATGGCGTAATCGAGGTAGGAGCGCTGCATCTCCTCCTCGATCGTGACGGGCAAGATATCGGATTGGGGCGCGGGCTGGACCGGGGCGCTTGTCAAATTAAATTGCCTAGGAAAAACAGGTGGTTAGGCCGCGTCTGGACGACTCGCCATAGGCCAAAAATCTACCACGTCTCGCACATGCAAACAACCGCGGGGACGGCGAAATAAAGGCTCCGTCCCGAGCCGTAATTGTCTTGCTTAGAACGGGATCTCGTCGTCGAGATCGCCACGCGGCGCGGCGCCGCCGGACGACGAACGGCTGCTCGGTTCGGACGGCGGCGGCTCGGACGAACCACCCCGTCCCCCACCTTCGCCACGGCCGTCGAGCATGGTCATTTCTCCCCGGAAGCGGTTCAGGACAACCTCGGTCGTATATTTCTCCTGACCGTCGTTACCGGTCCATTTGCGGGTCGACAGCGAGCCCTCGATGTAGACCTTGGCCCCTTTCTTCAAATACTGCTCGGCGACGTCGGCAAGCCGCTCGTTCCAGATGACGACGCGGTGCCATTCGGTCTTTTCCTTGCGCTCGCCGGAGGCCTTGTCCTTCCAGTTTTCCGAGGTGGCCAGCGGAAAGGTGACCATTTTGCTGCCTTCCTGGGTCCGGCGGACCTCCGGATCGCGGCCGAGATTGCCGACGAGGATCACCTTATTGACGCTTCCGGCCATGAGATTGCTCCTTGAGGAACGAATGTGCTCGCCCCACCTTACACGGTGGAACGGGTCGCTCGCCAGCCCGAACCGGACGCTTTACACCCTGTCTCGCGGTCGATACTTCTGAGAGTTTGAGCGAGCTCAACGAGCGACAGTCCTCATGCAGTTCATAAGCGTTCGCGGTGCCCGCGAGCACAACTTGAAATCGATCGACGTCGACATCCCGCGCGACAGCTTTGCGGTGATCACCGGGTTGTCGGGATCGGGAAAGTCGTCGCTCGCCTTCGACACGATCTATGCCGAAGGCCAACGTCGCTACGTCGAGTCGCTATCGGCCTATGCACGGCAGTTCCTCGAACTCATGCAGAAGCCCGACGTCGATCTGATCGAAGGGCTGTCGCCGGCGATCTCCATCGAGCAGAAGACGACCTCGCGCAATCCGCGCTCGACGGTCGGCACCGTGACCGAGATCTACGACTACATGCGGCTCCTGTTCGCCCGCGTCGGCGTGCCGCACTCACCCGCCACCGGCCTCCCCATCGAAAGCCAGACCATCAGCCAAATGGTCGACAAGGTCATGGCGATGCCCGAAGGCGCACGGCTGTACATGCTCGCGCCGGTCGTTCGCGGCCGCAAAGGCGAATACCGAAAAGACCTGCAGGACTTCGCCAAGCGCGGATTCCAGCGCATCAAGATCGACGGCAAGATGTGCGAGATCGACGACGCGCCGACGCTCGATAAAAAGCTCAAGCACACCATCGAAGTCGTCGTTGACCGGCTCGTCATCCGCAAAGGTCTTGAGGCACGGCTGGCGGACAGCTTCGAGACGGCGCTGGGTTTGGCCGACGGCCTCGCGTTCGTCGAGGACGCCGACAAGGGAACCCGGGCGACATTCTCGGCCAAGTTCGCCTGCCCGGTGTCCGGCTTTACGATCGATGAGATCGAGCCACGGCTGTTCTCGTTCAACAATCCCTTTGGCGCCTGCCCGGCCTGCGATGGTCTCGGCACGGAGATGTTCGTCGATCCCGACCTAGTAATCCCCGACGACAGCCTGTCGTTACGGGAAGGCGCCCTGGCGCCCTGGGCGAACTCCTCGTCGCAGTATTACGTCCAGACCCTGGAAAGCTTGGCACGGACGTTCCGCTTCGATCTCGATACGCGCTTCCGCAAGCTTTCCAAGGAAGTCCGCGACATCATCCTGAAAGGGTCCGGCGAAAAGCCCGTGACCATGCGCTACCAAGACGGTAACCGGTCCTACGAGGTCCGGAAGCCCTTCGAAGGCGTCATCCCCAACATGGAGCGGCGCTGGAAGGAAACCGACTCGTCGTGGATCCGCGAAGAGCTGGAGCGTTTCCAGACCATCACGATCTGCGCGGCGTGCAAGGGCCACCGCCTCAAGCCCGAGGCTCTCGCCGTCAAGATTGCCGGTATTCACATCAGCGACGTCACCGAGATGTCGATCGACAAAGCGGCGGAATGGTTCGGCAGCCTCGCCGAAAAGCTGACGCCCCAGGGTCGCGAGATCGCCCGGCGCATTCTGCGCGAGATCAACGATCGTCTCGGCTTTCTCCAGAACGTCGGCCTCGAATATCTGACGTTGGCCCGCGCCTCCGGCACGCTGTCGGGCGGTGAAAGCCAGCGCATCCGCCTCGCCTCGCAGATCGGCTCGGGCTTGACCGGCGTTCTCTATGTTCTCGACGAGCCGTCCATAGGCCTGCACCAGCGCGACAACAACCGGCTTCTCGAAACGCTGAAGCGGCTTCGCGATCTCGGCAACACCGTCATTGTAGTCGAGCACGATGAGGATGCCATTCGCACCGCCGACTACGTCATCGACATGGGTCCAGGCGCCGGCATTCATGGCGGCAAAGTCATCGCCAAGGGCCGACCTGAAGAGGTCATGGCCAATCCCTACAGCTTGACCGGCCAGTACCTGACCGGCTTCCGCCAGATCGAGGTGCCGGCGACCCGCCGCAAGGGTCACCACAACCAGAAGATTTCCGTGATCGGCGCCAGCGGTAACAACCTCAAGACCATTGATGTCGATTTCCCGCTCGGCACCTTCGTCGCCGTCACCGGCGTCTCTGGTGGTGGCAAGTCGACGCTGGTCATCGAAACGTTATTCCGTGCGCTCGCCCGGCGCCTGATGGGGGCGCGCGAGCATGCTCTCGACCACAAGCGGATCGACGGCATCGAATTCGTCGACAAGATCGTCGACATCGATCAATCGCCCATCGGACGGACGCCGCGCTCCAATCCCGCGACCTATACCGGCGCCTTTACGCCGATCCGCGACTGGTTTACCGAATTGCCCGAAGCCCGGACCCGTGGCTACGCGCCGGGACGCTTCTCGTTCAACGTCAAAGGCGGCCGCTGCGAAGCCTGCCAAGGCGACGGCGTCATCAAAATCGAGATGCACTTTCTGCCCGACGTCTATGTCCAGTGCGACACCTGCAAGGGCAAGCGCTACAACCGCGAGACCCTCGACATTCAGTTCCGCGGCAAGTCGATTGCCGACGTTCTCGATATGACCGTCGACGAGGCCTTGGACTTCTTCAAGGCGATGCCGGCGATCCGTGTGAAGCTGGAAACTCTGGCGCGGGTCGGACTCGGCTATATCCATCTCGGCCAACAGGCGACGACGCTATCTGGCGGCGAAGCCCAACGCGTCAAACTCGCCAAGGAATTGGCGCGCCGTGCCACCGGAAAGACTCTCTACATCTTGGACGAGCCGACCACCGGCTTGCATTTCGAGGACGTGAAGAAGCTCCTCGACGTGCTTCACACCTTCGTCGAGCAAGGCAACACGGTCGTCGTGATCGAGCATAACCTCGAGGTCATCAAGACCGCCGATTGGATCATCGACATGGGTCCCGAGGGTGGCCACAAGGGCGGCCGAGTCGTTGCCGCCGGCACGCCGGAGCAGGTCGCCAAGGTTCCGGCGAGCTTCACCGGACAGTACCTGAAGGCCTATCTGACCCGCGGTCGCGAGCGGAAGCGGGCCTAATCCCGCTGGAGAGTCCTAGCCGCCGATCTCCGGCTCCCGGACGCGAACCGGTCGTCGCCGGCCGTCGCCTGTCTCTTGATAGACGACGTCGAAATCGCCGAAGGACTTAAGCCACTCTTGCGCACGCGCCCGGTCGGGAACTTCGAAAGCATCGAAGCCGACCCGGCGCATAAAAAACAGCTGGTCGCGAAGGATATTGCCGACGGCACGAAGCTCTCCCTTGAAGCCGTGACGCTCGCGCAGCAGCCGTGCGTAGGAATAGGCGCGGCCGTCGGTAAACTTCGGAAACTCCAGCGCAATAAGGGAAAGACGATCGATATCCGCGGCGATCAGGGCCGGCGGCTGATTGCTCTTCAACAGCACGCCGACCGGAGCATTGCGGCCGAGAAGGCTTTCCCGGTCGCGTTGCCAGCGTTCGAGCGAGACGATGATCTTGGCGCCGATCGGCGCCTCGGACGCGTCGTCGAGCCGGATCCAGGAATCGTCGGCGAAATCGCTATGCTGGATGAGAGCCATACAAGGCCTCCTTGAACGGCGCGACGCCAAGACGGCGATAGGTATCGAGGAATATCTCGCCGGGCTGCCGCTTCGTGACATAGGTCTCGACGAGCGTCTCGACAGCATCGACGACCCGATCGTACGAGAACGCCGGTCCGACCAACGTTCCCAACGACGCGTTCTCGTCGGCGCTGCCGCCAAGCGTGATTTGATAGAACTCCTCGCCCTTCTTATCGACGCCGAGAAGACCGATGTGGCCGACGTGATGATGGCCGCAAGCATTGATGCAGCCCGAGATCTTGATCTTCAATTCGCCGATATCGTACTGGCGGTCGAGCGACGCGAAACGCTCGGAAATCCGCTGGGCGACCGGAATCGATCGGGCATTGGCAAGATTGCAATAATCCAGCCCCGGGCACGAAATAATGTCCGTGATCAGATCGATATTGGGCGCCGCGAGACCGGCGCCGCGCAACGCTTGCCACACGGCGTGCACGTCGGATAGCCGCACATACGGCAGCACCAAGTTCTGCGAATGGGTGACCCGGATTGCGCTGAAGCTCCAGAGCTCCGCAATCTTCGCGAAAAGCTCCATGTCCTCGGCGGTCGCATCGCCGGGGACGCCGCCGATCGGTTTCAACGAGATATTGACGATGGCGTAGCCGGGCTGCTTGTGCGGCGCGAGGTTCGTCCGGCACCACGCTTCGAAGTCCTTGTCGGCGAGTCGGGCTGCCTCGAACTCGGCGGAATGAGCCGTCGACGTCACATAGCGCGGCGGCGCGAACTGAGCGGCGATCCGTGCGAAGTCCTCTGACGAAAAATCGACCGCGTCCTTGCGAATGGCACGCCACTCGGCCTCGACCTTTTCGGTAAAGGCGGTGCCGCCCATACTCTGGACCAGGATCTTGATACGCGCCTTGAAGAGATTGTCGCGCCGTCCTTCCTGGTTGTAGACGCGCAAAATTGCCTCGAGATACGAGAGTAAATGCCGCTTCGGTAGAAACTCGCGAATGGTCAGCCCGACGATCGGCGTGCGACCTAAACCACCGCCAACGACGACTTCATAGCCGACCTCGCCATGGTCATTGCGGATCGTCCTGAGACCGATGTCGTGGACCTTGATCGCGGCGCGATCATGCGGCGAGCCGGTGACAGCGATTTTGAACTTGCGCGGCAGAAACGAAAATTCCGGATGAAAAGTCGACCACTGGCGGATGACTTCCGACGTGATGCGCGCATCCTCGATTTCGTCGGCGGCAGCGCCGGCGTACTGGTCGGCAGTGACGTTGCGAATGCAATTCCCGCTCGTCTGATGAGCGTGCATTTCGACCTTGGCCAGGTCGGCGAGAATGTCGGGAACCGCGTCGAGCTTCGGCCAGTTGTATTGGATGTTCTGTCGTGTCGTGAAATGCCCATAACCCTTGTCGTACTTGCGGGCAATCATGGCGAGCTGCCGCATTTGCACAGACGACAGGGTGCCGTACGGGATCGCAACACGCAGCATGTAGGCATGCAGCTGCATGTAGAGCCCGTTCATCAGCCGCAGCGGACGGAACTCGTCCTCGCTGAGCTCGCCCGACAGCCGTCGCGCGACTTGCCCGCGGAACTGAGCGACGCGCTCCGCTACCAGTGTGCGGTCGTATTCGTCGTAGACATACATGCCGAAGACTCCAGGCCAGTACCGCCGGCCTCGGGTTTGCAGAACTGCGGATGGATAGTCGGACCTTTGGCGCGGATGCGTTCGCGCTGCGACAGCGCCTTCAGAGACGCGCCTTGGCGTTCCACCGGAATGGCATAGGGCGCGACAACCAGGCGCGCCGCGACGGCGCGTTCGGCGATCGCCAAAAGCCGTGCCTCGTCCGCATCCGAATCCACGATGTCGGCTTCACTCAACCATTCCGTCCAGCCGCCGGCGGTCGAGAGATAGACGACCCCGCCGTCACCCAGACGATTGGCCGTCACGACATGCTGCGCCATAAGAACCTCCGTTACCCGGCAAGAGCCAAGGATGACGCCGCGGCGGCAGCGGTGTTCGCCGTCGCTACGGCGTCGGCGGCGACTTCGCCGACAATGAGAAGAGCGGGGCCGCGAACGGCCGCCGCACGAACGACGGCCGCGATCTGATCCAAACGCCCGGTCAACACACGCTGATTGGCGCGGGTTCCGTTCTCGACGATCGCCGCCGGTGTCGCCGCATCGCGGCCATGGGCGATGAGCGTCGCGGCAATGGTCTCGATCCGCGCCAGGCCCATGTAGACCACCAGAGTCTGTCCGAGCTGCGCCAAGGCCGCCCAATCCACATCCGGATCGCCGGCTTCGCCGCGTCCAGTGACAAACGTGACGGCCTGGGCAACGCCTCGTCCGGTCAGCGCGATTTTCGCCGACGCGGCGCAACCCGTCGCCGCGGTGATACCAGGCACTACGTCGACCGCAATGCCGGCGGCTTCGAGATACGCTTTCTCCTCGCCGCCACGACCGAAGATGAACGGATCGCCGCCCTTAAGGCGAACGACGCGTTTGCCTTCGCGGACAAGGCGAACGAGCAAGGCATTGATACGATCTTGGGCTTTGGCGCCGGCGCCGACGTCTTTGCCGACGTCCAGGAACTGAGCGCCGCGGCGGGCGCGATCGAGAATGGCGGCACTGACCAGACGATCGTGTACGACGACATCGGCCCCTTGCAGATACTGCAAGGTGCGAAGCGTCAGAAGATCGGGATCGCCCGGCCCGGCGCCGACCAAGGCGATCGATCCGCTTGCGGCTTCGCCGCGACGATTGACCAAGCCTAGCATCAACTCGCCCGCGCCGCGATCGTCGCCCGCCATCAGGCGCGCCGCGACCGGACCGTCGAACAGACGCTCCCAGAACCGACGCCGCGCCGTTTCTTCCGGCACCGTTGCGCGAACCGCGCTGCGGAAGCGCTCGGCGAATTGCGCCAGCCGGCCGAAGCCGGTCGGCAGCAGCGACTCGATCCGAGCCCGCACACGACGGGCTAAGGCCGGCGACGCACCACCCGTCGAGACCGCAATCATGACCGGATCTCGATCGACGATGGCCGGCGCAATAAACGTCGACAGTTCCGGCCGGTCGACGGCGTTGAAAGGAATGTTTCGCCGCTTGGCGAGGGTGGACACCAGTGTGTCGGTTGCGACGTCGGAGGCCGCGATCACCACAGCCTTGCCGGCCAGATCGCGCGGCTGGAACGACCGGCGGCGCCAGGTAATTTCGCGTCGCGTCGCGGCGGCGTCGATTTCGGTCACAGCCTCGGCGGCGACTACCGTGACCTGCGCGCCAGCTCGGCGCAGCAGCTGGATCTTTCCCCACGCCGGCAAGCCTCCGCCCACCACGAGGGTGGGTCGGTTCACCAGGTCGAGAAATGCCGGAAAATGTCGCATCGCCAATCCGTCTCCGTCGGACCATAAAATAGCCCTGGGCGACCGATGATGCAACGCGAAATTAGAATTTTATGCTAATAATTGGCCGATTTCAATCAAAATTAAGGTTATTGATTTCCTTATAAATCATATTTATAGAATAATTATCTAAGTTTCAGTAATTCAGGGAAGAGTGGCCGCGTATGGACGATCTGGACCGAAAAATCCTCGCATGCCTGCAGGAAGACGCCGCAATGCCCCTGGCCGATGTCGCCAAACGGGTCGGACTGTCGCCGACGCCGGCTTGGCGGCGAATCCGCAAGCTTGAGCAGTCCGGGATCATCCGTGGCCGCGTCGCCCTTCTCGACGCCCGTCAGCTCAATGTCGGGGTCACGGTGTTCGTCTCGGTTCGCACCAATCAGCACACCCGCGAATGGCTCGCAACGTTTGCCGAGGCGGTCGCGGTGATGCCTGAGGTCGTCGAGTTCTATCGGATGAGCGGCGATATCGATTATCTGCTGCGGGTCGTCGTGCCGAGTATCGAGGCCTACGACACGTTCTATCAACGCCTCATCAGCAAGGTTGAATTGTACGACGTGAGTTCAAGCTTCGCGATGGAGCAGATCAAATACACGACCGCACTCCCCCTCGACTATGCGTGAGTGCGCCGGCGCTATCTAAAAGAGTCCGAGATCGTGAAGTTGGCCCAGAGCGCGCTGTTCGCCTTTGGCATCTTTGAGCAGGTGTTTCAGCACATCGCCGATGCTGATTAGTGCCTTGAGCTCGCCATTCTCGACAACCGGCATGTGACGGAACCGCCGGTCGGTCATTGTCTTCATCACGTCCTGCAGCTTGTCCTTGCGCGTGCAGGTGACGACATCGCGAGTCAGGAAGTCCTTCACCTTGAGCGAGGCGACGTCACCCGGCGTCTGGGCCACCGCCCGTACCACGTCGCGCTCGGAAAACACGCCGCGCACGCGCAACGCTTCGTTGCAGACGACCAGAATACCGATCCGCTTGTTGTGCAGGATTTCTGCCGCAGCCGCGACGCTGGTGTCGGGAGAAATAGTGATGACCTTGTGACCATTGGCTTGGACGATGTTCTCGACCTTCATGGCGCTTCCCCTCGCGCTTCGGCTGTGATCCAGGTGGGACCGGCCGCCGCAGACTGGCGATTTTGAAGCAAGACGGGCACCCCGGTAATCGCGCGCCCATCGAGTTGCCGTGACGAGAGTTTCAGCCTAAGTCTGAACCGGATGGGACCAGATCCGAAGACACCGATTCACATCGTCGGCGGCGGACTTGCCGGGACGGAGGCCGCCTGGCAGATCGCCCAGGCGGGCGTTCCCGTGGTTTTGCATGAAATGCGCCCGGATCGACCGACCGAGGCTCATTCCGGCGGCGCGCTTGCCGAGTTGGTCTGCTCCAATTCCTTCCGCTCCGATGACGCCGACTACAACGCCGTCGGGTTGCTGCATGAAGAGATGCGCCGCCTCGGTTCCTTGATCATGACCGCCGCCGATGCGCATCGCCTGCCGGCCGGATCGGCACTGGCGGTCGATCGCGATGATTTCAGTAAGGCCGTCGAAACGGCAATCCAATCGCAGCCATCGATCGTGATCCAGCGGGAAGAAGTTACGGCACTCGACTGGGACAGCGTGATCGTCGCCACCGGCCCCCTTACCTCGCCCGATCTTGCCGCGACGCTGCGCACGCTCACCGGCGAAGACGCGCTCGCCTTCTTCGATGCGATCGCTCCGATCGTCTACAAGGACAGCATCGATTTCTCGGTCGCGTGGTTCCAATCCCGCTACGACAAGGGCGATGGCGCCGACTACGTCAATTGCCCTCTCGATTACGGTCAGTACCACGACTTCGTCGCTGCGCTCGGTACCGCCGATACGGTCCAATACAAGGAATGGGAGAACATCACGCCGTACTTCGAGGGCTGCTTGCCGATCGAGGTCATGGGCGGACGTGGCCCCGAAACGCTCGCGCATGGACCGATGAAGCCGGTCGGCTTGAGCAATCCGCACGCCAACAACTGGCGTCCTTACGCGGTCGTGCAGCTACGCCAGGACAACGCCCTAGGCACGCTCTACAACATCGTCGGTTTTCAAACGAAGCTGACCCATGCCGAACAGAAACGACTGTTCCGAAAGATTCCTGGACTCGCCAACGCGCGGTTCGCACGGTTCGGCGGCCTGCACCGCAACACCTTCATCAACAGCCCGCGTCTTCTCGATCCGACCCTGACATTGAAGACGCGGCCGGGTCTTCGTTTCGCCGGCCAGATCACCGGCTGCGAGGGCTATGTCGAAAGCGCCGCCATTGGCTTGCTGGCCGGACGCTTCGCCGCCGCCGAACGCTTGGGTCGAGCCCCCGACCTCCCGCCACCAACGACTGCACTGGGCGCACTCCTCCGGCATCTTACCGGCGGCGCGGATGCGACGACGTTCCAGCCCATGAACGTCAACTTTGGATTGTTTCCTCCGCTGGCCGACGACCGTCTGAGAGGACGGGAACGCAAGCGGGCCGTCGCACGTTGCGCTCTCGCCGATCTCGACGCGTGGCTCGGTCGTCGCGCCGAAGCGGCGTAGCCATTCGGCCCCGCTCATGACGGAGCCTGTTCCGCCCAACGAGTCCGCGAAGGCCAACGAAGCGGCCGCGCGCTTGGTCGAGATCGTCAAAGCTCTCGCCCTCGAATTGCATCCAGGCCTGCCAGGCCTTGCCGGGGCGCATCTAGATAGCGTTCTCGATCGCGACCTCGGCTACGACAGCTTGGGACGGATGGAGTTGCTTCTCCGTATCGAGCGGAACTTCAACGCCAGGCTGCCCGAGCAGATCGTCGCCAGCGCCGCTACACCTCGCGATCTGTTGCGCGCCATTCTGAACGCGGAACCGCCACAAGCGGCGACGATCTCGCTCGAACGTGCCTCGGCCGAACAGGGAGCCGCCGTCGCCGCGCCGCCGACGGCCCAAACGCTGATCGACGTCCTCGAATGGCACGCCGCGACTCATCCCGATCGCCGTCACATCCAATTTTATGAGGACGATCGCGACGGCCCGAACATGACCTACCGGCAGCTTCGCGACGGCGCATTGCGCGTCGCCGCCGGTCTGGCCGAGCTTGATCTAAGGCCAAAAGAAACTGTGCTCATCATGTTACCGACGAGCCAGGAGTATTTTCTGAGCTTCTTCGGAATTCTTCTCGCGGGCGGCACACCGGTCCCGATCTACCCGCCCGCCCGGCCGAAGCAGATCGAAGATCATCTCCGCCGTCATGCCGGCATCGCTAACAATTGCTTGGCCGGCATCATGATTACGGTGCCGGAAGCCAAAGGCTTGGCGCTTCTGTTCAAAGCTCATGTTCCGTCGTTGCGCGAGATTGCGACCGTCGCCGAACTCGAGGCCGAGCCGCTCAAAGGATTCGCGCCACCGGCGGTCGGCGGCGACGCCATTGCGTTCCTGCAATACACGTCGGGCTCGACCGGCGATCCGAAGGGCGTAGTTCTGACTCACGACAATCTTCTCGCCAACGTCCGCGCCGTCGGTCAGGCGATGAACGTGACGCCCGACGACGTCTGCGTGAGTTGGTTGCCGCTTTATCACGACATGGGACTGATCGGGGCGTGGTTCGGAAGCCTCTATCACGCGGTCCCGCTAGTCGTGATGTCGCCCCTCACCTTTCTGGCCCGTCCCCAACGCTGGCTCAAAGCTATTCATCGCTATCGCGGCACGATCTCCGCGGCGCCCAACTTCGCGTACGAGCTCGCGGTCCGGCGATTTGACGACAAGGAGATGGCCGATCTCGATCTGCGTTCGTGGCGCTGCGCCCTGAACGGCGCCGAGGCGGTGAATCCCGAAACCCTCGAACGTTTCATCGAGCGGTTCGCGCCACACGGTTTTCGCCGCGAAGCCATGATGCCGGTCTACGGACTCGCCGAATGTTCGGTCGGCCTCGCGGTTCCGCCGCTCGATCGCGGCCCCTTGGTGGATCGCATTCGTCGCGAACCTTTTGTCACCGAAGGCAATGCCGTTCCGGCAACGTCCGACGACGCCATTCCATTGGCGTTCCCGGCGTGCGGCCAGCCGCTGCCCGGCCATCAGATCCGTATCGTCGATACGGCCGGACGCGAATTACCCGAACGACGGCAAGGCCGCCTCCAATTTCTCGGCCCGTCGGCGACGCGTGGGTATTTCCGCAATCCCGAGGCAACGGCAAAACTCTTCGACGGCACCTGGCTGGAGTCGGGCGATCTCGCTTATGTCGCCGGCGGCGACGTCTACATCACCGGCCGGGTGAAGGACATGATCATCCGAGCCGGGCGCAACATCTATCCGGCCGAGATCGAAGCGGCCGTCGGCATGGTCGACGGCGTGATCAAGGGCAATGTCGCCGTGTTCGGCAGCACCGATCCGGCGACCGGCACCGAGCGCCTCGTCGTCCTTGCCGAAACGCGTCGCACCGATCCCGCGAGCCGCGACACGTTGAAGGCCGAGATCGGCGCCGCCGTGACCGATCTCGCCGGTACGCCGCCCGACGACGTCGCTCTCGCGCCGCCAGCAACAGTCCTCAAGACATCCAGCGGCAAAGTCCGTCGCGCCGCCTGCAAGTCGCTCTATGAACGCGGCTTGATCGGTCGCCCCCGCGCCGCGGCGTGGTGGCTTCTCACCCGCTTGGCGTTGGAAAGCATTGGTCCGAGCGTGAAACGCGGCCTGAACCACGTTGGTCAATTCCTCTACGCCGGATACGTCTATGCCGTCGTCGGCATCGTCGCGACCGTCGCGTGGCTTGCCGTGGTCGCGTTGCCCGTTCCGTCGTGGCGATGGCCGACGGCGCGCGCCGCGACCCGCATCCTGCTGGCCGCAACCGGCATCCGACTGACGGTCGAGGGGCGCGAGCATCTTCCGTCCACCGACCGTCCTTTCATTCTCGTGTCGAACCACATGAGCTACATCGACGGCGCGATCCTGATGGCGGCGCTCGGCCGACCGATTGGTTTTGTCGCCAAGGCCGAATTGGCATCGCAATTCGTTCCGCGGCTCTTTCTCGGTCGCATCGGGACAGAGTTCATCGAGCGCTTCGACCGGCAGCGCAGCATCGACGATGCGCGTCGCCTTGGTCGCCGTACGGGTGGACGTCATCCGCTGCTGTTCTTCGCCGAAGGAACGTTTCAGCGCATGCCCGGCCTGTTGCCGTTCCGGATGGGAGCGTTCACGGCGGCGGCGGATGCACGCGTTCCTATCGTCCCCGTGGCCATCCTGGGCACGCGTTACATCCTGCGTTCGGACTCCTGGTTTCCCCGCCATGGCTCGGTCACGGTCGCCATCGGGACGCCGATCGAGCCGCCCAGCGCCGAGTCCGATGCTTGGTCGTCAGCCCTCAAACTCCGCGATGCGACCCGCCAGCACATGCTTCGGCATACCGGCGAGCCCGACTTAGGCCGCGAAAAACCGCCCCTTTAGGCTTTGTTAGCCTTCTTTCGCTAGTTGTCGGCGAGTCCGGCTTAGGCCACTATTTAGATTCGATTCGTTCTTAAGAGTCGCTGGCACATATAATTATGTGGAATCTCTCAGGAAACGTCCGTTTCCGACGCCGTCGCATCCAGGCGACCGTGCTCGCCGTGGGCGTCTGCGCGATTCTCGCCGGCACCGCGATGGGCAAACCCGAGGCCCCGGCGATCACCGGCGCCACTCAAAAGCTGTTCGAAGCGATCGCCAGCAACAATCTCGGTGCGGCTCAGGCCGCCCTCGCCGCGGGCGCCGATTTGATGGGGCGCAACCGCGCCGGTCAAACGCCGATCGAGGCCGCCAACCAGCGCGCCCGCTACGAGATCGCCCATTTCCTTTTGCTCGAGAAGAACGGTCGGCGTACCGGAATTGCGAAAGCGGAAGCTGCAAAGCCCGCGCCTGTGCCGGCCGCGCGTGTCATCGCCCCGGCCGAACCGGCGAAGCTCGCGGGTCCCTTCGATCCGACTCGGGGCCCCGTCGCAACGCTTCCGCTCATCGGCACGATCCGCGAGCCGATCATGGTCGCCGCAGCGCCGTCGACGACGACGGCAGCCGCTCCGACGCGGGATGCGATCAATGCCCGGCCCAGCACCGAGGCGCCGAGCAAGAACTGGTTTAGTAAATTTCTCGACACGCTCTGGTCGTCGGGCGGTTCGTCCGGCATCACCATGGTCGTGTCGGCACCAGATTCGCCGAATGCCGACATGGTGCCGCCTCGCGAGAGCACGGCGTCCTGGGCTCACGCATCGCCCACGCCGGCTGCCCCGGAGCCGAAATCGACCGGCTCGCTGGCGCTGCTGTTTGGATTCTTTTCGTCGTCCAATGATGAAACGCCGGCTCCCGTCACCGAAATCGCGGCGTTGTCCCCACCGCCAAGCTCGACGGCCGCGCCCAAGCTTGCGAGCGCGAAACCGGCGGTCCAGCCGCTTGTCGCCCATCCCGGTGCGCCCGTGAAATTGGCGCAAGGTCAGGCCCCTTCGATCCCGTCCGTTCGGGCGGCGAACGACGTCGCGGCGCTTGCCGGGCCGTCTGCGGCACCCGCTCCGGTTGTCGGACCGACGATCGTTGCCGTGCGTAAAGAGCCCGACACGACCCTTACGACGATCACACCCGCTGCTCCGGTCTCAACCTCGGCCGAGGCCGAAGCTACGATCGCCGAAGGCCAAGGCCTGTGGGCCCGCATCATCAATCTTTTCGCGACGCCGACTCCCACCGCGCCGGCAGAGATTCCTGCTCCGCAGATTCCGATGGTTGCGAGCATCGGGAACTATGATCGCGTCACGGGGACGCTGGCGGCCACACCGATAACGACACCGCTCGAAACGCTCTCCGAACTTCCCGCTGCTGTTCCGCCCGCCCCCGCTGCTCATGCGTTGACGCCGCGTGCCCAACCGGCGGTTATCGATCGCCTTGTTGCCGGGATCGGCGAGTTCGGCCGTGTCTTCGAGCGCCTCGATGCAACCGAGCAGGCGACGACGGTCGCCGCAGCCGATGCGCCGGCCCACACCTCTGTGAACCCGCCAGCCTCCACCGCCGTGATGGACCGCTTGGTCGCCTGGATTGGCGAATTCGGTCGCGTCTTCGGACGCTTGGACGCCACAGTCCAGCCGGCGCCTGTCGTCGTCGCCCAGGATCCCGCTCCGACCTATCTCCGATCGGTACAGCCGACACCGTCGGCGAGCGTCGCCACGCCGCGCATCGCGTTGATCGCGCAGAATGGGCTGGCTCGGATGTCCGACGTCAGCGTCTTCGACCGCTTCTTCGGTTGGCTCGAGGCGACCCCGCAACCCGTCGTCGCCGAAGCCCCGGTCGAGAGACTTCCCATTGCGACCCGCACGCCGCCCAGCGCTCCGGTCAAAGCGCCGGTGGCCCGTCGCGAGCCGAGCCGTACGACCCTCGCGCCGGTGATGGCTGGAGCAAAGGACAAAGACGCGCCCCTCGAGCTCGCCAATCTTCCGCCGGCTACGGATACGGACGTTCCGACGATGTCCACGGCGGGCCCCATCCCCTCCTGGGCGTCGCCTTGATGATTGGTGAAACGACCGGCCTCGACGCCGTTCTGGCCGCCAGTCGCGGTCGCCGCGATGGGTGGTCGCGCCGCTGGTTCGACGCAGTACACGGTTTTGCCTTCACGGAGGCCGATCACCATCCCGCCGCAAAAGGCGAGAAAAGCGATTTGCAGGCTGATCCAGGCCCCGGCCGCGAGATAGGGGAAATGCCCGACGACCTGCTCGAAATGGAGCGTGTAGCCCATGGCGCGGCCCCGGCCGCCGCGACGCGGCCGACGGACGCCCTGTTCACGCTTCGAACGATCAGAAGTACGGCGTGGCGCCGACGTCGTAAAGCATGTCGATGCCGAACCACTTCTTCCACGTCTCCTTGATGAAACCCGAGCGATGCATCTCGAAGATCGCGACGTTGAGCCAATCGCGGAGCGTGAAGTTTCCCTTGGCAACGCCGATCGGGCAATAATAGATATCGATCGGCGTTTCGAGGACCTTCCACTTCGCGTCCGGGTACTTGTTCATGTGCCCGCCCACGAAGTCGACGACGTCGAGCATGGCGTCGCCGCGGCCCTGGGCCAAGGCCCGAATGACGTCCGGATAATTGTCGAGAAGGGTCACCTGCGCCTTCGGCAGGTTCTTTTCGATGAAGGGGACCGGCGTGGTGCCTCGGACCTGCACCATGCGCACGGTGGCGTCGTTGAGGTCCTTCCAATGCTTGTAGGGCTTGCCCTGGACCGTGAGAACGCCGAACAGCTCGGTGTGGACCGGCACGGTGTAGTCGATGACCTTGGCCCGCTCCGGCGTCCGCGTGATCGCGCCCATCACGAAGTCGATCTTGCCGGTGGAGACGAACGGGATGCGGTCGGGCGAGCCGACCTGGACGATCTCGAGCTCGACTCCCAGCATTTCGGCGATTTTGCGCGAAATGTCGGCGTCGAAGCCGTCGATTTCCTTCTTGTCGTTGAAGGTGCCGAGCGGCGGCAAGGTCGGGTTGATCCCGACCCGGATCTTCTTCGCGGACATGATCTCATCGAGGGTCCGCGCCTCGGCGTTCGGTGGCGCCAACAGGGCCAATGCGGCCGCCAGAATCGCCGCCGATTTCAGAACGGTCTTAAGCATGACAATGACCACCCCTCTGGGTTGCCGACAACGGCTTCCGCGCCCCCGTTCAAGGAGAGCGGCGCGACCGGATTTCGCCCTATGGCACCACCGGCGGCGAAATTTGTCAATTATAGGGGTTGCGGGCTGTAGAATTCGGCCTCGGCCGCCCGCCGGGGCGCGACCAGGGAGGACGCGATGAAGAAGAAAGAACTCAAGGGAATTATCTGCGCGCTGGCGACGCCCCTGACCGACGACGGCG
>SHVU01000007.1 GCA_009691105.1 Rhodospirillales bacterium
GGCGTCTCGCCAAGCCGCGCCGCCGCAAGCAAGGAGATTCGCCCTGGGAGCCCGTTTGAACGATGCCGCGCTGGACACCATTTTCCGGACGGCCCGGACCTACAACGCCTGGCAGCCGAAGCCGGTTCCGGAGGCCGTGTTGCGCGAAGCCTGGGACCTGGCCCGCATGGGCCCGACCAGCGCCAATTGCTGCCCGGCCCGGATCACGTTCGTCGTGTCTGCGGCGGCAAAGGAACGCCTGAAGCCCGCCGTCTCGCCCGGGAATCTCGCCAAGACCATGGCGGCGCCGGCAATTGCTATCATCGCCTACGATCTCGATTTCTATACGCGCTTGCCCGAACTCTTTCCGCAGAACCCTGCGGCCCGCAGTTGGTACGAAGGCAAGCCCGACGCCATCCAAACGACGGCGTTCCGCAACGGCAGTCTTCAGGCGGCGTACTTCATCGTCGCGGCCCGCGCCGTCGGTCTCGATTGCGGACCGATGTCCGGCTTCGACAACGCCAAGCTCGATCAGGAATTCTTCGCCGGCACTCAGATCAAGTCGAACATTCTCTGCAATCTCGCCTACGGCGATCCGACCGGGCTGCGGCCGCGCAGTCCGCGTCTCGACTTCGACGACGCCTGCCGGATCCTGTAACGGCGGACTCGCGCCCATGACCGGAGCCGTCGCATGATTGTTCTCGGCATCGACTCGGCGACGGATTCTTGCTCGGTGGCGGTGTGGATCGACGGGCGGATCGCAGCGCGTCGCTTTGTGCCCATGGCGCGCGGTCATGCCGAAGCCTTGATGCCGATGATCGTGAGTGTCGTCGGCGAGGCCGCCATCGAGTTTGCGGCGATCGAATTAGTTGCAGCGACGGTCGGGCCCGGTTCCTTCACCGGCCTTCGGGTCGGACTGGCCGCGGCGCGCGGCATCGGGGTCGCGCTTAGTCGCCCCGTGGTGGGCGTCACGACGCTGGAGGCGCTCGCCCATCCATTCGTGGACTCGGGCCGCGCCGTCCTCGTGACCCTCGATGACAAGCGCGGCGGGTTCTACGCCCAAACCTTCGGGCCTGCCGGAGAAGCGTTGGCCTCGCCCGCCGCTGTCGATGCCGTGGGGTTGGCGCGACTGGCACCCGGCTGCGCCTTCGCGGTGATCGGCGATGGTGCCGCGGCTGCGTCGCGTGCCCTGGTCGCAGCCGGACACGCGCCCACGCTATCGGATGCCACGGCCCGTCCCGATGCCGCCGTGATCGCGACTATCGCGGCGCGTCGCCACGCAGCAGAAACGTCGCTGGCGGCAACGCCTTTGTATGTCCATCCGCCGGCGACCACCCTGGCCTCTGGCCGTCGCGTCGCGATTTCGACCGACGCGTCGCGGGTTGCCGAACTGCATCGCCACTGCATTGGCGATGCTTGGGACGAGGCGGGAATCGCGAATCTCTTGAGCGAAGGCTCCGGTTTCGCGCTTCTCATCCGCGATGGGGATCGCGCCGTCGGCTATGTCTTCGCGCGCGTCATTGTCAGCGAATCGGAAATTCTCGGGATCGGCGTCAGCGAAGCCTCGCGCCGACGCGGCATCGGACGCGATTTGATTCGCGCTGCCGTGGCCGAAGCTAAAGTGCGCGGCGCGTCGCGCGTCGTTCTCGAAGTCGCCGCCAACAATCTTGCCGCGAAGGCGCTCTATGTGGCCGAAGGCTTTGCGGTCGTTGGCGAGCGCCGCGGCTATTACGCGCGGACCACCGGCGCCGTCGACGCCGTGGTCATGGCCCGCACCGTCGCGTCCTAGGCTTTTTTCTCTTTGCGGATCAGCAGCCGGTGCGGCGCATCGGCCGGCGCGTCTTCGGCCTCGGGGACGAGGGCGAGGACCGTGTGGCCGTGCTCGCGGACCGAGCGCGGCACGTTGGTGAGGGGCTCGGTCCCTTTCAAGCGGACCTCGACGACTTCGCCCGTCTTCATCCGCTCGATCAGGAGTTTCGTTTTCACAAAGGTCATCGGACAGACCTCGCCGGTAACGTCGAGGCGATGGTCAATTCGAGGTATGTCTTCGTAGTCTGTTTGGCGCTTCGTCATGGGAAGTTCTTGTGGTGTCCGGCGCCGTTCTATATATAGGCGGCTCTCAATTCATCTAGAGGATCAAGTATACATGGCTGATACGCCGAGCCCCAGCGAACTTCTCGAGCTGGCCACGGAGATCGTTGCTGCGCACGTCGCCCACAATACGGTGGCGGCCGCGGATCTTCCGAAGTTCATTCACGATGTCTATCACGCGCTCGCGGCGGTCGGTGACGGCAAGGCTGCCCCGTGGCGGGGTCAACCGGCGGTCCCGGCGGCGAAGTCGGTGCACCCCGATTACATCGTCTGCCTCGAGGACGGTCGGCGTCTGAAGACATTGAAACGTCATCTCATGACGGCTTTCGGCCTGACCCCGGCTCAGTACCGCACGAAGTGGGGCCTAGCCGCCGATTACCCGATGGTGGCGCCGAACTACGCCAAGCGTCGCAGCCAGCTCGCCAAGAAGATCGGCCTCGGCCAGAAACCGCGCCGCCGCCGCCGCGGCTGAGCGGTCCCCTTGCCGCCCGCCCCCGGGCGATAGTAGCGTCTGGTCGATCATGACGACCCCGTCACGCATCGAAGAAGACTGTGTCCGGATCGGGCTGAAAATGACCCCGCAGCGCCGGGTCATTGCCCGTGTCTTGACGGCCGCCAACGATCATCCGGACGTCGAGGAACTGTGGCGCCGCGCCGCCAAGATTGATCCGCGCATTTCGATCGCCACCGTCTATCGCACGGTGCGGCTCTTGGAAGCCTCCGAGGTCTTGAAGCGTCATGACTTCGGCGACGGCCGGGCCCGTTACGAGCGCGTCCCCGACGTTCATCACGATCATCTCATCGACGTGCGCTCGGGCAAAGTCATCGAATTCCAGAACAAGGAAATCGAAGTCCTCCAGGAAAAGATCGCCGAGAAGCACGGCTATCGTCTGATCGGTCACCGTCTCGAACTCTATTGCGCGCCGCTCGACGACACCGCCGCCCCCGCCAGGAAGCGCAAGCCGGTGTGAAGACCGTTCATATTCTAACTTATGGCTGTCAGATGAACGTCTACGACTCGGCGCGGATGGCCGATGCGTTGAAGCCGTTTGGTTTTTCTGTCGTCGATGCCGCCGCCGACGCCGATCTGGTCGTTCTCAACACCTGTCATATCCGTGACAAGGCCGCCGAGAAGGTCTACTCCGAGCTCGGCCGTCTCGCCGAAGCCAAGGCCGAGCGCGCCATCCGTGGCCGGCCACTTTTGATCGCGGTCGCCGGTTGCGTCGCCCAAGCCGAGGGTGAAGAGATCCGGGCCCGCGCCCCCTCCGTCGACATCGTCATCGGGCCGCAGGCGTATCATCGGCTGCCCGGACTCGTCGCCGAGGCCGAGCGCGCCGGCGGCTTCGGACTCGATATCGATTTTCCGGTCGAATCCAAATTCGATCACTTGCCAGCGGTCGATGCCGCGAGCGCCACCATCGACGGAACGTCGGCGTTTCTGACCGTGCAGGAAGGCTGCGACAAGTTCTGTTCGTTCTGCGTTGTGCCCTATACGCGCGGCGCCGAGACGTCGCGTCCCGTCACCCAGGTGCTGGCCGAAGCCCGTGTCTTGGCGCTGGCCGGCGTTCGCGAAATCACGCTGCTCGGCCAAAACGTAAACAACTATCACGGTGCGGCGCCGTCAGGTCCGGGCGACTGGAGTCTCGGACGCTTGATCGCGACGCTGGCCGAGATCGACGGTATCGATCGTATCCGCTACACGACGTCCTATCCCGCCGACGTCGATGACGATCTGATCGCGGCGCATCGCGACGTGCCGAAGCTGATGCCCTATCTGCATCTGCCGGTGCAGTCGGGGTCAGATTCTATTCTCGCCGCCATGGGCCGTCGTCACGACCGAGCCGCGTACTTCCGCCTGGTGGATCGCTTGAAGGCGGCCCGCCCCGACTTGGCGTTGGCTTCTGATTTCATCGTCGGCTTTCCCGGCGAAACCGAAGGCGATTTTGCGGCGACCGTGGATCTTGTCGAGCGCATCGGCTTTGCTCAGGCCTATTCCTTCAAGTACAGCCCGCGACCTGGAACGCCGGCGGCGTCACTCGGCGGTCAAATTTCCGAAACCGAAAAGAGCGAGCGTCTGGCGCGGCTGCAAGTCGCGGTCGATCATCATCGGCTGCTTTTTAATCAGGCGACTGCGGGGCGGACGATGCCGGTGCTGTTCGAACGCCACGGTCGTCGTGCCGGCCAGCTCATCGGCCGCTCGCCGTATATGCAACCTGTCCACGTCGACGCATCGGACCGCCACATCGGTCGGATTCTTCCGGTGGCGGTCGTCGCCGGTTATGCCAACAGCTTGGAAGGGCGTATCGCCATGTCGTCCGAAGCCGTACCGGTGCCCGCATGAGGCGTCCGTCGCCCACCCCTGCTGACGCCGATCAGAGCACGACGCGCCTCAGTTTCGCCGCCAACGATCTCGCCTTGCAGCTGTTCGGATCGCACCACGAAAATCTGGCGCGTATCGAACAGAGCCTCGACGTGACCATCAACGCCCGCGGCAACGAGCTCGCCGTCACCGGCGGGGCGGCCGCCGTCGAAAGCGCCAAGCAGGTTCTGGAAAATCTTTACAGCCGTCTCGAGCGCGGCATCACCGTCGGACACGAAGATGTGGATGCGGCGTTGCGCATGGTGACGCGCGGCGCGTCGCCGACCGAGGGCGAGTTGGTCATCCGGACCCGCAAGCGTCACATCTTCGCCCGCACCCCGACGCAAGCCGCCTATGTCCGCGCCATCGACCGCTACGACTTGGTCTTCGGCGTTGGCCCGGCCGGCACCGGCAAGACCTATCTCGCCGTCGCCAAGGGCGTCGAACAACTGATCGCCGGGCGCGTCGATCGGATCATCTTGTCGCGCCCCGCCGTCGAAGCCGGCGAGCAACTCGGGTTTCTTCCGGGCAGCATGCGCGAGAAAGTCGATCCGTATCTGCGACCGCTCTACGACGCGCTCTACGACATGCTGCCGGCGCCCCAGGTCGAGAAGAAGCTCGAGATCGGCGAGATCGAAGTCGCGCCGCTCGCCTTCATGCGTGGCCGGACGCTGGCCAACGCCTTCGTCATTCTCGACGAGGCGCAGAACACCACCGCTGTGCAGATGAAAATGTTTTTGACGCGGCTTGGCGAAAACGCCCGGATGGTCGTGACCGGCGATTTGAGCCAAGTCGACTTGCCGCGCGGCACGCGGTCGGGTCTGCGCGACGCGGTCGAGGTTCTCGACGGCGTTCCCGACATGGCCCAAATTCATTTCAACGAAAACGACGTCGTTCGCCACGCGCTGGTGACGCGCATCGTCCGGGCCTATGACAAGGTCGAAAAAGAGCGCGGCCGGGGCGAGCGCTATGAAAAGGCGCCGGATGCGCCGAAGCCTGGGACCTGATCGCATCCATCTTCGACTGACCGCTCCGGCATGGCGTGCCGCGGTGCCGGCGGTCGAGCGCGTCGTCGACCGTGCCGCCCGTGCCGCTCTGGCGACGGCCCGCAGCGCGCAGGGCCGCGACGTCTCGTTGGTGCTGGCCGGCGATGCCCGGGTCCGCGCCCTCAACCGGCGCTGGCGGCGGCGCGACAAGGCCACCAATGTTCTGGCGTTTCCGGCCGGCCCGATGCCGGCCATTCCCAATGCGCCCCACCCGTTGGGCGACGTCATTATTGCCCTGGGCGTCGCCCGGGCCGAGGCCCGCCGCGGCGGCATGACCCTGGCCGCCCACTTATCGCACCTTGTAGTTCATGGTATTCTCCACCTTCTCGGTCACGATCATGAGACCGCGGCCGAGGCCACACGCATGGAACGCTTGGAAACCCGAACGCTCGCCGCCCTTGGATTCTCCGACCCCTACGCGGGGTTTGAGGGCGACGTATGAACGATCGACCTCCCCCGCCGCCGGGACCCTCCGGCGGCGCTGACGCGACGTCGCTGGCCCGTTCGCTCGCCGACTGGTGGGCGGCGTGGCGCAAATCCCGCAACGGCCAAGTCTCGACGCGCGAAGCTCTGCAAGAGCTGATCGAATCCGACACCGGCGCCCATCCGATCGGGCGCGAAGAACGCACCATCCTTGCCAACGTGCTCGAGTTGCGCGGCTCGACCGTCGCCGACTTCATGGTGCCGCGGGTCGATATCATCGCCGTCGAAGCGCATTCGTCCTGGGATGACGTAATCGCCTTGATGACGAAGTCTGGGCATTCGCGCTTGCCGGTGTTCCGCCAAACCCTCGACGACGTCATTGGCATGGTCCACGTCAAGGACGTGATCGCGCTGCGCGGTCAGGCCAAACTGTTCGCGTTGGTCGACATCGTCCGTCGGGTGCTGTTCGTGGCGCCGAGCATGCGTGTCCTCGAACTTCTGCTCGAGATGCGCGTGACGCGCTCGCACATGGCGCTGGTCGTCGACGAATACGGCGGCGTCGACGGCTTGGTGACGATCGAAGATCTCGTCGGCGAAATCGTCGGCGAGATTGCCGACGAACACGACACCGACGTCGAGCCGAAGATCATGCGCGCCGCCAACGGCACGCTGGAAGCCGACGCTCGAGTTTCGCTAGAAGCCCTCGAAGAAATGGTCGGGCCGGTGTTGAGCGACGACGAGCGGCGCAGCGCCGATACGCTCGGTGGTCTGGTCGCGGCCTTGGCCGGACGCATGCCGATCCGTGGCGAACTGGTTACCCATCCGTCGGGACTTGAATTCGAAATCGTCGACGTCGATCCGCGTCGCGTCAAACGGCTTCGTCTGCGTCTTCGGCGCAGTTCCGAGCAGTCCCCACCCCCAGCCCACTAGTTCTCGATGACCGAGTCCGCTGTTGCCGGCTCTTCCGTCGCGCCGTCGTTTCTGACGCGGCCCATCCGTGGCTGGCGTCTTGCGGTCAGCGCCGTGCTTCTCGGCGCTCTCGCCACCGCCGCCTTGCCGCCGTTCTATCTCGTGGTTGCGCTGATCCCGGCCTTCGCCGGATTCGTCTGGCTCACCGCCGGCATTGGCTTAAAGCGCGGCTTCATCGCCGGCTGGTGGTTCGGGCTCGGCCATTTCGCGACAGGCCTGTATTGGCTGGCGCATTCGCTTCTGATCGAGCCGGAACGGTTCGCGTGGATGCTGCCGTTCTCGCTCCTCGGCCTGCCGTCGCTTCTCGGTGTGTTCACCGGCGCGGCGGCGGCCGTCGCCGCACGACTGCCGGCGGGCCGTCCGGCGGCGCGCGTCTTTGCGTTCGCCGCCGCCTGGATGATCGCCGAGTGGACGCGCGGCTGGGTCCTCACCGGCTTTCCGTGGAATCTAATCGGCACGGTCTGGGCGGACTCGCCCACCATGATCCAAGCCGCGGCCCTGATCGGGACGTATGGCTTGAGCTTGGTGACGGTGTTGACGCTGGCCATGCCTGTCGTCTTGCTCGGTCGGCGCGGCGACACGCTCGCCGTCCGCTCGATCGGTCCTTGGGCGACGACACTCGGAGCGTTCGCTCTTCTGGCCCTGGTGGGCGCCGTGGCCGGAGCGCGGACCACGATGCAAGACGATCCCGGCATCGTCGCTGACGTCCGGCTTCGTCTTATCCAGCCGAACATTCCACAGACTCTGAAATGGGATCCGGCGATGCGCCGCCGCCACGTCGCCGAGCAGTTGGCGTTGGCCACCGGTCCATCGACGTCGGGTTCGGCGCCGACGCACATCCTGTGGTCGGAAGCGGCGGTGCCGTACTTCCTCGCCAACGAGCCGGAAATTCTTCGTCTGATCGGCGAAGCGACGCCGCCCGGTGGCTTCAGCTTCGTCGGCGCGCCGCGCGGCCGCTTCGGACCGGACCGTCTCCTGGAAGCCTGGAACAGTTTGCACGTCGTCGATCCGCAAGGCCGCATCGTCGCCGTCTATGACAAAGCGCATCTGACGCCCTTCGGCGAATACGTTCCCTTCCGCTCGGTGCTGCCCATCGACAAGTTGACCGAAGGTCGCGTCGACTTTTCGCCGGGTGACGGCGTGAAGACATTGCGCGTGCCGGGTCTGCCCGCGGTCGGTCCGTTGATTTGCTACGAAGCGGTGTTTCCGGCGGAGGTCGTCGATCGGTCCGATCGTCCGCGCTGGCTTCTGAACATCACCAACGACGGCTGGTTCGGACTCTCCACCGGGCCGCATCAGCATTTCGCCTCGGCGCGGATGCGCGCCGTCGAAGAAGGGCTGCCGTTGGTGCGCGTCGCCAATACCGGGATCTCGGCGGTGATCGATTCTCTCGGCCGCGTCGTCGCCAAACTCGATCTCGGCGAGACCGGAGTCGTCGACGCGGCGCTGCCCGGCGCCCAAGCCGAACTCACGCCCTATGCCCGTCACGGCAACCGTATCCCCATAGGTTTTGCCCTGGCCGCTGGGCTTCTCGGGATCCTCGGGGCCGGCCGTCGGCTCCGCCGCTAGCCGGAAAATCGCCCTCGCCCTTTCATAAAACAGGCAGGTTTCCGCCGGTTTCGCGTTGATCCTTGACGCGGTCGTGTTGTCTGGGATTACTATTGTGCTTGCGCCATATGCATAGATCGTATGCGGTACAGGCGTTGCCACGGGGGAAATCCGTCGTGGATCTGGGGGGGGCTCAGATGGCGACACGCCGAGCGCGCGACGATAAATCCAAGCCTGTTCGCCGTGGCGGACAGGATCCCATCGACGCCCATGTCGGCGGACGGCTGCGTTTGCGCCGCATGCTGCTCGGCATGAGCCAATACGACATCGGTCAGGCCATGGGCCTGACCTTCCAGCAAATTCAGAAATACGAGCGTGGCAAGAGCCGGATCGGTGCCGGACGGCTGTACGAGTTCGCCCGCGTCTTGAACGTGCCGGTGTCGTTCTTTTTTGACGATCTCGCCGGCGATGGGGCGGCTGGGTCGCACGATGACGCCGCGCCGGTGGAGACCGAAGGCCGGCGCGATCGCCAGTTGCTCGAGCTCATGCGCGCCTACCGCCGCATCCTCGATCCCGACGTCCGGCGAACCTTGTTCGAGCTCGCCAAATCGCTCGCTTCGCGGTCGAGCAGCGCCCACGATTCCAAGGATTAAGCGCTTCCGTGATAAAGGCCCTGAATCGCTTGACGCTCCCTCCAAAGCTTGTCACAAGAGCCCGCCGCTGCGCGGTTTATCCGCGCCGCGCGCCAGTGGGAGGACGCGTCGGTGCGAAGCCGCAATTACTTCTTCACGAGCGAATCTGTTTCTGAAGGCCACCCCGACAAGATCTGCGACCGCATCTCCGATAGCGTCGTCGATCTCTTCTTGTCGCAGGACCCCTATGCGCGTGTCGGCTGCGAGACGCTGTGCACCACGAACCTCGTGGTTCTCGCCGGCGAAGTCCGCGGACCCGCGTCCATCACGCCAGCGCTCCTCGAAGAAACCGCGCGGAAGGCCATCCGCGAGATCGGCTACGAGCAGGACGGCTTCCACTGGCAGAAGTCCAAGGTCAACGTTGTCATCCATCCTCAGTCGGCTGACATTGCCCAAGGCGTCGACGCCTCCGGCAACAAGGACGAAGGAGCCGGCGACCAAGGCATGATGGTGGGTTACGCCTGCCGCGAGACCGACGCCTTGATGCCGGCGCCGATCCACTATTCGCACAAGATTCTTCGGCTCATGGCCGAAGCTCGCCACAGCGGTAAAGCGCCGAAGCTCGGCCCCGACGCCAAGAGCCAAGTGACGCTCCGCTACGAGGACGGCAAGCCGGTTGGTGCTTCCGCCATCGTCGTTTCGACCCAGCACGATCCCAGCATCGGCCAGGACGAAATCCGCGAGATCGTGCGGCCCTTCGTGACCCAGGTTCTGCCGAAGGGTTGGATGTGCGATGAGGCCCACTTCTATGTGAATCCGACCGGCCGCTTTGTGATCGGCGGTCCGGACGGCGATTGCGGCCTCACCGGGCGCAAGATCATCGTCGACACTTACGGCGGCGCGGCCCTTCACGGCGGCGGCGCATTCTCGGGCAAGGACCCGACCAAGGTCGACCGTTCGGCCGCGTATGCCGGGCGCTATCTCGCGAAGAACGTCGTCGCGGCGGGCCTCGCGGATCGCTGCACGATCCAGATCGCCTACGCGATCGGCGTTTCCAAGCCCTTGTCTGTCTATGTCGACACCCATGACACCGGGAAGGTCGACGAGGAAAAGCTGGCGAAGGTGCTTCAAGAGATCATGAATCTGAGCCCGCGCGGCATCCGCGAGCATTTGAAGCTCAACCGGCCGATCTATGCGCGGACCTCGGCCTATGGCCACTTCGGCCGCGAGCCCGAGGCCGACGGCGGATTCTCGTGGGAAAAGACCGATCTCGTCGGCGAGCTCAAGTCGACCTTCCGGGTGAATTGACCGCCGAGCCCGCTGAACCGCTTCGCTGGTTCGGCCGTCGTCACGGCCGGCCCCTGCGTCCGGGCCGGGCGCGCCTGATCGAGGCGGTTCTTCCAGCCCTTACTTTGGACCTGCTGGCCGCGGGCCGGCTCGATCCGGCCAGCCTTTTTGCCGGTCGCGACGTATGGCTCGAGATCGGCTTCGGCGCCGGCGAGCATCTCGCGGCCCAGGCCAAAGCCAATCCGGATATCGGCTTTATCGGTTGCGAGCCCTTCGTGAACGGCGTCGCCTCGCTGCTCGCCGCCGTTGAGCGCGACGGCCTCGCCAATCTCCGCTTGTTCACCGACGACGCCCGGCTCTTGCTGCCGCTGCTTCCGGAGGCCTCGATTGCCCGCGTGTTCGTCCTGTTTTCCGATCCCTGGCCGAAGGCCCGGCATTGGAAGCGGCGCTTTATCCAGATCCCGGTCTTGGACGAGCTGGCCAGGGTCATGCGCGATGGGGCGGAGTTTCGCTTCGCCTCCGACCACAAGGGCTACGTCAACTGGACCCTGGAGCATGCCCTGGGTCACCCGGCATTTTCCTGGATGGCCGAGGGCCCGAAGGACTGGCGGGAGAGGCCGGCGGACGCCATTGCCACCCGCTATGAGACCAAGGCGCTCCGCCAAGCCGTGAGCTGCGTCTACCTCCGCTTTACCCGGCAGGCCCGCCCTGGCCCCAGCCGAAGCCCTTGAAATCAGCGACTTTCGAGATTACACTTCCCATAACAACAACAAGAGCAATCGTCTCGTTGAACCGCTGGGGTTTAATGGGGCGGGCCGGTGGCCCGCCCTTTGTATTTTGGACCATGACCGCAACGGACCATGACCGCAACCGACGTTCTGACCCAACGGCTGGGATCAGCGCCAAGCGAGGCTGAGGCGCGGGTCGAAAGCCTGATCGAACCGATCGCCGAGGAGCTCGGCTATACCCTCGTCCGCGTCCGGATGATGGGCGGCCGTCACGCGCTCCTCCAGATCATGGCCGAACCGATCGGTGGTGGCGTCATGACGGTCGAAGGCTGCGTCGAGCTGTCGCGGGCGTTTTCCGAGGTGCTCGACACCGCCGATACGATCGAAGGCCGCTATACCCTCGAGGTCAGCTCGCCGGGGATCGATCGGCCGCTCACCCGTCGCACCGATCTCAACCGGTTCGCCGGCTACGAAGCCAAGTTCGAACTCAAGACTCTGCATAACGGCCGGCGCCGGTTTAAAGGCCGGTTGGTTGGTCTCGTCGGCGACGAGATCCGCCTGCGCGCCGAAGACGGCGAATTCGTCCTCCCGCTCGCCGAGTTGGCTGAAGCCAAACTGGTTGCCACCGACGAGCTCGTGCACATCCCTTCCAAAGGCAAACGATAAATGAGCGAGAAAAGTCTCAGCAAGGCCGCGAAAGCCGCCAAGGCCGATAAGGCTGATACCACCGAGAAGCGCGAGGCCGTCTACTCGCGGCCCGAGCTGCTGCAGGTCGCCGAAACCGTCGCTCGCGACAAAGGCATCGAGCGCGATGAAGTTCTCGAGGCCATGGAGCAGGCCATCCAAAAGGCCGGTCGCTCCAAGTACGGCCACGAGCACGATATCCGCGCCGCCATCGACCGCGTCTCCGGGGCGATCTCGCTGACCCGCTGCCTGACGGTGGCCGATCCGGTCGAAGACGAAGCGACCCAGATCCCGCTCATCAAGGCCCAGGTGAAGAAGCCCGATGCCGTGGTTGGCGATGTCCTCGTCGAGCCGCTGCCGCCGATCGATTTCGGCCGCATCGCCGCTCAGACCGCCAAGCAAGTCATCGTCCAAAAAGTCCGCGAAGCGGAACGCAAACGCCAGTTCGACGAATACAAGGATCGCATCGGCGAGATCGTGAACGGTCTCGTCAAACGCGTCGAATTCGGCAACGTCGTCGTCGATCTCGGCCGGGCCGAAGCCTTGCTGCGCCGCGACGAATGCATCCCGCGCGAGCACTTCGCCAACGGCGATCGCGTCCGCTCCTACATCCTCGACGTTCGCGAGGAACCGCGCGGCCCGCAGATCTTTTTGTCGCGGACCCATCCGCAGTTCATGGCGAAGCTCTTCGCCCAGGAAGTGCCGGAAATCTATGACTCGATCATCGAGATCAAGGCCGTGGCCCGCGATCCGGGCTCGCGCGCCAAGATCGCCGTCATCAGCCATGATTCCGGCATCGATCCGGTCGGCGCCTGCGTCGGTATGCGCGGCTCGCGCGTCCAGGCCGTCGTCGGCGAATTGCAGGGCGAGAAGATCGACATCATCCAATGGTCGCCCGATCCGGCGACGTTCATCGTCAACGCGTTGGCCCCGGCCGAAGTCGCCAAGGTCGTGCTCGACGAAGACGCCCATCGGATCGAAGTCGTGGTTCCCGATCCGCAGTTGTCGCTGGCCATCGGCCGGCGCGGCCAGAACGTCCGGCTCGCGTCGCAGCTCACCGGCTGGAACATCGACATCCTGACCGAAGCCGAGGAATCGGAGCGCCGCACCGAAGAGTTCAAGCGCCGCTCGCAGCTCTTCGCCGATGCTCTCGACGTCGACGACGTGCTCGCCGGTCTTCTCGTCACCGAAGGCTTCTCGACGGTCGAAGACGTCGCCTTCGTGCCGATCGACGATTTGTTGTCGATCGAAGGTCTCGACCAGAACGTCGCTCAGGAACTTCGGGTTCGCGCCAATACCTTCCTCATCAAGCGCGACGCCGAACTCACCGATAAGCGCAAGGAACTCGGCGTGTCCGACGACCTCGCCGGACTCGAAGGTCTGACGCCGTCGATGCTCGTGGCGCTGGGCGAAAAGGGCGTGAAGACGCGCGACGATCTTGCCGATCTCGCCGGCGACGAGCTTCTCGAAATCGTCCCGAAAGACTCCCTCGACGCCAAGGCCGCGAACGCCATCATCATGGCGGCGCGGGCGCATTGGTTTGCCGCCGAAGATGCGGCGGCGGCCGAAGCCCCGGCGGACAAGTCGTAGAGGAGTCTGGATGGCCGCAACACACGCCAAAGGCCGGGCGATGACACCGGGATCGCGAAAAGCGATCCGGGGCCGTCGTCGCTCTATCACGACGTGGCAGAGCCGGCCTCGCGCCGAGCTCCTCCGCTTCGTGATCGGGGCCGATGGCGTGGTCCGGCCCGATCTGACGGGTCGGGCGACAGGTCGCGGGCTTTGGCTCGATTGCCGGCGCTCGGCTTTGGACCTAGCCCGGACCAAGAATATTTTTTCGCGTCTCGGGCGTTGCGCCGCGACCGTGCCGGCCGATCTGGCCGACCGTGTCGACGCCGCGATCGAACAACAAATGGTTGAAACGGTGGGCCTCGCGGTCCGCGCCGGTCAGGTGGCTTATGCGCCCATGACCGGCGAGACTGGCGTTCTCGTCGCGGGGGCTGGCCAAGGCCAGGCTTCGTGGACCGGGGCCGTCGTCACGCTCGAAACCGCATCGAAAGGTGCGCGCGGGCTTGGCCGGACTACGGCCGAACCGCTATGGATCGAAGACGGAGTGTTCGCCCGGCGCTTGCTTTGCCTGGCCGGCCGTCTTAAGGACTGGCGCAACGACGCGCCGAAGTCGGCGAAAGGGTCGTAATGGAAGAGTCCAAGGAAGCCTCCAAGGAAGCCTCCGACAAGAAGAAGCTGGGTGTCTCGCACCCCGGCAAGCTCGAGATCCGTAAAACGGTCGAGGGCGGCCAGGTGCGCCAGAGCTTCTCCCATGGCCGCTCGAAGGTCGTGGCCGTGGAGGTGCGCCGCAAGCGGACCTATGCCGTCGATTCCGGTGGCAAGGCCATCGAAGTCAAAGGCAAAGCGCCCGGCGAGGCTCCGCCCGTTGCCGAAGCCCCCGAGGTTTCGGATCCGGTCGTCGACCGCTCCGAGGCCCAGCAAGCCGTCGACCATCTGACCACGCAGGAAAAGGCCGCCCGGGTCCGCGCCCTCAAGGACGCGCGCAAGACGGGTGCCGAGCCCGCGCAGCGCACGGCGCCGTTCGATGCGCTGGGCATGTCGGTCGAAGACGAACGCGTCGCGCCCGAAGAAGCCAAGCGCAAGGAAAAGGAAGACGACGAGCGTCGCCGCGTCGAAGACGAGGCCAAGCGCAAAGCCGAAGCCGCCGAAGCGAAGCGCCGCGAAGAGACCGCCAAGGTTTCTGGCGCCGCCGCCGCCGCTAAGCTCGAGGCTTTGATCGGCACCGAAGAACCAGAAGACGAAGAAAAGAAAGCGGCGCGTCGTCCCGGCGCCCGGCCTTTCCGTCCGGCGCTGACGCCGCGACGCACCGAACCGCGTCGCCGCACCGCCAAGCTGACCGTCACAGAAGCGCTCGGCGATCGTGACGAACGCACCCGCTCGCTGGCCTCGGTCCGCCGGGCCCGCGAACGCGAACGCTTGAAGGCCCTCGGCGAGGATCCGGCCGAGCCCAAGAAATTCGTCCGCGAGGTCATCGTTCCGGAAACCCTGACCGTCCAAGATCTCGCCAACCGCATGGCGGTCCGCAGCGACGACGTCATCAAGTCGTTGATGGCGATGGGCGTCATGGCGACCATCAACCAGGCGATCGACGCGGATACCGCCGAGCTCATCGTGACCGAGTTCGGTCATGCCGCCCGCCGGGTCAGTGACGCCGACATCGAAGTCGGCCTCAAGGGCGCCGATGACGAAAGCACGCATCTCCAAACCCGTGCGCCGGTCGTGACCGTGATGGGCCACGTCGATCACGGCAAGACCTCGCTGCTCGATGCGCTGCGTGCAACCGACGTCGCCGCTCACGAAGCCGGTGGCATCACCCAGCACATCGGCGCGTATCAGGTGACGCTGGCCTCGGGCCGCAAGATCACCTTCATCGACACCCCGGGCCATGCCGCGTTCACCGAAATGCGGGCCCGTGGCGCATCGGTGACCGACATCGTCATCCTGGTCGTGGCTGCCGACGACGGCATCATGCCGCAAACCGTCGAAGCCATCGCCCATGCCAAGGCGGCGAAGGTTCCGATCATCGTCGCCATCAACAAGATCGACAAACCCGACGCCAACTCCGAGCGGGTCCGTCAGGGCTTGCTCCAGCACGACCTCGTCATCGAGTCCTTGGGCGGCGACATCCTCGCCATCGAAGTCTCGGCGATCAAGAAGACGAACCTCGATAAGCTAGAGGAAGCGATTCTGCTCCAGGCGGAAATTCTCGACCTCAAATCCAACCCGGATCGTCCCGCCGAAGGCACGGTCATCGAATCGAAGATGGTTCAAGGCCTGGGCGCGGTCGGAACCGTGCTCGTGCAGCGCGGCACGCTGCGTATTGGCGACATCTTCGTGTGCGGCGCCGAATGGGGCCGGGTGCGCGGTCTCGTCGATTCGCGTGGTGAAACCATCACCGAAGCCGGGCCGTCGGTGCCGGTCGAAATTCAAGGCCTGGCCGGTCTGCCCAACGCCGGCGATGATTTCTCGGTGGTCGATTCCGAAGCGCGGGCCCGCGAAGTCTCAGAATTCCGTCAACGGCGCATCCGCAATGCCCGGGCCGCGGCCTCGGCGCGCGGCACCGTCGATCAATTGCTGACCCGCATCCAGGAAGGCCAGGCGAAGCGCTTGCCGGTCGTCGTCAAAGCCGATGCCCACGGCTCGGCCGAAGCGATCACCTCCATGCTCGAGAAGCTCGGCACGGACGAAGTCAAAGTCGACGTCCTCCATCACGGCGTCGGCGCGGTCAACGAGTCCGACGTGACGTTGGCCAGGGCCTCGAAGGCTCTGATCATCGGCTTCAACGTGCGGGCCAACCGCGAGGCCCGCGAGCTCTCGAAGCGCGACGGCATCGACATTCGCTACTACTCGATCATCTACGAGGTCACGGACGATCTGAAAAATGGTCTCTCGGGCCTTCTCGCGCCGCAGCTCCGCGAAACTCCGCTCGGCACCGCCGAGATCCGCGAAGTCTTCATGGTCTCGAAGGTTGGCAAGATCGCCGGTTGCATGGTTACCGATGGCGTCGTCCGTCGCGGCGCCAATGTCCGCATGCTGCGCGACAATGTTGTCGTCCATGAAGGCCAGCTCTCGCAGCTCAAGCGCTTCAAGGACGATGCCAGCGAAGTCCGTGCCGGCACCGAATGCGGCATCGCCTTCGAGAATTTCCAGGACATGCGCAAAGGCGACGTCATCGAGTGCTTCGAGGTCGAGACGATCGCCCGCCAGCTCTAGACCGCGCCGCCCCCTGTTCGCCGTGACGGCGTTGTCGCCGTCCGGCCTACGACCGCATGAACCGCAGTGTTGCCATGAGCCGCGAGCGACCGGCCGGACCCAGCCAGCGTCAGCTACGCGTCGGCGAAGAATTGCGCCACGCGCTGGCCCACATCATCGAGCGCGGCGAACTGCATGATCCGAGCTTGAGCGGGGTCGTCGTGACCGTGACCGAAGCGGCGATGACGCCCGATCTTCGCCACGTCACGTTCTACGTGACCAAGCTTGGCGGCGCCGCCGATATCATGTTGGTCGATGCCTTGCGCCGCGTGCGACCGTTCTTCAAGCGCGAGCTGGCGCGGCTCGTCAAGCTCCGGTTCATGCCGGAGATCCATTTCAAGATCGACGATCGTTTCGAGCGCGCCGAACGCATCGACCGCTTGCTGCGTGACGTCGCCACCGATCCGAAACCGGAGGACGACGATGGGGCGTAAAGTCAAAGGGCGGGCGCTGCACGGCTGGCTGGTGGTCGATAAGCCGTCGGGCCTGACCTCGACCGCTGTCGTCAACCGCGTCAGGGCGATGACCAACGCCGCCAAGATCGGTCACGGCGGCACGCTCGATCCGCTCGCCACCGGGGTCCTGCCGTTGGCGCTTGGCGAAGCGACCAAGACCGTGTCCTACGCCATGGACGGCCTCAAGTCCTACCGCTTTACGGTGCGCTGGGGCGAGGAACGGACCACCGACGATAGCGAAGGCGAAGTCACCAAAACCACCGCGGAGCGGCCGACGAAGGCCGCTATCGAGGCTGCCCTTCCGGCCTTCGAGGGCGATATCGAGCAGGTTCCCCCGACCTATTCCGCGATCAAGGTCGCCGGCGAGCGGGCCTATGCTCTGGCCCGGGCCGACAAGCCGGTTGAACTACAGTCACGCAAGGTTCACATCCGGAAATTCACCCTGGACGAGATGCCTGACCCCGATCACGCCATTTTCGACGTCGAATCGGGGCGCGGCGCCTATATGCGAAGCCTGGCTCGCGACTTGGGTCGGGCCTTGGGCGTCCTCGGACATGTCGCGCAATTGCGCCGTACCCGGGTCGGCTCGTTTACCGAGGCCCAGGCGATTTCCCTGGAAAAACTGGCCGCTATCGGCCATAGTGAAGAGGTTGAGGCCCTGTTACTTCCGATCGAGACCGCGCTGGACGACATCCCGGCGCTGGCCCTGACCGAAGTCGAGGCCCGACACCTCAAACGAGGGCAGCCTGTTCCTGTTTTGCCCGTCGTCAGTAGGTCTCCTTCGAAAGACCTGCGACAGGGCGCTGTGGTTTGTGTCATGTCCGACGGCAAACCGGTTGCTCTGGCCCGGATCAACGGCGGCGAAATTCGTCCGCTTCGGGTCCTGTACGTTTGAGGGTCGTTTAAAACCGAAGACGTAGAGGAGTACACGATGTCGGTTCCAGCGGAGCGTAAGCGCGAACTCATTGGTGAGTTCGCGCAGAAGAACGGCGACACCGGGTCGCCCGAGGTCCAGATCGCTCTTTTGAGTGAGCGCATCAAAGACCTGAGTGAACATCTCAAAGTTCATGTCAAAGATTTCCACTCTCGGCGCGGCCTCTTGATGATGGTCGGCAAGCGACGTCGCCTGCTCGATTACCTCAAGTCGACCAATGACGCGCGTTACGACACAGTCGTCGAGCGGTTGGGACTCAGGAAGTGACGGCCCCCCTCCGGGCGGGGCAATGACGGGACGCGCCTAGGGCGCGTCGGCCGGGGCACGACGCACGCGTGTCTCGGTCTTTGGTCCGGAGCCAGCGGCGCCATTGGGGCGGCCGGGCGGGACGATGTAAGGGAAAGGACTCATCCAAATGTTCGAAGAATTTCGCAAAGAGATTTCGTGGGGCGGACGCAAGCTCGTCCTTGAGACCGGCAAGATCGCGCGCCAAGCCGATGGCGCCGTCATGGTCACCTATGGCGAGACCAAGGTTTTGTGCACGGCGGTGGGCGAGCGTGAAGCGCGCCCCGTAGATTTCTTTCCGCTGACGGTCAACTATCAGGAAAAAGCGTTTGCCGGCGGACGCATCCCCGGCGGCTTCTTCAAGCGCGAAGGCCGGCCCAACGAGCGCGAAGTTCTGACCTCGCGGCTCATCGACCGCCCGATCCGCCCGCTCTTCGTCAAAGGTTTCACCAACGAGACCCAGGTCATTTGTACGGTCGTCTCCCACGACATGGAGAACGAGCCCGACATTGCGGCTTTGGTCGGTGCTTCGGCGGCGCTGACGATTTCGGGCCTGCCGTTCCTCGGACCCATCGGCGGGGCCCGCGTCGGCTACATCGACGGCCAATACGTTCTCAATCCGCGGATCGACGAATCGACGAAGTCGGCGCTCGAACTCGTCGTCGCCGGCACCGCCGAAGGCGTGCTGATGGTGGAATCGGAAGCCAGCGAGCTTTCGGAAGCCATCATGCTGGGCGCCGTTACCTTCGGCCATAAAGCCTATCAGCAGGTCATTCAGGCGATCGTCGAACTCGCCGAGGCTTGCGCGAAGGAACCGCGCGATCTTCCCAAGGCGCCCAAAGGCGCCGCGGCGATCATCGAGCGGGTTCGCAAGTCCGCCGAAGCCGATTTGCGCGCCGCCTATGGCGAGACGCAGAAGCAAGTCCGCTACAGCCGCATCACCGCAGTCAAAGACAGGGTTAAGGCCGAGCTCAAAGGCGACAAAAGCCTCGACGAAAAGCTCGTCGAAGCGGTTCTCGGACGGGCCTTCTCGGAACTCGAAAAGGACATCGTCCGTCGCGACATCTTGAAGACCGGCCGGCGCATCGACGGCCGCGACACCCGCACCATCCGTCCGATCGCCACTGAGATCGGCATCTTGCCGCGCTCGCACGGCAGCTCGCTCTTTACGCGTGGCGAAACCCAGGCCTTGGTGACGACGACGCTCGGCACCGGTCAGGACGAGCAGATCATGGACGTGTTGCCGGGCGAGTACCGCGAGCACTTCCTGCTGCACTACAACTTCCCGCCGTATTCGGTGGGCGAAGCCGACTTCCTGCGTTCGCCGGGCCGGCGTGAAATCGGCCACGGCAAGCTGGCGTGGCGCGCCATTCATCCGTTGTTGCCCGCCAAGGAAGCCTTCCCCTACACGATCCGCGTCGTTTCCGAGATCACCGAGTCGAACGGTTCGTCGTCGATGGCTTCGGTCTGCGGCGCGTCTTTGTCGCTCATGGATGCCGGCGTGCCGTTGAAGCGGCCCGTTGCCGGCGTCGCCATGGGCTTGATCAAGGAAGCCGATTCCTTCGCGGTGCTCTCCGACATCCTCGGCGACGAGGATCACTTGGGCGACATGGATTTCAAGGTCGCCGGCACCACCGAGGGCATCACTTCGCTCCAGATGGACATTAAGATCACCTCGATCACCGAGGCGATCATGAAGCAAGCGCTCGAACAGGCGCGCGAGGGACGGCTCCATATCCTCGGCGAAATGTCCAAGGCTATCTCCCGGGCCCGCGAAAGCGTCAGCGAAAAGGCGCCGCGGATCACGGTTCTGCACATCGCCAAAGACAAGATCCGCGAAGTCATCGGGCCCGGCGGCAAGATCATCCGCGAAATCTGCGAGACGACGGGCGCCAAGATCGACATCGAGGACGACGGTACGGTCAAGATTTACGCGGTCGATCGTTCGGCCGCTGAAGCCGCCGTCGAGTGGATCAACAACATCGCCGGCGAGCCGGAGATCGGAAAGATCTACACCGGCAAGGTCGTCAAGATCATGGATTTCGGCGCCTTCGTGAACTATATGGGCGCCCGCGACGGCCTCGTCCACATCAGCCAATTGGCGCGCGAACGCGTCGGCAAGGTGCAGGACGTCGTCAACGTTGGCGACTCCGTCAAAGTGAAGCTGATCGGTGTCGACGAGCGCGGCAAAGTCCGCCTCTCGATGCGCGAAGTCGATCAGCAGACCGGTGACGACCTCGGCGGTTCGAAAGAACCGACGCAGGCCGCTCAGTAACGACGTCGGCGCGGCCCTCCGGGACGCGCCGAAGGTGAGCCTTTGGGTCGTGCCGAGCCGCTATTGATCCTGTTGCCGCCGGTCATCGGTCATCGCGGCGCCGCGGCCCGGGCTCCGGAAAATACCCTTGCCGGCCTGCGCCACGCGGCGGCGCTCGGCGTCACCTGGATCGAGATCGACGCGCGCCTCGCCCGTGACGGCGAGGTTGTCGTTTTCCATGACAGCGATCTCACACGTATCGCGGGTCGTGCCGCCCGAATTTCCGACATCCCTCTCGCCGATCTCACGTCGGTGGATGCCGGCCGTCATTTTGGCGCGGCCTTTGCCGGCGAGACGATTCCGACGCTCGCGGCGCTCTTGGACCTCGCGACGTCACTTGGCCTTGGGGTCAACGTCGAGTTGAAGACCGATCTCGGCCGCGAGGCCGAATTGGCCCGCAATGCCCTTACCGTGATTGCGGCTGCGGCCCGGCCCGGATCGATCCTGGTGTCGAGCTTTGACGCCGTCGGGCTCGCCGCGGCCGCTCACGTGGAGCCGGCGCTACCGCGCGGCCTGATCATCGACCGCGCCGAGGACGCTCCATGCCTGGTGGCCACGCTGGGGTGTGTCTCGATCCATCTTAACCAGCGCTGGCTGGATGCAGAAACGGTCCGGTGGTTGAAGGATTCTGGTCTTCAAGTCGCGGCGTTCACGGTCAACGACCCGGCCCGCGCCCGTGTCTTGTGGGATTGGGGCGTCGATGCCGTGTTCAGCGACGTCCCGGACGTTCTTCTTGCACTGCGGCGAAACTAGCGGCGGAAAATCTTCGCTGGGGGGGACTCTTCTTTTGTCTGGGCGCTTTCTATATGGCTATGATAGAGCCAATGGAAACGCGGCCCGGACGGCGATGGTCCGGTCGAGCACGCGTTGTTTGTGCATGAATTTGGGACCTTTGACCGGGCACGTCGACCGAGTGAAGAAGTCGAGTTTCTCGCGCGAAGATTTGTTGGCCTGCGCTCATGGCGAGCTGTTTGGCCCGGGCAACGCTCGGCTGCCGCTGCCGCCGATGCTGATGTTCGACCGGATCGTCCGCATTGCGGAGACCGGCGGGGCCACCGGCAAGGGCGAGGTCGCGGCGGAATTCGACATTCGTCCCGACCTTTGGTTCTTCGCCTGCCATTTCGAAGGCGATCCGATCATGCCGGGCTGTCTGGGTCTCGATGCTCTCTGGCAGCTTCTTGGCTTCTATCTCGGCTGGACTGGGGCACCGGGTCGGGGCCGGGCCCTCGGCGTCGGTGAAGTGAAATTCACCGGCCAGATCGAGCCGACGGCACGCCTTGTTTCTTATCAGGTCGATATCCGGCGGATCGTTCGCCGCAACGTGACGCTGGGGATCGCCGACGGCCGGGTTCTGGTCGACGGCAAACAAATTTACGAAGCGCTCAATCTTCGGGTTGGCGTCTTCACGCAGGATGAACCGGCGGCGGCCGACACTTCAGGACGGAAAGGTGGAGCATGAAGCGCGCCGTAGTCACGGGACTGGGCATCATTTCCTGCATCGGGAACTCCAAGGACGAAGTCGTCCAGAGTCTCCGCGACGGACGCTCCGGCATCAGCTTCTCCGAGGAATACCGAGAGCGCGGATTCCGCAGTCAAGTCCACGGTCGTCCGAAGATCGATCTCGACGCCGCCGTCGATCGGCGCCTGCGGCGCTTCATGGGCGACGGCGCGGCTTACAACTATCTCGCGATGGAACAGGCGATTGCCGATTCCGGCCTCGCGCCGAATGAAGTGTCGAACGAGCGCACTGGCCTGATCATGGGCTCGGGCGGACCGTCGACGAAAAATCTCCTCATCGCGTTCGACACGGCACGCGAAAAAGGTCCCCGCAAGGTCGGGCCCTTCATGGTGCCGCGGACCATGTCGAGCACCAATTCGGCGACGCTGGCGACGCCGTTCAAAATCAAAGGCGTCAACTATTCGATCAGCTCGGCCTGCGCCACGAGCGCGCATTGCATCGGCAACGCGCTGGAACAGATCCAGCTCGGTAAGCAGGACGTGGTCTTAGCCGGCGGTGGCGAGGAGCTCGATTGGACGATGACCGTTCTCTTTGACGCCATGCCGGCGTTGTCGGGCGGTTACAACGATCGTCCCGACAAAGCCTCCCGGGCCTTTGATACCAAGCGCGATGGCTTCGTCATCGCTGGCGGCGCCGGCGTCGTCGTTGTCGAGGAGTTGGAACACGCCAAGGCCCGCGGCGCGAAGATCTATGCCGAAATCTCGGGCTATGGCGCAACCTCGGACGGCTACGACATGGTTCAGCCGTCGGGCGAAGGCGCGGCGCGCTGCATGCGCATGGCCATGGCCGGTCTCGATCAGCCGGTCGATTACATCAATACCCACGGCACCTCGACGCCGGTCGGCGACGCCAAGGAACTCGAAGCGATCCGCACCGTGTTCGCGGAGCGCAACCGCATTCCTACGATCAATTCGACGAAGTCGTTGACCGGCCATTCGCTGGGCGCGGCCGGCGCGCAGGAGGCGATCTACAGCCTCTTGATGATGGAGCACGGCTTCATCTCGGCTTCGGCGAATATCGAGGAGCTCGATCCGGCCGCCGCCGATATCCCGATCGCGCGCACCCGCCAGGACGGCGTTCGCTTGAATTGCGTGCTGTCGAACTCCTTCGGCTTCGGCGGCACCAACGCGACCCTCGCGTTCACCCGCTACGAATCCTAGATCTCGGCGTCGTCATGGCTGCGTCCCGCCTCATGGAGGGCAAGCACGGCCTCGTCATGGGGGTTGCCAACGATCGCTCCATTGCGTGGGGCGTCGCCGCAGCATTGCGTGAGGCCGGAGCCGATCTCGCGATCAGCTATCAAGGCGACGTGTTCGCGTCGCGGGCTCAACCTCTCGCTGAAACTATTGGGGCGCGTCTGGCTGTCGCTTGCGACGTCGAAGACCGCGCCAGTCTCGACCGGATGTTCGCCGAGCTCGGCCGGACTTTCGGCCGTCTCGATTTCGTCGTCCACGCGCTCGCCTATGCCGATCGCGAGGGCCTCAAGGGACGCTATCTCGATACGACCCCGGAAAATTTCCGTCGCAGTCTCGACATCAGCTGTTTCTCGTTCACCGAAGTGGCGCGCCGCGCCGAGCCCTTGATGACGAGCGGCGGTTCGCTGCTGACGCTGTCCTATCTCGGCGCCCAGCGCGTCGTTCCGGCCTACAACGTCATGGGCGTCGCCAAAGCGGCGCTCGAAATGAGCGTCAAATATCTCGCCGCCGACCTGGGGCCCAAAGCCATCCGGGTCAACGCCATCTCGGCCGGTCCCGTGAAGACCTTAGCGGGCAGCGCCATCGCCGGGGCGCGGCAGATTTACCGGGCCAGCGAGGTCAGCTCCCCCTTGCGCCGGAACCCCGGTCTCGAGGAAATCGGCCGGGCTGCGATGTATTTGCTGAGCGACCTGTCCCGGGCCGTGACCGGGGAAATCCACTACGTCGACGGCGGATTCCATGCCGTTGGCATGCCGGGTCTAGGGCGGGATTGACTACGGACGGATTTTGGTCTGGAATTCTTCCAATTCGACGCCAAATTAACAAACGTCGCAAAAGCGACGAAACTCAGGGGAGTTCTCGATGGAGAAAGAGCGGACATTCGGCCGTGCTTTGGAGCGCCTTCGCGGCGCGCGCCTGAGGCCGACCCGGCAACGCCTCGGCCTTGCCAAGCTTTTGTTCGAAAATGGTCATCGCCACGTCACCGCCGAAATCCTCCATCAGGAGGCCAAAGGCGCGGGGCTCCGCGTGTCGCTAGCTACGATCTACAACACGCTGCATCAGTTCACGACCTCGGGCCTGTTGCGCGAGATCGTGATGGATCCGATGCGGTTCTATTTCGACACCAATACCAGCAATCACCATCATTTCTATTTCGAGGATTCCGGTCTCCTGGAAGACATCATGGGCACCCAGGTCGTGATCTCCGAAATGCCGACCCCGCCCAAAGGCGCTGCCATCGATCGCGTCGATGTGATCGTGCGCTTGAAAAATAATGCTTGATTTTCAACGACTTAACAATTATTTTTTAGTCGCTACAAAGTAGTTGACGGCGAGTACGACACCGGCCCATACTCGCGGCTGTCCTGACCAGACGTCCCTCAAGCCCAGCGTGCGGGGGCGAGAGAATGACGGGTAAAACAACTTGGATCTGAGGAGATTTTAAAATGTCTGCAGGGAAAAATTTGAAGGGGACGAAGACCGAAGGCAACCTCAAGGCCGCCTTCGGGGGCGAATCGATGGCCAACCGGCGCTATCTGTACTTCGCGCAAAAGGCCGACGTCGAAGGCTACAACGACGTCTCGACGGTGTTCCGTTCGACCGCCGAAGGCGAGACCGGCCATGCGCACGGCCATCTCGAATTCCTCGAGCAGGTCGGCGACCCGGCGACGGGCCTCGCTATCGGCACCACCAGCCAGAATTTGAAGGCCGCGATCGCCGGTGAAACCCACGAATACACCGACATGTATCCGGGGATGGCCAAAGCGGCGCGCGACGAAGGCTTCGACGAGATCGCCGACTGGTTTGAGACTCTCGCCAAGGCCGAAAAGTCCCACGCCGGACGCTTCCAAAAGGCGCTCGACGCTCTGGCCTAATCCTTTGCCCGTCGTCCGGGAGATGCGAGCCGCGTCTCCCGGACGGGGCAATCCTTTCCGACAGGAGTGAACGATGGCCGAAGGCGGGCTCCGCGCGCCGGAACGTCACCCCGTTGCCTGGAAGGACGCCGACTTCGCCGATCCGGTGAAGCTCGACGCCGAGATGCGGCGCGTCTTCGACATCTGTCACGGCTGTCGGCGCTGCTTCAACCTGTGCCAATCCTTTCCGAAGCTGTTCGACCTGGTCGATGAATCGCCGACCGGCGAACTAGACAGCGTGAAGAGCGAAGACTTCGCGAGCGTCGTCGATCTCTGCACGCTCTGCGACATGTGCTTCATGACGAAGTGCCCCTACGTGCCGCCGCACGAATTCAATCTCGACTTTCCGCACCTGATGCTGCGCTACCGCGCCGTCCAGGCGCAGGCGGCGAAGCCGGATGGATTCATCCGCCGCCAGTTGAAGGAAACCGATTTCAACGGCCGTGCGGCGCGCCTTGCCGCGCCGCTGATCAATTGGGCGACGCGGCGCAGCCGCCGCCTCATCCGTCGCTTCCTGCAATGGTTCGCCGGCATCCACCGCGATGCCGAATTGCCCGAGTTTCATTTCCGGACCTTGGAGATGCGGGCCCTGGAAAAACCGGCTGCCGATCGCACCGCTCCGGCGCGAGAGCGCAAGGTTGCGCTCTACGCCACCTGCTTCGCGAACTACAACAGCCCGGCGATCGGCGAAGCGGCGTTGGCGGTGTTGGCGCGCAACGGTATCGATGCCACCGTCGTCTATCCCGAATGCTGCGGCATGCCGCAGCTCGAAGCCGGCGATTTAGCACGCGTCTCAGCGAAAGCCGAACGCGTTGCGGCGCGCCTCGCCCCCTGGATCGATCAGGGCTACGACATCGTGACGCTCGTGCCGTCCTGCGCCTTGATGCTGAAGACGGAATGGCCGCTGCTGGTGCCCGGCAACGAAGCCATACGCCGTCTGTCCAAGGCGACGCGGGACATCTCAGAATATATCGTCGACATCGCCAAAACCGAGGGCCTGGCGCCGGGATTGCGATCCGTGGATAGCAAAGTCACCTTGCAGCTTGCCTGTCATGCTCGGGCGCAGAACGTCGGCCCGAAAGCCGCCGAAATGCTGCGGCTAATTCCGTCGATGGATGTGTCGGTGATCGAACGTTGCTCCGGCCATGGCGGCGCCTGGGGCGTCGAGACCGAGCATTTCCCGGTCGGACTTAAAGTCGGTCGGCCCGTGGCCCGCGACGCGGCGGCCCAAGAGGCGGGCTATGTCGTCTCGGAATGCCCGTTGGCCCGCGATCATGTCGTCCAAGGCATGGAGGCTCACGGCGTTTCGGCCGCGAGCATCGCTCCGGCCAAACACCCCATCGAAATTATTGCCGAGGCTTATCGCTCATGACCGCCGCCGACCGCCGCATCGACCGTTCCGACGTCATGACGCTCGCCGACTACGCGCCGATGCGCCAAGAGCGGCGCCGGGCGATGTCCGCGTTGAAGCGCACCCGTCGTGTCTCGGTCGGCCCTGACGTCACGTTCTATTTCGAGTGCTACGAGACCATGTGGCATCAGGTCCACGAGATGCTGTTCGTCGAGAAGGGCGGAGAGGCCCAAGTCGCCGACGAACTCGCGGCCTATAACCCTCTGATCCCGCAAGGCCAGGAACTGGTCGCGACGGTCATGATCGAGATCGAAGATCCAGAACGCCGTCGCCGGACGCTCGCCGAGCTTGGCGGCATCGAAGCCGGGATGGCGCTGACGGTCGGCGATGCGACCGCGACCGCGGTCAGCGAAAGCGACGTCGAACGCACCACCGAAGAGGGGAAGACCTCGGCGGTTCACTTCGTCCGCTTCCCGTTGACGCCGGCGATGATCCAGGCGTTCCGCACGCCCGGAACGCGCGCCGTGCTGGCCGTGCGTCACCCACGCTACGACCATGCTTCGGCCATTCCCGAAGAGGTCCGGGCGGCGCTGTCTCGCGATTTTGTTTAAGCGTCGAGAGAGTCGGTCGTCTTAGCGCACGACTTCGGTCGGATAGACGCCCCAGAACTCGACTTTGCGCAACCAACCCTTGAAGCCTTCGACCTCGACCTGACACCAGCTCGATCCGTCGGGGCAGTTGATCAGTTTACCGACGACGCCGGGCTCGACCCGCGCCAAAGAATCGGCGTCGGCGTCGGCGGACTGACGCAGCGTCCGCACCGAGCCGTTGATGATGATGGTGCGCGACCCATCCAGCATGTTCTGGTGGAGCCAGCCTTGAGTGCCCTGCCAGTCGCGAATTTTCCGCCAAGTCCGATGTTCGGCGACAATCTCGAGCGGCAAATGTTTGCGCTGATAGACCCACTCGACCGGATACTGCAGCCCGGGCCCAGTCCGCAAATTCGCCTGGCCGGCGTGCAGGCTGACGAAGCGGGGGAGCGGCAGGCCCGTGCCCTCGGCGGCGGTGCTCGGTTGCCCGGCGAGCGCCATCAGGGCTACGGCGAGGCCGATCTTCACGACCGGCATATGAATAAAGCGTCGAATCAAGGTGTGGGCTGATTACAAGGCCACGAGTCGGCGGTCAAGCCGCCCGTTCCCCTAGACGAACACCACGGCGCCGGTGCGCGAGGCGTCGTTCAGGAACGTAACGATTCCGCCGGCCGTAATGGGGACATCGGGACGGAGCGCGGCGCCCTCCAGACCCAAGGCGCGCAGTCCCATTTCGCAGACCATGAAGGTGACCTCAAGCTCGACGCAGGCGGCGAGCAGCTCCTCGAAATGGGCCACGCCTTGGCGCTGTAACGCATCGTCGGCCCGGCCGGCGGTTCCGGCTTTGGCGGGCATGCGTCGCCACGACGCCACGCCGTCGGAGCCCGGCGCCAACAAGGCGACCGCGCCCTCCATGGTGAAGAACAGGGTTGCCGACCGACCGATGGCGGCGGCTGCCGAGGCGATGGCCAAGGCGTAATGCACTTTCTCGAAGTCGCCGGAAAAGACGACAACCGACAATTTGTCGGGGCTCGTGTTCTCGGCCTTTGAGCGGGCCGGCGCGGTATTCGCTTTACGTGGCATGGGCGGTCACGGTGGTGATCGTCGGCGTCTCGCCGCAGAGCGGGCAGGCTGGATCGGGCTTGAGGCGCAGCTTGCGGAACATAGCGCTGAGTCCGTCGTAGACGATCAGCGAACCCGACAAGCTCTGGCCGATCACGAGAATTTCTTTGATGACTTCGGTGGCTTGCAGCGAACCGGTCATGCCGCAGAGCGCGCCCAAGACCCCGGCCTCGGCGCAGGACGGCACGGGCCCTGGCGGCGGGCCGGGCAGGAAGCAGCGATAGCAGGGTCCGTGCGTTCCATCGGCGTGGCGCTCGTGCGCCTTGAACGTCGAGATCTGCGCGTCGAAGCGCAGGATGGCGGCTGCGACCAGCGTCTTCTTCGCGAAGTAGCAGGCGTCGTTCAGGATGAAGCGCGTCGAGAAGTTGTCGCTGCCGTCGGCGACGATGTCGTACGCGCTCACCAAACGCATCGCGTTCGTTGCGTTGATCCGTTCCTTATGCGCGATGACCCGCACTTCGGGATTGATCGCTTTCAACGCCGTCTGGGCGCTGTCGACCTTGGGCTGGCCGATGCGGCTGACGTCGTGGACGATCTGGCGTTGCAAGTTGCTCAAGTCGACCACGTCGTCGTCGGCGATGCCGAGCGTGCCGACGCCGGCCGCGGCGAGATAGAGCAGAAGCGGCGAGCCGAGCCCGCCGGCACCGACCACCAGAACCTTCGCGCTCAAGAGCTTGGCTTGGCCTTCGCCGCCGACTTCCTGGAGCAGGATGTGGCGGGCGTAGCGCTTGATCTGCTCGTCGTCGAAATCCATGGCCGGCCCTCAGGTTCCAGTCGAGCCGAAGCCGCCGGCGCCGCGCTCGCTCGCGCCCAGCGCCTCGACCTCGTTCCAAGCGATGCGTTGCACCGGCGCGACGACGAGCTGCGCGATGCGCATGCCGCGTTCGACGGTGAAGGCGGTCTCGCCGAGGTTGATGAGAAGGACTTTCACTTCGCCGCGATAATCGGCGTCGATGGTGCCGGGCGCGTTCAAGATGGTGACGCCGCGATTGGCGGCAAGGCCGGAGCGCGGCCGCACCTGTGCCTCGAACCCGGCCGGCAAGGCGATGGCGATTCCGGACGGAACCAAGGCGCGCTCTCCGGCACGAAGGACCTGGGGCTTTTCGATCGCGGCGAGCAGATCGAGTCCGGCGCTGGCTTCGGTCGCATAGGCCGGCAGCGGCAAGTCGCGGCCATGGGGCAGGCGGCGAACCGGGACGCGGCACTCGCTCATGGGCGCGCCTTTCGCGCCGGCTTAGCGAAGCTGCGCGCGATGGCTTCGGCCAATTTGTCGGCGACGGCGTCCTTGGTCATCTCGGGCCAGTCTTCGGTCTTGGTGCCGGCGATCAAGTGGACGCGATTTTTTTCGCCGCCGAACACCCCGCTGCCTTCGGCAACGCCGTTGGCGACGATCCAATCGCAGCCTTTGGCGAGGCGCTTCTTCTTGGCGTTGGCGACAACGTTTTCGGTCTCGGCGGCAAAGCCGACGACCAGCGTCGGACGACGCCGGCCGAGTTTCGCAAGCTCGGTCAGGATGTCGGGATTGGCGGCCAGCGTCAGCGCCGGCAGGCCGCCGTCTTTCTTGAGCTTGCGTGAAGCCGGGATCGCGACGCGCCAGTCGGCGACGGCGGCGGCCAGCACCGCGACATCGGCGGGCAGGGCGGCGAGACAGGCTTTGCGCATCTCGAGCGCCGTTTCGACACGGACCACGGTGACGCCGGCGGGATCGGGCAACGATGTCGGTCCCGACACCAATGTCGTTCGTGCGCCGAGCCGGGCCAGGGCGCGGGCGATGGCGTGGCCCTGCTTGCCCGACGAACGGTTGGCGATGTAGCGCACCGGATCGATGGCTTCGTGGGTCGGGCCGCTGGTCACAAGCGCGCGGCGGCCTTTCAAAGGTTGATTGCCGCCACTCAGCATCGCCTCAATGGCGGCAACGATGGCCAGCGGTTCGGCAAGCCGTCCCCGGCCCGGCTCGTTGGGCTCGGCCATTTCGCCTTTCTCGGGCCCGACGCGACGCAAGCCCCTGGCTTCGAGAGTTGCGACATTGGCTTGGGTTGCGGCATGCGACCACATCGCCGGATTCATTGCCGGCGCGATCAGGATCGGAGCGCGGGTTGCGAGCAACACGGCGGTCGCTAGATCGTCGGCGAGCCCTATCGCCATCTTGGCGAGAAGATCGGCCGTGGCCGGTGCGACGACGACAAGATCGGTGTCGCGGGCGAGTTGGATATGGCCGATGGCGTTTTCTTCAGTGACCGAGAACAGCTCACGATGCACCGGCTCGCCGCTGATCGCGCCGAGTGCGAGCGGGGTGACGAACTCGGCGCCGCCTTTGGTTAGAATCGTGCGGACGGTGATGCCGCGGTCCTTCAGCCGGCGCACCAGCTCCAGGCACTTGTAGGCGGCGATACCGCCAGCCACCACCAGAATCACCCGTTTTCCTTGGGGCATGGACCTACTCTACACGGGAAATTGGGGCCGAAGCATCGGTGGCGAGGGCCTAGAGGCGCCACGCCCCGTGAATGGCGGCAACGCCGCCGGAGAGGTTGCGGACGCTGACCCGGCTCAGCCCCGCGTCCTCGATCATGCCGGCGAAGGCGTCGGGGGCGGGGAAGCGGCGAATGCTTTCGGCCAAGTACTGATAGGCGCCGCGATCGCCGGCGACGAGCTCGCCCAGCGCCGGCAGGACGCGGAACGAATAGGCCTCGTAGAGGGGCCGGAAGAGCGGGTAGGCGGTCGGCGCGAACTCCAGGCACAGGAACCGTCCGCCGGGCTTCAAGACGCGCCGGGCTTCGGCCAGGGCTCGTCCGACCCGCGTCATGTTGCGTACCGAGAACGCCGCGACCCAGGTATCGACGCTGTTGGTCGCGAGCGGCAGGTCTTCGGCATTGCCGACCAGCCAGGTTATGCCGTTGAGGACGCCGCGATCCATGGCCCGGTCGCGGCCGACCTCGACCATGGCCCGGCTCGGATCCAGGACCATGGCATCGGTTCCGCCCTTGCGGACGAACCCGATCGAGATGTCGCCGGTGCCGCCCCCGGCATCGAGGAGACGAATTCCCGGGCGGGGTTTCAGTTGAGCGATCAGCGCCGCTTTCCATAGACGATGCAGGCCGCCGCTCATCAGATCGTTCATGAGGTCGTAGCGCGGCGCGACTTTCGCGAAGACGGCGCCGACCAGCGACGGCTTCTCGGCCGCGCCAACCCGGCGGTAGCCGAAGTCGACGCGTTCGGTTCGGGACGGGCGGCGGGCAGCGGTCGCGGCCATTGCCGACACCATAGCCCCGCCTCCGGCGCCGCGCTACGCTTGGCCGCATCGTTCATTACGGCGGTCCGAGTCGTGCCCGAGCTTCCCGAGGTTGAAACCGTGCGTCGCGGTCTCGCGCCCTTCATGGAAGGCCGCGTCATCCGCCGCGCCGTCGCCTATCGCCCCGACCTGCGGAAGCCCTTGCCGCACGATTTGGCGGCGCGGCTATCCGGCCGCCGGGTGCTGCGCCTCGATCGCCGGTCGAAATATCTGCTCGTCTGTCTTGACGACGACGCGGTTCTGATCGTGCATCTCGGCATGTCGGGCTCCCTGCAGGCAATCCGCGACGCCGGCCCGGCCGGCCGTCACGATCACGTCGATCTGGTGTTCGACGACGTCACCGTTCGCTTTCGCGACCCGCGTCGTTTCGGGCTGATCGATCTCACCCGGCTCGACGCTCTCGACAGCCATCCGTTGTTCGCGAAGCTCGGGCCTGAACCTCTCGGGTCGGACTTCGACGGCGCCGCCTTGATGGAGCGTCTCGCGGGGCGCACCGGTCCGGTCAAATCGGCCCTCATGAACCAAGGCGTGGTCGCGGGGCTCGGCAATATCTATGTCAGCGAAAGTCTGTTTCTGGCCGGGATTTCGCCGCGGCGCAGTGCTCGTACGGTCCGCGGCCCGCGGGCCGAGGCCCTGGCTAAGGCGATCCGCGACGTTCTCGCCCGCGCGATCGAGGCCGGTGGCTCGTCGCTCCGCGACCATCGCCAGCCGTCGGGCGACATCGGTCTGTTCCAGCACAACTTTCAGGTCTACGACCGCGAGGGCCGGCGCTGTCCGCGCCGGGCCTGTCCGGGCACCATCCGCCGGATCGTCCAGGCGGGCCGGGCCACATTCTACTGTCGGCACTGCCAGCGCTAGGCTATAGCCGGGTCATGACACGATCGTTCGCGCCTCTTCTCGTTGTTCTTTTGCTTACGTTTGGCGCGGGGACGACGCTGGCCGCCGACTCCGGCGCCGCCTTCGTCGCCGGCATCGACGAGGTACCGCTGATGCCCGGCCTCGACGAAGTCGAGGAGTCCGAAGTGACGTTCGACACGGCGGAAGGGCGGATCGTGGTCGCCCTTGCCACCGGCGATCTCACCGCCGACGCAGTCGGGTCTTTCTATGCCTCGACCTTACCGGCCTTCGGTTGGCGCCAGGACGCGCCCAATCTGTTTCGCCGCGAAGGCGAGGACCTGACCCTCGAATTTCCGAAGGACGAGATCCCGGCCGGAAAGGCCAGGGGCGTCGTCGTCAAGTTCTCGCTGCGTCCGTCGAAGTCCGTAGCCCCGTCGCGCTAACAACCCACCGTCCTTTAAGGAGCGCCGCCATGGCTTACGAGACGATCATCGTCGAGGCCCGAGGCTCGGTCGGCCTCATCACCTTCAATCGGCCGAAGGCTCTGAACGCCCTGACCGCTGGCCTGATCGTCGAGCTCAACCGGGCCTTGGACGGCTTTGAGGCCGACGCCGCCATCGGCGCCATCGTCGTCACCGGCAGCGAGCGCGCTTTTGCCGCTGGTGTCGATATCAAAGAGATGGTCGGCAAGACCTACGCCGAGGTGATCAACGAGGACTTCATCACCGCCGGCTGGGAACGCCTGGCCACGTGCCGGAAGCCGGTGATCGCCGCGGTCTCGGGCTATGCGCTCGGTGGCGGTCTCGAACTCGCGATGATGTGCGACATCATCCTGGCGGCCGACACGGCGCGCTTCGGCCAGCCCGAGATCACCATCGGCACGCTTCCCGGGATTGGCGGCACGCAGCGTCTGACCCGCGCCATCGGCAAGGCCAAAGCCATGGAGATGTGCCTGACGGGTCGTCAGATGGACGCCACCGAGGCCGAACGGTCCGGCCTCGTCGCGCGCATCGTGCCGGCGGTCGATCTCGTCGCCGAGGCGATCAAGACCGCCGAGACCATCGCCGCCTTCTCGCGTCCTGTGGTCGTCCTTGCCAAGGAATCGGTGAACCGGGCGTTTGAGACTTCGCTTGCCGAAGGGCTCCGTTTCGAGCGCCGTCAGTTCCACGCCACCTTCGCGACCGACGATCGCAAGGAAGGCATGGCCGCCTTCGTCGAGAAGCGAAAGCCGGCTTTCCGCAACCGCTAGAGCCGGGCCTTGCGCCCTGGGGTCATTGACGGTTCGGGCGGGGGATCCTATAAGCTGCGCCTCGCCCAAAAATGGCGCAACTCTTAAGGTATTGAACGTATGGCCTACTATGCATCGGCGAAGCGGAAGATCCGCGAGATCGCCTTGAAGACCCCGGTCAACCAGAAACGGATGAGCCGGATCCGCACGTCGCTCCGCAAGGTGGAAGACGCGATTACCACCGGCACCAAGGAAAAGGCTCAGGCCGCGTTCCGCGAGATGCAGCCCGTCTTGATGGCGGGCGGCAACAAGGGCATGGTCCACGCTCGGATGGTGTCGCGGAAGTTGTCGCGCTTGTCGGCGCGTATCAAAAAGATGGCGACGTCGGCGTAACCATCCTCGTCGACTTTTTCTTCCTCTTTCGCGTCACGTTTTTCGTCGCGGCGTCACCGACGGTGACGCCGCGACGTCGTTTTTGGGCCGCGCAAAAATTATTTTTTTCTCGCGCAACTTAACAAGCTCCGAGGATTCCTGAGGGCATTTAAAGTCAAGAAAAATTTTTTCTCGCGCACCGTTGCCAACACTCGCGCCTGCCATGTAGATACGCGACTGTTCAATGCGTGATGACTTCGAAAAGCGCGCGCGCCAAAAATCGAAAAGCAGGGAACGCGAAGCGCCGTGATGGCTGGGGGAATTTCGAAAGTGCGCGCTGGTTCTCATCGTCGACGGACTGTTTACGCCGTCAGTGCCTGGGCAAGGATCGGTCTCAACTCGCAGGTTGAATAAGGACGCGACGGGCGGATCGTCTTCGGACGAACCGTTCGCATCCAAGGCCCGTGCCGAAAGAAGCGGGTCGAATAAGAATGGAATTGGCCGACCGACCGGGGATGTTTCGGCAATGACGAGCGAGAAGCTGGACGGAAACCCTCTCGAAGCCCAGTGGTCGCGAGTTCTCGATAAGCTCCGCGGCGAGATCGGCGAAGCGGCGTTCCAAAGCTGGCTGAAGCCGATGATTGTGCGCGAGTTGCGCGATGGACGGCTCCGGGTCGCGGTGCCGACGCGCTTCATGCGCGACTGGACGCTGACCCATTACGCCGAGCGCATGGAACGAGCCTGGAAGGCCGAGAACCCCGAAGTCGCGGCCATCGAGTTCATGGTCCAATCCGAACTGACGGGCCGCGTCGGCACGGATAACCGCGTCCCTCGCCTCCCGACGGCGACTGCTGTGGCGCCGGTCCGGCCGCGCACGGCCACGACCTCCGTCGACGGCCGCGACAGCCTGAGCGCGCCTTTGGATCCGCGCTGCACCTTCGGCAATTTTGTCGTCGGCAAGTCCAACGAATTCGCCTACGCCGCGGCCAAGCGGGTCGCCGAGGCCGAGACCCCGACCTTCAATCCCTTCTTCCTCTATGGCGGCGTCGGGCTCGGCAAGACCCACCTGATGCATGCCATCGCCCGGCACATCGGCGAACGCCATCCGGAGCGCAGCGTCGTCTATGTCTCGGCCGAGAAGTTCATGTACCGGTTCATCCGGGCGCTTCGCGAACGGACCACGGTCGATTTCAAGGAACACTTCCGCTCCGTCGACGTTCTCCTGATCGACGACGTCCAGTTCATCAGCGGCAAGGGTTCGACCCAGGAAGAGTTCTTCCACACCTTCAATGCCTTGGTGGACCAGGGCCGCCAGATCGTGATTTCGGCCGACAAGTCGCCGTCCGATCTCGAAGGGATCGAAGAGCGCCTGAAATCCCGCCTCAATTGCGGGTTGGTCGCCGACATCCATGCCACGACCTTCGAGCTGCGCCTGGGCATCCTCCAGTCCAAGGCCGAGCAACTCGCCGTCGAGGTGCCCCGTAAGATCATGGAATTCCTGGCCCACAAGATCACCGGCAACGTTCGCGAGCTCGAAGGCGCGCTCAACCGCGTCGTCGCTCATGCCCAGCTGGTGGGCCGCGACATTTCGCTCGAGAACACCCAGGACGTCCTCCACGACCTGCTCCGCGCCAGCGACCGGCGGGTCACCATCGAGGAAATCCAGAAGCGGGTCTCCGAGCACTTCAATATCCGCTTACACGACATGCATTCGGCCCGCCGCGCCCGGTCCGTGGCCCGGCCCCGCCAGATCGCCATGTATCTCGCCAAGCTCTTGACCATCCGCTCGCTGCCGGAGATCGGCCGTAAGTTTGGCGGTCGCGATCACACCACCGTCATACACGCCGTCCGCAAGGTCGAGGAACTCAAGTCCAGCGACGCGAGCTTTGCCGAGGACGTCGAGCTCCTTCGGCGGATGCTCGAAGCCTAGTCGTCCCCTGTCGTCCCCTGGGCCGGTCTCGACCGGCCCGATCCCCTCGTTCCGACCCGATCCGTGAGGCGCTTTGGCGCCGGTCTTTGTGCTGCTCCTTTGGACCGCGAAATAGCTTCGGCCTGAGCGGCCTTCTGATATAATCATCAACGTTTTTGGGGGGCCCTTTGTGGCCCAGTTTTTGACCCCGGTCCGGGCGGTCGCGACGGTTTCGTCCGCTTCCAGGACCGGTCGGCTCAGAGGGTCCTCGCGTGAATTTGACCATCGAACGGGCTGCCCTGCTCAAGTCCCTGGGACACGTGCAGAGTGTGGTCGAGCGCCGCAACACCATCCCCATCCTCTCGAACGTCAAGCTCGAGGCGAAGGGGAAGCAATTGCTGCTCGACGCCACCGACATGGATCTGGATATCGTCGACAAGGTCGACGCCGAGGTCAGCCAGCCGGGCTCGACCACCGTCCCGGCGCATACCTTCTACGACGTCGTCCGCAAGCTGCCCGAAGGCGCCCAGGTGGCGCTCCAGAAGGCGGCCGACGGTCAGCTGGCGTTACGCGCCGGACGCTTCAAGACGACGCTCTCCGGCCTCCCGGTCGAAGATTTTCCGACCATGGCGGGTGGCGACCTGCCGCATTCGTTCACGCTAGCGGCGGGCTCGCTGCGCGATCTCGTCGATCGGACAAGGTTTGCGATTTCGACCGAAGAGACACGCTATTACTTGAACGGCGTCTATCTGCACGCCACCAAACGCGACGGCGTCCAGGTCTTGCGTGCCGTCGCCACTGACGGCCATCGCTTGGCCCGGGTCGAGATGCCCTGCCCGAAAGGCGCAACGGGCATCCCCGGCGTCATCGTGCCGCGAAAGACGGTCGGCGAACTGCGCAAATTGATCGAGGAAATCCCGGCCGAGACCGAAATCTCCGTCGGCCTGTCGGAGACCAAGATCCGCTTTTCGTTCGACAGCGTCATCCTGACCTCGAAGCTCATCGACGGCACGTTCCCCGAATACGAGCGGGTCATTCCGCAGGGCAACGACAAGATCCTCCGCGTCGATCGCAAGTCTTTCACCGATGCGGTCGACCGGGTTTCGGCGATTTCGAGCGAGAAGTCGCGGTCCGTGAAGATGGTCTTGAAGTCCGGCGTGCTGGAACTCTCGGCGTCTAGCCCAGAGCACGGTTCGGCGAGCGAAGAGATCGAAGTCGCCTACAAGGGCGACACCCTCGAGATCGGATTCAATTCCCGGTACTTGCTCGACATCGCTCAGCAGATCGAAGGCGACGAGGCCGAGTTCGTCATGGCCGACGCCGCCTCCCCGACGATTGTCAAAAGCGCCGGTGATAGCGGAGCGCTCTACGTCCTGATGCCCATGCGGGTATGAACGAGGCAACCGTTCAAGGGCTCGATCACACCGACGCGCTCCCGGCGTTGACGCCGGACGCGGCCCGGCCCCTGACCCCGGCCTGGGTGGCGCGGCTCAAGCTCACCGATTTCCGTTCCTACGCCACCACCGATCTCGAATTCGATCGCCGTCCCGTCGTCTTGTCGGGAATCAACGGCGCTGGAAAAACCAATCTTCTGGAAGCGATCTCGTATCTCGCCCCGGGGCGGGGCCTGAAAGGCGCCAAGCTCGGCGAAGTCGGGCGGCGCGAACCGGGCGATGCGCAGGCCGGGGCCTGGGCGGTGGCGGCCCGGCTTATGACGCCGCGCGGCACCTTCGAAGTCGGCACCGGCTTCACCGGAATCGGCGGGCGCGAAAAGCGCGTTGTTCGTATCGATCGCGGCCCGCAGAAAAGCCAAGCCTCGCTCGCCGAAGTCGCGAGCGCACTGTGGCTGACGCCAGAGATGGACAAGCTGTTCCTGGAAGGCACCAGCAAGCGGCGGCGCTTTCTTGATCGCCTTGTGCTCGGTTTCGATCCCGGCCACTCGACCCGTCTTGCTTCCTATGAGCACGCCGTTCGCGAGCGCGCCCAGCTTTTGATCGGCGATGGCGGCGACGGAGCGTGGCTCGACGTTCTGGAACGCGAGATTGCGGCGCTCGCTGTCGCCTTGGCCTGCGCCCGTCGTGACGTGGTTGTGAGTTTGAACGCGGCCTTGGCCGGTTCCGTTGGTCCGTTTCCCGGCGTACGGCTCGAAGTCCGCGGCACGGTCGAGGCCTGGATCGAGGATGGCCCGGCCTTGGCCACCGAAGATCGCTTGGTGGCAGCCTTGCGTTCCGCGCGGCCTAAGGACGCCGAGCTTGGCGGCGCGTCCATCGGACCGCACCGCAGCGATCTCGGCGCCTGGCACTTGGTCAAAGGCCATGAAGCCACGGCCTGTTCGACCGGTGAGCAAAAGACCATGCTGATTGCCGTCGTTCTTGCCGCGGCCCGTCTCCAGGCGGCGGAGCGCGGCGCGTTGCCGATCCTGCTTCTCGATGAAGTCGCGGCGCATCTCGACGATCGCGCCCGCGCCTCCCTGATCGAGGCGATCCTCGAACTCGGCGCACAAGCCTGGCTCGCCGGCACCGATGCCGGCTTGTTCCGGGCGTTTGGCGAACAAGCCCAATTTTGGCGCGTTGACGGCGGCCGGGTCCAACCGGGCCGGGCCAACGGCGCATCCTCTGGTGGTGAATGATGAAAAAAGATCCGACAGCCGTCGACGACTCGCCGGCCTACGACGCCGAATCGATCAAGGTGTTGCGCGGCCTCGACGCCGTCCGCAAACGCCCGGGCATGTACATCGGTGACACCGATGACGGCTCCGGTTTGCACCGGATGATCTACGAAGTCGTCGACAATGCCATCGACGAGGCCTTGGCCGGTTATTGCGACCAAGTCGTCACGACCTTGAAGGGCGACGGCTCGGTGACGGTCATCGACAACGGCCGCGGCATTCCGGTCGACATCCATCGCGAGGAAGGGGTGTCGGCGGCCGAAGTCATCATGACCCAACTCCATTCCGGCGCAAAATTCAACCAGAATTCCTACAAGGTCTCCGGCGGTCTGCACGGCGTAGGTATTTCGGTCGTCAACGCCTTGTCGGAGTGGCTCGATCTTCGGATCTGGCGCAACGGCCGGGAGCACTATGTGCGTTTCGTCGGCGGCGTCGCCGAGGCTCCGCTGAAAATCGTCGGCGACGCGCCGATGACCGACAAGGGACCGCGGACCGGCACCGAAGTCACGTTCATGCCGTCCAAGCAGTATTTCACCAAAACGGAATTCGACCTGGGGACGCTCGAGCATCGCTTTCGCGAACTCGCCTTCCTCAATTCCGGTGTGCGGCTCGATCTCATCGACGCCCGCCACGTCGAGACCAAGACCGTGGAGATGTTCTACGATGGCGGGCTCAAGGCCTTCGCCGCGTATCTCGACCGCGCCAAGACGACGCTGTTCAACCCGCCGATCCATTTTTCGGGCGAGCGCGACCGCATTCAGGTCGAAATCGCCATGCAGTGGAACGACAGCTATCACGAGACGACGCTGTGCTTCACGAACAACATCCCCCAGCGCGACGGCGGCACGCATCTCGCCGGTCTTCGCGCCGCACTGACCCGCATCATCAACGGCTATGCCGCGTCGTCGGCGGTCGCAAAGAAAGACAAGATCGCGCTGACCGGCGATGACGCCCGCGAAGGCCTGACCTGCGTCCTCTCGGTCAAGCTCGCCGATCCCAAGTTCTCGTCCCAGACCAAGGAAAAGCTGGTCTCGTCCGAGGTCCGCACCGTTGTCGAAGGCTTGGTCGGCGAGAAGCTGCAGGAATGGTTCGAGAAGCATCCGCAGGATGCGAAGCGGATCATGGGCAAGGTCATGGAAGCCGCCCTGGCCCGCGAGGCGGCCCGCAAAGCCCGCGATCTGACCCGGCGCAAAGGTGCGCTCGACATCACGTCGTTGCCGGGCAAGCTCGCCGATTGCCAAGAGCGCGATCCGGCGCTGTCGGAATTGTTCATCGTCGAGGGTGAATCGGCCGGCGGTTCGGCGAAGCAAGGCCGCGACCGGGCGCGCCAGGCGATCCTGCCGCTCAAGGGAAAAATCCTGAACGTCGAGCGAGCCCGCTTCGACAAGATGTTGGGCTCGGCGGAAATCGGTACGTTGATCGCAGCCCTCGGGACCGGTATCGGCACCGAGGATTTCAATCCCGACAAATGCCGCTACCATAAGATCATCGTGATGACGGACGCCGACGTCGACGGCAGTCACATCCGGACGCTGTTGCTGACGTTCTTCTATCGGCAGATGCTGGCCTTGATCGAGCGCGGCTACCTCTACATCGCTCAGCCGCCGTTGTTCAGCGCCAAGCGCGGCGCCGCCGAAACCTATCTGAAAGATGAACGCGCCTTGGAAGACTATCTCTCGACGGTCGCCATCGCCGACGGTCTGACGTTCCAGATCCACGACGGGAGAGAAGCCAAGGGCGATGCGTTGAAGGCCTTGGTTGAAGAGACCCGGTCTCTCCAAGCCTTGATCGCGGCGCTCGGCCGTCACGTGCCGACGGCGGTGGTCGAACAGGCCGCGATCCTGGGCGCGCTCAGCCCGGCAATCCTCGGCGAGACCGGTAAGGCCGACGGCGTTGCCGCTTACATCGCGCGCCGCCTCGACGCGCTTGAATCGCCGCTGGAACGTGGCTGGGAGGGCAAGCCTCTCCCCGATGGCGGACTCGAGTTCACCCGCAAGCTTCGCGGCGTCACCGAACGCCACGTCATCGACGGTGCTTTGATCAAGAGCGCCGAAGCCCGGCGTCTCGACGAAAAGGCAGCGTCGCTTCAAAAGATTTACGGCCGCCATGGCAAGCTCATCACCAAGGACGAGGAACACGTCATCACCGGTCCGACGTCGCTCTTCTCCAAGGTTCAGGACCTCGGCCGTCGCGGTCTCGCGGTCAAACGTTACAAAGGCCTCGGCGAGATGAATCCCGAGCAGCTCTGGGAAACGACTCTCGATCCGACCAAGCGCGCCCTGCTCCAGGTCAAGGTCAGACACGCCGAGGAAGCCGGCGGTCTGTTCACGACCCTCATGGGCGATGCCGTCGAGCCGCGCCGCGATTTCATCCAGGCGAACGCCCTCAAGGTCGCGAACCTCGACGTCTAAGACGATTCGCCGCTGGGCGAATCGCGCCACCTTGAAAGCGGCATATTCCCTGACCATGGTGCGGGCGGCTTTGGCCGCGGCCGGAACCGGCCGCTTTCGCCGGAGGTATCCCGTCCGTGCCGCTCGTTAACAAAATCCTAACCGTCGGCTTTCCACAGTCAGCCCCATGAGCGGGCGAAAGACCGACGATAAGCCGCGCGCCCCAGGGCGAAAGCTCTCGAAACGGGTCGGCCCGATCGCGGCCCAGGCGGCCGTGTGGATCGCCATTGTTGTCCTCGGCTTCGTGACCTGGGCGGCGGTCGATCTTCCCGACGTCGACGACGCGGTGAAGGCGACGCGGCGGCCGACGGTGACGATTCTCGCCGCGGACGGCCAAACGATCGCGACCTTCGGCGATCTCTATGGACGGCCGATCGCCGTCGCCGAATTACCGCGGCCGCTGATCCAGGCGGTGCTGTCGTCCGAGGACAGATGGTTCTATAGCCATCTCGGTCTCGATCCTTTCGGTCTGGCCCGTGCCGCGTATGTAAATTTTCGCGCCGGCCGCGTCGTCCAGGGCGGCTCGACCATCACGCAACAGGTCGCCAAGGTCTTGTTCCTGTCGCCGGAGCGCACCTTCAAGCGCAAGGTCCAGGAGCTGTTCCTCGCCTTTTGGCTCGAAGCCAAATTCACCAAGGACGAAATTCTCACGATCTATCTGAACCGGGTGTATCTCGGCGCCGGAACCTTCGGTGTCGAGGCGGCGTCGCAGCGTTACTTCGGAGTCTCGGCAAAAGAGGTGTCGCTGCATCAGGCGGCGTTGCTGGCGGGCCTCGTCAAGGCGCCCAGCCGTTACAGCCCAACCAACGACCCGAAACTTGCTGCCGCGCGCGCCGCGCAGGTTCTGGCCAGCATGGTCGACGCCGGTTATTTGACGTTCAAAGCGGCGGCCCGCGCCGGCCGCACGCCCCTGGCCGCGGCCGTCGTCGGCAAACGTGGCGAACGCCTCGCCCAACATTTTGCCGATTGGATTTTCGAAAGCGCCTCCGACTACGTTTCCGGCGAAGGCCGCGACATCGTCATAGCAACCACGCTGGATATGCGCCTGCAACGTCTCGCCGAGGACAAGGTCGCGACGTTGTTCGCCGGCCCGGCGCGTGCCGCCAACGTCGGCGAAGTGGCCTTGGTGGCGCTCAGTCCAGACGGTGCGGTCAAGGCCATGATCGGCGGGCGTTCGTACCGCGACAGCCAGTTCAACCGGGCGACGTCGGCGGTGCGGCAGCCGGGCTCGGCCTTCAAGCCGATCGTGTATCTCGCTGCTCTCGAAAGCGGTCTGACGCCGCAAACGCGCTTTGACGATGCGCCGATCACGATCGGCAAATGGAGCCCACAGAATTTCGACGGCACCTACATGGGGCCGGTGACGATGGACTTAGCGTTGGCCCGCTCGTTGAACACGGTGGCGGTCCGGATCGGCGAGAGCGTCGGCTGGCCGCGCATTGTCCAGACCGCAGCCCGCCTGGGCATCACCACGCCGCTCGATCCGACGCCGGCGTTGTCGCTTGGCGCGTCCGACGTCAGTCCTCTCGAATTGACCCAAGCCTTCGCCGCCTTCGCCAACGGCGGTCATGGCGTCTGGGCCTATGCCGTTCGTGAAATTCGCGACTCCGCCGGGCGTGTCGTCTATCGCCGCGGCGGGACCGGTGCGGGGCGGGTTGTCGCTCTCGAGCATGTCGCGCAGATGAACGCGATGCTCGGCCACGCTTTGACCGAAGGCACCGGCAGGGCGGCGACACTGGGAGGTCGACCGGCCGCCGGCAAAACCGGAACGAGCACGGATTTTCGCGACGCCTGGTTCGTCGGCTACACCGCCGACGTCGTGACCGGCGTCTGGCTCGGCAATGACGGCAACGAGCCCATGAAAAATGTTACCGGCGGCGGCTTGCCGGCCAGGTTGTGGCGCGAGTTCATGGCCGGCGCCCACGAAGGTTTGCCGCCGCGGCCGTTGGCTGGCTTCGATGGCAGCGCTACCGAGATTCCCGGCTTGCCGTGGTTGAGCCGCGACTGAAGCGGGGCTAGCGCGCCATCCGGGCGATGGTGGCGGTCGTCGAATGTCCGGGCTCGAGTTTGGCGAGTTTGACCGTTCCGCCCCATCTTTTGACCCGATCCGCGCCGACGACTTTGTCGGGCGCCCAATCCGATCCTTTGACCAGAAGATCCGGCCGCACCGCTTCGATGGTGGCGAGCGGCGTGTCGTCGTCGAACACGATCACGAGATCGACGGCGGCCAGCGACGCCAGAACCGTCGCCCGGGCGGCTTCGCCTTGCAGCGGTCGTCCGGCGCCTTTCAGGCGTTTGACCGAGGCGTCGCTGTTCAACCCGACGATCAGCCGGTCGCAATCGGCCTTCGCCTGGTTGATGAGCGAGATATGGCCTGGATGCAAAAGATCGAAGCAGCCGTTGGTGAAGCCGACGGTGAGGCCGGTCTGACGCCACAAGCGGATGCGATCCTGCGCCGGCCCGAGCGTCAGGACCTTGGTCTCGGCGCTGGCGGCGTCCTCGTGATGTAGCGCTGTGAGAATTTCGCTGACATGCGCAACGGCGGCGCCGAGTTTGCTGACGACGACCCCGGCAGCGACATTGGCCAAAGCGGCAGCGGCATCGATGGCCGCGCCTGAGGCAAGCGCTGCCGCGAGCGTTGCCATCACCGTGTCGCCGGCTCCGGTGACGTCGAAGACTTCGCGGGCTTCGGCTTTCAAATGCGTGACCGAATCGCGGGTGACGAGCGTCATGCCGTCGCGGCTTCGGGTCGCGACCAAGGCTTCGAGGCCGAGCGCGGCGATCAAGGATTTCGCGGCGGCGATGATTTCGGCGTCGGTCGCGACCGGCATGCCCGTCGCTTCGCCGAGCTCGCGGCGATTGGGCGTCAGCGCGAAGGCGCCCTTGTAGCGCGAATAGTCGATGCCCTTCGGATCGACGACCACCGGTTTCCCGGCGTCGCGTGCCGCGGCGATGATGTCGGCGGCGATCCCGGCGCCCAAGGTGCCTTTGCCGTAATCCGAGAGAACAATAATGGCGGCGTCGGCGATTTCGCGGTTGGCGGCGGCGACCAGCCGGGCCCGGGCCTGGGCGCCGAGCGGTGCCACGGTCTCGCGATCGGCGCGCAGAAGCTGCTGAGTGCCAGCGATGAAGCGGGTCTTCTCCGACGTGACCCGGCCGGGATCGACCACGACCGTCGAGGGTTCGGCGGATTCACTTTCGACCAGACGGATAACGTGGCGTCCGACGTCGTCGTCGCCGACGGCGGTAATCAGCCGGGCCCGCGTTCCGAGCGTCACGAGATTGCGAAGCACGTTACCGGCGCCGCCGAGCACCGTATCGCGGCGGCCGAGCGTCAGGACCGGGATTGGCGCTTCGGGCGAGATGCGATCGACCGTGCCGAATTCATAGCGATCGAGAATGGCGTCGCCGACGACGAGGACCCGCGCCCCGCCGAGCCGCGCCACCAATTCGACGAGGGCCGCCCGGCCGCTCATACCAGGCCGAGCTCGATCTCGAGGGCGCCGCAGAACATCTGCCCGAGCATGATGTGCATTTCCTGGATGCGCGCCGTGACGTCGGATGGAACGACCAGCAGCGGATCGGCCAGATCGACCATCCGTCCGCCGCCCTTGCCCGAAAGTCCGGCGGGGATCGCGCCCATGGCTTTCGCGGCCTGCAGGCCGAGGATCACGTTGGGACTCAGGCCCGAGGTCGAAATGCCGATGGCGATGTCACCCTTGCAGGCCAGAGCTTCGATCTGGCGAGCGAACAGCCGGTCGAAACCGAAGTCGTTCCCAATCGCGGTCAAGGCCGAGGTGTCGGTGGTCAACGCGATGGCGGCGATGGGGGAGCGGTCGGTGCGATAGCGCACCGTCAATTCGGTGGCGAGGTGTTGCGCGTCGCCGGCGCTGCCGCCATTTCCGAAAAACAAGATCTTGCCGCCGTCGCGAATGGAACGGGTGGAGATTTTCACCAAGCGGGCGAAGGGCTCGGAAAGCCCGGCGCGGGTCGCGGCCAAGACGCGTCCATGCTCTTCGAACTCGGCGGTGAAAAAGGCATTCAAATCCATGACAGTCGGTATCCTAGGCGGTCTCGGAGGTCTGCGCATCGTCGCCGATCAAGGTCACGCGCCCGCCGCTGCGAATGGCTTCGAGGGCGGCGATGGTGGCGAGGCTGGTCTCGATCAGCTCGGCTTCGTCGATGGGGGCCGGCCCACCGCGGACAATGGCGCCGATGAACGCGTCGAGCTCGGCGCGGAAGCCTTTGTCGGTGGCGCGGTTGGTGGTCCGTTTGACTCGGCCGGCGTGGGCGATGGCCAAGGAGCGGAAGTCCTCGATCACGGTGCTAACGCCGCCGGCGAAGGCTTCGATCCGTTCCTTGCCGACCGCGACGTCGCCGCGCGCCGTGTAGACGATGGTCGCGAGGCTCGAATCGGCGAAGCGCAAGGTAATCGTCGCGTCCTCGGTCATGGTGCCGGACTGGCCGATGGCCTCGGTGCTGACCGAAACGATGGGCGCGCCGATGATGAACCGCGCCAGATCGATGAAGTGGCAGGCTTCGCCAAGAATTCGTCCGCCGCCTTCGGTCGGATCGTTGACCCAGGTGGCCTCGCCGGCCGAACCGGCATTGACGCGGATCGACACGACTCGCGGACCTGCGGTCTGGGCCAGACGATCGATCACGGCGCGGCTGAAGGGCGCGAAACGTCGATTGAATCCGACTTGGAAAAATCCCTTCGAGGCATTGCGGGCTTCGATGATGCGATTGAGTCCGTCGCGATCAAGCGCCAGGGGCTTTTCGACGAACACCGCCTTGCCGGCGGCGAGAGCCCGGGCCGCGAGATCGGCATGTTCGCCGTGGCGCGTCGCGATGATGACGGCGTTGATGGCGGGATTGGCGAGGACGGCATCGACGTCGGTCGAGGCTTGCGCGAAGCCGAAGGTCTCGGCCGCCTTGGCGCTGGAGCTGGCGCGCCGTGTCACCACGGTGTCGAGCACGACGCCGCGGATCGCCTTGAGCTCTGGCAGCAGGACGCTACGCGCGAATTGTCCGGCGCCGATGACGCCGATGACGGCTTTGCCGGTCGCCGGGGCCGCCGCTTTCGGAAACGACACGGCATCGGGTAGCGGTGTCGATTCGTCGTAGGCGAGAACGACGCCCAGTTGCGGCGTGTCGCTTTCCAACAGTCGATACGCCGACTGAGCGTCGGCGAAATCGAAGCGGTGCGTGATCAATGGCTTGATGTCGAGGCGGCGCGTCGCGCTTGGCGCCATCAGCCGCAGGACTTCGGACAAATTGTCGGTCTCGGTCCAGCGGACGAAGCCGTCCGGGTATTTTACGCCGCGGCCTTCGAAGTCCTCATCGTAGCGACCGGGCCCGTAGGACCGCGACACCACGAGCGTCAGCTCTTTCTTTTGGAATTCGCGGTAATCGAAGGTCGTGCCGCTCATGCCGACCAAGCTGACCCGGGCGCGGTCGCGGGCGATCTTCGCCGCGGTCGACAACGGCTCGCTGGACTCGGTCGAGGCCGCGACGAGGACGCCGTCGGCGCCTTTGCCGCGGCTCAAGTTCATCACTGCCAAGGTCGGATCGCCGTGGGCGAGATCGAGGGCGCGTTCAGCGCCCAGGCGAAGCGCCAGCGCTAAACGCTCGGGCTTGTAGTCGAGAGCGATGACGCGGACTCCGGCGGCGGCCAACAATTGAACGGCGATTTGGCCGATCAGGCCGACACCGACGACTGCGGCGACGTCGCCAAGGCCGAGCGACAAATTCCGTGTCCCGTGAAGGGCGATCGCACCGAGGGTCGCGAAACAGGCGTCTTCGTCGTCGACGCCGTCGGGGATAGGCGCGACCAGGGCACGCGGCACGACGTTGAGCTCAGCATGATTGGCGAGACCGGCTCCGGCGATCGCGACCCGTTCGCCGATTCGGAACGCGCCTTCAAGGCCGGCGCCGACGGCGACGATGCGCCCCGCTGCCGAGTAGCCGAGCGGCAACGGCTCGTCGAGGCGCGAGAAGGCGGCGCGGACCGCGGCGCCGATGCCGTCGCGGCGGGCCTTGGCGATGACTTTGCGGACCAGGTCGGGCCGGGCCTTGGCTTTGGCGAGCAGACCTTTCTTGGCAAAGTCGACCAGAAGCCGCTCCGTACCCGGCGAGATCGCCGAGGCGCGGGTCGCGACCAAAAGGTTCCCGGCCGTCACCCGAGGCTCGGGCACGTCGGCGAGCACGAGCTTGCCGCTTCGGGCGCTTTGCAGAAGCTGCTTCATTCCCCGTCCGATCGAATCGCAGGAAGACCGTTTTTTACCCCGATTTCGGCCGTCCTGGCAAAGCCGGATCCACGAAACCCTTTGCCTTGGCGAAGCTTGGGCGGGTATGAACACCGCCATGTGCGGGATCGCGGCGATCTTCGCCTACGGGGCGGGAGCCGGTCCGGTCGATGCGGCCGAGCTCGAGCGGGTCCGCGACGCCATGGCGAAACGCGGTCCCGACGGGGCCGGCCTGTGGGTCGCCGACGACCGGCGGATCGGGCTTGGTCATCGCCGCCTCGCCATTATCGATCTTCGCCCCGAAGCCGCCCAGCCCATGGCCTTCGCGCCCGAGCCCGGTGCCAACGCGACGTTGCGGATCACCTTCAACGGCGAGATCTACAATTACGAAGCGCTCCGCGCCGAGCTGATCCAAAAAGGCGCGCGCTTCACGACCCAGTCCGACACCGAAGTCATCCTTCAACTCTATCACCGCGAAGGCCCGGCGATGGCTCGCCGGCTGCGCGGCATGTTCGCCTTCGCGATCTGGGACGACGCCAAGGGCTCGTTGTTCCTGGCCCGCGACCCGTTCGGCATCAAGCCGCTCTATTACGCCGACGACGGCAAGACGTTCCGTCTCGCCTCCAGCGTCAAGGCGCTCCGGACCAGTGGCCGCATCGGCGATGCGCCCGATCCGGCCGGCCACGTCGGCTATTTCCTGATGGGCTCGGTGCCGGAGCCGCACACGCTCTATGCCGACATCCGCGCGTTGCCGGCGGGCTCGACCCTGACCATCGACCGCTCCGGCGCAAAACGCTTGGCGCGCTATTTCGATGCGCCGTCGATTCTGGCCGAGGCCAGCGACACCGCGAGCGACGTCGCCGCCGCGCTTCGCGACAGCGTCCGCCACCATCTAGTCGCCGACGTCCCGGTCGGCGTGTTCCTGTCGTCGGGACTCGATTCGAGCGTCGTCGTCGGGCTTGCCGCCGAGACCCATGCCGATCTCAAGACCTTCACCCTCGGCTTCAACGAGTTCAAAGGATCGGACAAGGACGAAGTGCCGCTCGCCGATCTTGTTGCCGCGCACTACGCGACCCGTCACCAGACGCGCTACGTCACCGGCGCCGATTTTGCCGCCGGGATCGACGACGTCCTCGACGCCATGGATCAGCCGACGCTGGACGGCGTGAATGTCTACTTCGTCGCCAAGGCGGCAGCCGAAGGCGGGCTGAAGGTCGCGTTGTCGGGGCTCGGCGGCGACGAAGTGTTTGCCGGCTATTCGACGTTCCAGGAGATTCCGCGACTGGTCGGCGCCATCGGCGCGATTCCCGGTGCGTCCCACTGGGGCAAAGGGTTCCGCGTCGTCGCCGCACCTGTGGCCAGGCGGTTCGCATCGCCCAAGCACGCCTCGATCTTCGAATACGGCGGCAGCTATGCGGGCGCGTATCTCTTGCGGCGCGGTCTGTTCCTGCCCTGGGAGATTCCGGAAATTCTCGATCCCGAGCTGGCGCGGCGGGGTTTGAGCGAATTGTCGATTCTCACTGGCCTCGACGATGCGGCGCGCGGCCAGCGCACCGCCGTGGCGAAGGTCGCGGCGCTCGAGACCTGCTTCTATCTGCGCAATCAACTGCTTCGCGACGCCGATTGGGCGGGCATGGCGCACTCGCTCGAAATCCGCACGCCCTTCGTCGATTCGGTTCTGTTCACGGCGTTGGCGGGACGCATTGCGGCGGGCACCCTCACCAAGGCCGAGATGACCCGAGCCCCGAAGGCGCCGTTGCCCGACGCGTTGATCGGCCGGCCGAAGACCGGCTTTTCGGTGCCGGTGCGCGATTGGCTGTCGGCCGCCGACGCCCGCGAGCGCGGCTTTCGCGGTTGGGCGAAAAAGGTTTACCGCGCGGCGTGGACGGGGACGAGCGTCTGAGCTCAGGCTTGCGGGCGGACTTTGGACTTGAGGCGAGCCTCGATGGCGCGCCAGGATTTCTCAAGACCGGATCGGTATTCGTTGGCGGTGAATTCGCGGCCGCATCCCATGCACAGAACGGGGCCGAACGGGTTGCGCTCGGGATCGAAACCGCCGGGGTGACGGTTCTGGCTCTCACCGCATTTCGGACAGATTACCGGGACGAGCTTCGTCGCCATGATTGCACCTCACTGTCGCGGCCGACGACAGTCCGGAAATAGGCGATGGTCCGCTTGAGACCTTCGTCGATCCCGACTCCAGGCTCCCAGCCCAGCACACGGCGAGCGAGAGCGATGTCGGGACAGCGCTGGACCGGATCATCGGCCGGCAACGGGTTATGCACGATCTTCGCGGCCGACGCGGTGACGGCGATCACTTTTTCGGCCAAGGCTTGAATCGTGAACTCGACGGGATTGCCAAGATTGATCGGACCGGTCGTTCCCTCCGGCGCGTCCATCAGACGCATCAACCCTTCGACCAGATCGTCGACGTAGCAGAAGGCGCGGGTCTGCTTGCCGTTGCCGTAGACGGTGATCGGTTCGCCCTTCAAAGCCTGGACGATGAAGTTCGAGACGACGCGGCCGTCGTTGGGATGCATGCGCGGGCCGTAGGTGTTGAAAATCCGCGCGACGCGAATCTCCAGGCCGTGCTGGCGGTGGTAATCGAAGAACAACGTTTCGGCGCAGCGCTTACCTTCGTCGTAGCAGGCGCGGATGCCGATCGGATTGACGTTGCCGCGATAGCTCTCGGGCTGCGGATGAATTTCCGGATCGCCGTAAACCTCGCTGGTCGAGGCTTGCAGGATCTTCGCCTTGGTCCGCTTGGCGAGCCCCAGCATGTTGATGGCGCCGTGGACCGAGGTCTTGGTCGTCTGCACCGGATCGTACTGGTAGTGAATCGGCGAGGCCGGACAGGCGAGGTTGTAGATCTCGTCGACCTCGACGTAGAGCGGAAATGTCACGTCGTGGCGCAGGAACTCGAAGTGCGGGTTACCCAGCAGCTCTTCGATGTTGTCCTTGGTGCCGGTGAAGAAGTTGTCGACACAGAGCACGTCGTGGCCGGCCGCGACCAGACGCTCGCAGAGATGCGAGCCGAGGAAGCCGGCGCCGCCGGTCACGAGCACGCGTTTCCGCGAATAGCCGAGCCGAGCCATTAGCAAATATCCTGTGTGATGGCGAGCCGAACCTAGCATCGCGCCCGGCCGAGACCAAGGCCGGCGCGGCGTCAGGTGGCGAGAAACCGTTGGGTCGTGCCGTCCAGCACCAGGGCGGTCAGGCGGCCCGGCGCAAAGGCGCCGGTGTCGATGCCGATCCGGCTGGATCGGACCTCGGGCTCGGGGTGGATGGTGTGGCCGTGGACGACGATCTTGCCGAACGGATCGTCAGAGCGCAGGAACTCGTCGCGGATCCATAACAGATCAACTTCGCGTTGCTTGTCGAGGGCGACGCCGGGGCGGACCCCGGCATGGACGAACAGGTAATCGCCGACTTCATGGCGCAGGGCGAGATTTCGGAAGAACTCAAAGTGCCGGGACGGCAACGCGTTGCGGAACCGGTGCCGAAGCTCCGTCAGTCCGTCAGGCCCGAGTTCATGATGTTCGACGACGCCGTGCCTGCCAGCAGGCGCGATCATCTCATCGTCGAGATCCAGATGGTCGACGCGCTGTCGAACCTGTCGGCCTTCGCCTTCGCGCGCCGCTTCGTTCAGGACCGCGGCTACCACGTCGCTCTCGACGGGGTGACTCATCGCACGCTGGGCCTCGTCGATCGCGACCGCCTGGACGTCGATTACGTCAAGCTGATCTGGAGCCAGGACTTCGCCGACCGCGACGTCGCGTCGCGCAGTCAGACCCTGATCCATCGGATTAGCGAGGCGCGCACCGTGCTCTGCCGCCGCGACGATCGTGACGCCGTCGACCGCGGCATCGATCTCGGCATCGGCGTTTTCCAAGGCCGTCAGGTCGAAACGCTGATCGCCGAAGAAAACCGCAAGCGCGAGCTGCGCCGGCTGAAGCGCCGGATCGAAGGATCGTGACGGCGGCGACGCAATGATCGAACCCGCGCCGCGTTCCGCCATCGTCGTCGAAGACCTGAGTAAGACCTATGGTCCGATCACCGCGGTCGATTCGATCAATTTCGCGATCGGCGAGGGCTCGACCACCGGCTTGCTTGGCGGCAATGGCGCCGGCAAGACGACGACGCTGTCGATGCTGCTTGGCTTGCTGATTCCGACGGCTGGCAAGATTTCGATCTTCGGCGAGGACATGCTGCGGCATCGCTACCGCGTCTTGGCGTGGATGAACTTCTCCTCGCCCTATGTCGATCTGCCGAAACGCCTCAGCGTCCGCGAGATGCTGAAGGTCTATGGCCATCTCTATGGCGTCAAAGGAATCCGCGACCGCGTCGCGGCGCTGGCCCGCGATCTCGACCTCGAAGACATTCTCAAGCGGCCCATCGGCGCCTTGTCGTCGGGCCAGGTCACTCGCGCCGCCTTGGCCAAGTCTCTGGTCAACGAGCCGCGTCTGCTGCTTCTCGACGAACCGACCGAGTCTCTTGATCCTGACACTGCCGATTGGGTGCGAAGCTTTCTGGAAGGCTATCGCCACCGCACCGGCGCGACGTTCCTGATCGCGTCCCACAACATGGCCGAGGTCGACGGCTCTGCGATCGAGTCCTGATCATGCGGTCCGGCCATATCGTCGATCAGGGCCCGCCCGCCGATCTCATCGCTCGCTACGGGCGCAGCAATCTCGAAGAAGTCTTCCTCGATATCGCTCGTGACCGCGAAGGTATCGAACGTCGCACCGGTCGGCGGGCGGTGTCATGAGCGAGCCGATGCGCGATCATCCGCCCGTGCCGCGCGCCATCCTGTTTTCGTGGGGGCGTATCGGGGCGATGCTGTTGCGTCACTTCTACGTCATGCGGCGATCCTGGACGCGGCTCTTCGAGCTCGCCTATTGGCCGACCGCGCAGATGGTGCTGTGGGGTTTCATCACCGTCTTCTCCATGCAGCGCTCGTCGTGGGTCGCCCGGGCCTCGGGCGTTTTGCTCAGTGCCGCGTTGCTCTGGGACACGCTGTTCCGCTCGAACTTCGGGGTCAGCGTCAGTTTCTTGGAAGAACTCTGGGCGCGAACTCTCGGGCAGCTATTCGTGAGCCCGCTCCGCGTTCACGAGCTTCTGATCTCGCTTCTCATTATGAGCGGGATCCGAACCATCATCGGCATCGTTCCGGCGGCAATCCTGGCGATCCAGCTTTATGGCGTGTCGCTGTTCGATCTGGGGCTGCCACTCATCGCCTTCTTCACCAATCTTCTGGTGATGGGTTGGGCGATCGGCTTGTTCTCGGCCGGCCTGGTGTTGCGCTACGGTCTTGCTGCCGAGAGCTTCTGCTGGGGGGTCGTCTTCCTGCTGGCGCCATTGAGCGGCGTTTACTATCCGTTGGATACGCTGCCGGTGTGGCTCCAGCCGGTGGCTCTGACTCTGCCCTCGACGTATGTCTTCGAAGGGATGCGCGCCGTTCTGTTTGACCACACGTTCCGACTCGATCTGTTGGCCGGCGCGGTCGGCTTGAATATTTTCTATCTCGCCGTGACCTGGATCTTCTTTCTCTGGATCTTCCGCATCGCCCTGATCCGTGGGCTCCTGATGCAGCAGTGTGAATAACGCCGCCTACCGTTTCCCGCTGACAGCGGCCTCGCCGAAGCTCGCCATACCGGTATGACAGGCGACGGCGGTGCGAATCACGGCGACAGCCAGGGCTGCGCCCGAGGCTTCGCCCAATCGCATTCCGAGATCGAGCAGCGGCGGCTTGCCGAGATTGGCGAGCAAGCGGCGATGACCGGGTTCCGCCGAGACGTGCCCGACGACGCAGTGATCGAGCGCGCCCGGGCGAATGCGTTCCAGTGCCGCGGCGGCGGCGGTGGCGACGAATCCATCGAGGACGACGGGAATGCGCTGACGTCGGGCCGAAACGACGGCGCCGGCGATGGCGGCCAGCTCGCGTCCCCCGACCCGGCGCATGATCTCCCAACCGTCTTTCAGATGACGGCGGTGATGCGCGATCGCGGCCTGGACGACGCGGCGCTTGCGCTCGATGGCCGCACCTTTGACGCCGGTACCCGGTCCGACCCAATCGACGGCGCGCCCGCCATAGAGCGCCAGGCAGATGGCCGCCGCTGCCGTGGTGTTGGCGATTCCCATTTCGCCGAGAACGAGAAGATCGGTGCCGCGAATCGCTTTCGTGCCGCGTCCGAAGGCGTCGGCGAACTCGGCGTCCGTCATCGCCGCGGCTTGGGTGAAGTCGGCGGTCGGGCGGTCGAGGCTGAGCGGCACGACGTCCAAGGCGATGCCGTGAGTGCGGCAAATCTGATTGATGGCGGCGCCGCCTTGCTTGAAGGCCGCCACCATCTGAACGGTGACTTCGGCCGGAAACGCCGACACGCCTTGCGCCGCGACACCGTGATTTCCGGCGAAGACCACGGCCTTTGGCTTTTTGAGACGCAGAGGATAGCCCTGCCACGCCGCCAGCCATTGACCGAGGGACTCGAGACGACCGAGCGCGCCGGCCGGTTTCACCAGGCTGCCTTCGTGCTTCGCCCAGCGGGCGACGGCGCGATCGTCGGCGACCGGCAAGCGATCGAGGGACGAGCCGATCTCGGCTCGGGTCTTGGAACGGGCGCGGGGGGACGGCATGAGCGTTTCCTTTGCGTCCCCGTTCACTTATAACCGAGGCGCGATGGTCAAGATTCCTAATCAAAAGGCATTCACGTCCGCCGTCGAGGGTTTTCTGAAAGCCTCTCCGACGACGTTGTCGGGCTGGTGGCGTGACAGCTGCCGCGCTGCCGGCTTCTTCACGAATTTTCCGGTGACGTTGGACGATGAGCCGCCGCCGCTGTCCGAATCGGTGCGGGCGTTCCCGCTTGTCGGAGCCGCCGTCGGTCTCGTCGCCGGATTGGCGCTCGCCATCGCGGCGTGGCTCGGGCTGCCGCCGCTCGCTGCCGCCTTCATCGGATTGACGGTGGGCGCTGTCGTTACCGGCGCGTTGCACGAAGACGGCCTTGCCGACATGGCGGATGGTTTTGGCGCCGGCCGCGACCGCACCGAAATTTTGAAGATCATGCGCGACGATCGGCTCGGCGTGTTCGGCATGCTGGCTCTGGTCTTCGCGGTCGGAACCAAAGCCGCGTTGCTGGCCAGCCTCACGACAGGCGGGGCCTTTGCTGCCTTGATCGCCGCCGGGGCCTTGTCGCGGGCCGCCTTGCCCTTGGTCATGGCGAAAGTCCCACCGGCCCGGCGCGATGGTTTGGCGCGTGGCGCCGGCAAACCGGAAATCGACGCCGCCCTGACCGCGGCGTTGCTCGGCGGCTTGATAGGGCTTCTCGTCCTCGGACCGTTCGGCGGAATTTTCGCGGCCGGACTCGCTGCCATCGTCGTCCTGGGTGTCATTGCCTACGCCCAGCGTGAAATCGGCGGCACTACCGGCGACGTTCTTGGGGCCATTCAACAGGCGGCCGAGATCGCCGTCCTCGCGGCGGCGGCCATCACGGCATGAGCGGCCCCACCCGCTGGTGGTGGATTCGTCACGCGCCGGTCCCGGGCTATGCCGGGCGTCTTTACGGACAGACCGATCTCGATTGCGACACCTCCGATGCGGCGCGATTTCAAGCGCTGGCCGCGTCGTTGCCGAAAGGCGCGGTGTGGGTGACGAGCCATTTGTGCCGCACACATCAGACCGCCGAGGCGATTTGCCGTCACGGCGCCGAATCCGGTCCAATGCTGAGCGAGCCCGCCTTGGCCGAACAAGCCTTCGGCACCTGGCAAGGCATGACCTGGGATGAAATTCGCGACGCTCACGGTCCGGCCCATGCCGAATTTTGGACGTCGCCGGGCGAACGCGCCCCGCCGGGCGGCGAAAGCTTTCTCGATATGGTGAACCGGGTCGCCGGCGTCGTCGGCCGGCTCACCGCGCAACACGCCGGCCGCGACATCGTCGCCGTGGCCCACGCCGGATCGATTCGCGCTGCCGTCGCCCATGCCTTGGGTCTCGCGCCGGCGCTGGGCCTGTCGCTGCAGATCGACAACTTGTCGCTGACGCGGCTCGACCATCATCCGGATCGCGCCGGCCCCTTGAGTGCGTGGCGCGTCGTCGGTCTCAACCTCGTCGGCCAGTAGCTTTCACACCTTCGCCATGTTACAGTCGGATCGTCGGCTGAGGGAACCCGGTGAGCGGTATTGCCGCAAATCCGGGGCTGCCCCCGCAACTGTGAACGGCAAGACCGCGGCTTCGCCAACGCGAGGCCACTGGCGCGGAAGCGCTGGGAAGGCGTCGCGGTCGATCTGCCCGAGCCAGGATACCTTGCCCGACCCCATCGGCCCGGACCATCCTCGGAGGGAGGACCAACGTGAACGTGGCGTCGCAAGACCCCTTTGATCCTTTGCCGTCCCTGACGCTCGTCTTGGGCGGAGCGCGTTCGGGCAAAAGCGCCTACGCCGAAGGCTTGATCGCGACGCGCGGCGCCGGCGTCTATCTCGCCACGGCCGAAGCCGGTGATGCCGAGATGGCCGACCGTATCCGTCGTCACAAAGCGCGGCGCGGCGATGCTTGGTCGACGGTCGAAGCGCCTCTCGATCCGGTCGCGGCGCTCGAAAAACTCCGGCCTCTCAATGGCCCCGTTCTTCTCGATTGCCTGACGCTGTGGCTCTCGAACGTGATGGCCGCGGACCGCGATCCCGAATCCGAAGGCGATCGTCTTCTGGCCGGCCTCAAAGGACTCGGCGTTCCCGTCGTCGCCGTCTCGAATGAAGTCGGCCTCGGCATCGTTCCCGACAATGATCTGGCCCGCGCTTTTCGCGATGCGGCCGGCCGCCTCAATCAACGAACCGCCGCTGTCGCCGACCGTGTCGTCTTTGTCGCCGCGGGCTTGCCGATGGTTTTGAAAGATCCCCTGCCTGTGGAGCCCAACCGATGAAAATTCCCGCCACCGTCATCACCGGATTCCTCGGCGCCGGTAAGACGACTCTGATCCGCCATCTTCTCAGCCAAGCCCGTGGCCGGCGCTTGGCATTGGTCATCAACGAATTCGGTGAGACCGGCGTCGATCGCGAAATTTTGCTCGGCTGCGGCATCGAAGACTGCGCGGAAGACAATGTCATCGAGCTCGCCAACGGCTGCATCTGCTGCACCGTCGCCGACGAATTCCTGCCGACCATGGAAAAGCTGCTGGAGCGCCTACCGGCCATCGACCACATCGTCATCGAAACCTCGGGGCTCGCCTTGCCGAAACCTTTGGTCCGCGCCTTCAACTGGCCCGAAGTCCGGTCACGCTCGACGGTCGATGGGGTCGTCGCGGTCGTCGATGCGCCGGCCGTCGCCGCCGGCCATTTCGCCGAAGACACATCGTCGCCCCGGCCCGATGGCTTGCCTCACGATTTCCCGCTTGCCGAAACTTTCGACGACCAGATCCGCACCGCCGATCTCGTCATCCTGAACAAGATCGATCTGGTCGATGCGGCGACGCGCGAACGCATCATCGCCGATATCCGCGGCCGCCTCGGCCCCGCCGTCAAAATCGTTCCGGCGTCGTTCGGAGTGCTCGGACTCGACGTGGTCCTTGGTCTCGAAGCGGGATCGGAGACGGCCATCGAATCCAAGCACTGCCGTCACGACGCCGAGGACAGCCATGATCACGACGATTTCGAAAGCTTCGTCGTGCAGTTCGATCCGATCGCCGATCCGGCGGCGTTCGAATCGCGTCTGGCCTCGGTCGCTCGCGATCACGAAGTGCTGCGCGCCAAAGGTTTCGTCGCCGTCGCCGGCAAGCCGAGCCGCCTCGCCGTCCAAGGCGTGGGCTCGCGGATCACGCGCTATTTCGATCGCCCCTGGGACGCGAGCGAAGATCGCCGCGGCCGGATCGTCGTCATCGGTCTCAAAGGCCTCGATCGCGCCGCCATCACTGCCACTCTCGGCGGCGTGGCCTAGCACCCGACGAAGGCTCGGCTGCGATGCATCTTCTCGCCGCCAAGCCTGGCGCCGTCGGTGATGACGCGCCTGCCGTCGATCTCGCCCAGACACCCGGCGACATTGTCGTCCTGAGTGCTGCCGATACCGAGATCGCGGCCCTGGCCGAAGCGCGGACGCGAGTCGCCGACGCGAATTTTCCGACGCTGCGTCTCGCCAGTCTACTGGCGCTCGGTCACAACCTCTCGGTCGATCTCTATGTCGAAGCAACGATCGCCAAGGCCAAGCTCGTCGTCGTCCGCTTGCTTGGTGGCCGGGGCTACTGGCCCTATGGCGTCGACGAGATCGCTCGGATCGCGGGGGAACGCTCGATCCCGGTCGCGTTCTTAGCCGGCGACGACCAGCCCGATTCCGAATTGGCGCGGCTATCGACGGTGTCGCCCGAGATCGGGCATCGCTTCTGGCAGTACTTCGTCCATGGCGGCGTCGAGAACCTCGGCGAGTTTCTGCGCGCCGCGGCGAGCCAGATCGGCTGGTCGGGAGCCTGGCGGGAACCGCGGCCGCTGTTGCGCGCCGGATTGTATTGGCCGGGCCTGACCGATCCCGATCTCGCCGCGATCCGCGCTCAATGGTCGCCGGATCGGCCGACCGTCGCCGTCGTTTTCTATCGGGCGCTTCTCCAAGCCGGAAACCTGGCGCCGGTCGATGCGCTTGTGGCGCGCCTTGGCGCCGACGGCATGAACGCGGTGCCGGTCTACATCACGAGCTTGAAGGACGATGTCGCGGCGGCGACCGTCGCTGAGATTTTCGGAACAGTGCCGCCGGCCGTAGTTTTGGCCGCGACGGGATTTTCGGCATCGCTTCCCGGCGCCCGTCGGACGCGCTCGCCGCTTGAAACCAACGACGCGCCGATTCTTCAAGCTGTCTTTGCTGGCGTCGAGGAATCGGCTTGGCGCGACGGCAGCTTTGGGTTGTCGACCCGCGACATCGCCATGAACGTCGCCTTGACCGAAGTCGATGGCCGGATCTTGAGCCGCGCCGTGTCGTTCAAGGGACGGGCCCGGCGCGACGCCGCGACCGAGGCCGATATCGTCGCCTATCAACCGGTCGCCGATCGCATTGCGTATGTTTCCAAATTGGCGCGCGGCTGGGCCACGCTTCGCGCCACGGCGATCCGCGAGCGGCGGGTGGGTTTCGTCTTGGCCAACTATCCCAGCCGTGACGGCCGCATCGGCAACGGCGTCGGTCTCGACACGCCGGCCTCCATGGCCTCGACGCTCGCGGCTCTCGAGAGTGCCGGCTATCGCGTCGAAGGACGCCCGGCGACCGGCGACGATCTGATGCGCCAACTCATGGCGGCACCGACCAACGCTGGTGTGAAGTCGAATCATCGCGCCGTATCCGAGACGCTACCTCTCGCCGAATACGAAAAAGCTTTCGGGATGATCGCTCCGGCGGCGCGCCAACGCATCCTCGATCGCTGGGGTCCGTCCGCATCAGATCCTCACGTCGTCGACGGGGCCTTTGCCATTCCGGCGATCCGCTTCGGCAACGCGGCGGTCGGCATTCAGCCATCGCGCGGCTATCACTTGGATCCGAAGGCGAGCTACCACGATCCCGATCTGGTACCGCCCCACGCCTATGTCGCGTTCTACGTCTGGCTGATGGAACGCTTCGAGGCTCAGGCTGTCGTCCATATGGGCAAGCACGGCAATCTCGAATGGCTGCCGGGAAAAGCCATGGCACTTTCCGCCGACTGTTTTCCCGAGGCCGTCTTTGCGGCCGTGCCGCATCTCTATCCGTTCATCGTCAACGATCCAGGCGAGGGCACGCAGGCGAAGCGGCGCACCGCCGCCGTCATCATCGATCATTTGACGCCGCCGCTGACCCGCGCCGAAAGCTACGGCCCGCTGCGCAATCTCGAACAACTCGTCGACGAATATTACGAAGCCGCCGGTCTCGATCCGCGCCGTCTCAAAGTGTTGAAGCGCGAGATTCTCAGTCTCTGCGCCACCGTGGGCCTCGACGCCGAACTCAAGATGGGCGCCGATGATGACGATGCGCTTGCTCGGCTCGACAATTATTTGTGCGAGCTGAAGGAAATGCAGATCCGCGACGGCCTTCACGTTTTCGGGGCTTCGCCGACCGGAACGCTTCTCGACGGATTGTTGGTGGCCCTGGCCCGCGTGCCGCGCGGCACGACCCCGGCCGACGCCTCGCTGCTGCGGGCTCTCGCCGATGACATGGCCCTGGGGTTCGATCCGTTGGAGGGCGATCTCGGCCGTCCGTGGACCGGCCCGAAACCGACCGCCCTCGGTAACGGCGTTGCCTGGCGGACCGTGGGCGACACCGTCGAACGCCTCGAATCTGTTGCTCTCGATCTGGTTCGCGGCCGGGTGCCAGAGCCGGACTGGACTCGGACCCGGGCAGTCGTCGACGAAATCCGGATCCGGTTGAAGCCCGCCGTCGAGCAATCCGGCGCGGCGGAGATTGCGGGGTTGCTCACAGGGCTCGATGGCCGCTTCGTCGAGCCCGGACCTTCCGGCGCTCCGACACGCGGCCGGCCAGAAGTCCTGCCGACGGGGCGCAACTTCTATTCGCTCGACACCCGCACCGTGCCAACCCCGGCGGCTTGGGCCCTCGGCTGGAAATCGGCGACCTTGTTGTTGGAACGCCACCTGCAGGATCACGGCGCCTGGCCGGCGAGCCTCGCCATCACCGCCTGGGGCACCAGCGCCTTTCGTACTGGCGGCGACGACATCGCCCAGGCCCTGGCTTTGATTGGCGTGCGGCCCCGTTGGGACGCGGCGTCGCGCCGCACGATTGGTTTCGAAATTCTGCCGCTGTCGATTCTCGACCGGCCCCGGGTCGACGTCATGCTGCGCGTCTCTGGATTCTTCCGCGATGCGTTACCCAATCTGATCGAGCTATTCGACGCCGCATCGCGCGCCGTTGCCGATCTCGACGAGCCGGCCGAACAGAATCCGCTTGCCGCCCGGGTCCGCACCGATACGCGAACGCTCGCCGCCGGCGGCATGCTCGACGCCCAGGCGCGCCGCCGGGCCAGCTACCGCGTCTTCGGTTCGAAACCCGGGGCGTATGGTGCCGGCTTGCAATCACTGATCGAGGAAAAAGGCTGGGAGACCTCGGCCGATCTTGCTCGGGCCTATGTTGCCTGGAGCGGGTACGCCTACGGCGAAGGTGCGAGTGGCGAAGCGGCCCACGGTTTGTTCGAAAGCCGTCTCGCCTCGATCGACGCCGTCGTCCAGAACCAGGACAATCGCGAACACGATCTTCTCGATTCGGCCGACTACTATCAGTTTGAAGGCGGGCTGGCGGCGGCGGTCGAGAATGCTTCGGGACGCCGTCCGACCGTCTACCACGCTGATCATTCGAAGCCCGATCTGCCGAAGATCCGCACGTTGGAGGACGAGATTGCCCGCGTCGTCCGCTCCCGCGTCGTCAATCCGAAATGGATTCGCGGCGCCATGCGCCACGGCTACAAGGGCGCCTTCGAAATGGCCGCGACGGTCGACTATATGTTTGCCTTCGCGGCAGCGACGGGCGCCGTCGCCCATCATCACTTCGATCTCGTCTTCGATGCTTACCTAGGCTCGGATGAGGTTCGTGAGTTCATCGCCACCCACAACCCCGGAGCGCTTGCCGACATGGCGGCGCGATTCATCGAAGCCGAGGATCGCGGCCTGTGGCGGCCTCGGCGCAACGACACCCGGCCGCGCCTTGATGCGTTGGCCCGAACGGAGAACGAGGTAAGGCCATGACCGAGAGCGAAGAAGAACTCAATCGCCGGCACGCCGAGAAGATGCGGAAGAAGAAGGAAGTCCGCGACCGCATGCTGGCGACCAAGACCGAGACCCGCGGTCTCATCATGGTCCATACCGGCAAGGGCAAGGGGAAGACGACCGCGGCCATGGGCCTGGTGCTGCGCACCCTCGGCCACAGCAAGAAGGTCGGCATCGTGCAGTTCGTGAAGGGCAAGTGGGAGACCGGCGAGCGCGCTGCCCTCGACCGCTTTTCGGAACTGATTACCGTCAGCGTCATGGGCGAGGGCTTCACCTGGGAGACCCAGGACCGCAGCCGTGATGTCGCCGCCGCCCGCCAGGCCTGGGAGCAGGCGAAGGGCCTCATGGCCGACCCCAGCTACCATCTGGTGGTCCTCGATGAGCTGAACATTGTGCTACGATATGACTATCTACCTATCGAGGACGTCGTCGCGGCGCTTCGCGCCAAGCCTCACGACCAACATGTCGTGATCACCGGCCGGAATGCGAAAGCGGAGCTTATCGAAGTCGCCGACCTGGTCACGGAAATGGAGCTCGTCAAACATCCATTTCGCTCCGGGGTAAAAGCGCAACTCGGGATTGAATTTTAGGCATCGATCACAGCAACGAGGACTCGACGACTATGAGAATCGCGACACGAATGATGGCGTCGGCCGTTCTGGCCCTGGCGACAGTGGCCTGTACCGACTTCCGCGAGCCGTCCGACACGACGGCGAAGAACCTCGTCACCCGCTCGGAAGAGACCATTCAGCAGTTCAAGCGCAGCGACCGCTTCCCGGAACTGTCCGGCTACATCAAGTCGGCACGCGGCGTGGTTATCCTGCCTAGCGTCACCAAGGCGGGATTCATCGGCGGCGCCGAATTCGGCAACGGCATTCTTTTGTCGCGCCGCGCCGACAACAGCTGGAGCGGCCCGGCGTTCTACACGCTCGGGGCCGGCAGCTTCGGTCTTCAGATTGGCATCCAGAACGTCGAGATGATGCTGATCCTGCGCAACGACAATGCCGTTCGCGCGGTTGTCAATAACCAAGGCAAGTTCGGCGTCGATGCCGGCCTGACCATTGGCTTCCTCGGCGGCGGCGTCGAAGGATCGACGACGACAAATCTCGGCGCGGACGTCCTCGCCGTGGCGTCGCCGGTCATCGGCGCCTTCGGTGGCGTTTCGATCGAGGGCTCGGCCCTGGTGCGTCGCAACGATCTCAACGAAGGCTATTACGGCGCCGGCGCGACGGCTCCGGATGTGCTCTTCGAGAACAAGTTCAACAACCCGGCCGCCGATCCGCTCAAGTCGGCTATCGGCGGCGTCTAGTCCGTCTTAGCGCGCCTCATGGTCCGAAGCCGCCCACAACGGCGTCTCGTTCCATGAGGCGCGGCTCGGCCCGCGCCCTGATGATCCAGGGCACGGGATCGGATGTCGGAAAGTCACTGCTCGTCGCCGGCCTGGCGCGCGCCTTCGTCCGCCGCGGCCACCGCGTCCGTCCCTTCAAACCGCAGAACATGTCGAACAACGCTGCCGTCGCCAGCACCGCCGACGGCGGTATGGGCGAGATCGGCCGCGCCCAAGCCTTGCAAGCCCGAGCCGCCTTGGTCGAGCCTAGCGTCGACATGAACCCGGTTCTTCTGAAGCCGACGACCGATCAGGGTTCCCAGGTCGTGGTTCAGGGGCGTGTCCTAAAAACCGTTTCGGCTCGCGACTATCAGAGCCTCAAAGGCTCGCTGTTGCCGAGCGTCCTTGAAAGCTTCTCTCGCCTCAGGGCCGAGGCCGATCTCGTGCTGGTCGAAGGAGCCGGTTCGGCGGCCGAGATGAATTTGCGCGCCGGCGACATCGCCAACATGGGATTCGCCACGGTCGCGGACGTGCCGGTGGTTTTGGTCGGCGACGTCGAGCGCGGCGGAGTCCTGGCGAGCTTGGTCGGCACCCATGCGCTGCTGCCCGAGGCCGAGCGCCGATTGGTTGCCGGCTATATCGTCAACAAATTCCGCGGCGATGCGTCGCTGTTTGCCGATGCCGATCGTCTGATCGCGGCGCGCACTGGCTGGCGAAGCTTCGGGATCGTCACGCATTTTCCCGAGGCCCGGCATCTGCCCAAGGAAGATTCCTACGCTCTTGATTCGACGCCATCGGCGGCTGGGTCGTCACGCGACGCGATCACGGTCGCGGTGTTGCGGCTCGAGCGCATCGCGAATTTCGACGACATCGACCCTCTGGCGGCGGAGCCCGGTGTGCGGCTTCGCATGATCGCGGCCGGTGAGCCGATTCCCGGTGATGCCGATGTCGTGTTGATTCCCGGCACCAAATCGACTCTTGGCGATCTTCGCTTTCTGCGTGCCCAAGGCTGGGATGTCGACCTTGCGGCCCACGTGCGGCGCGGAGGCATCGTCGTCGGTCTTTGCGGCGGCTTTCAAATGCTGGGGAGCCGCGTCCTCGATCCTGAAGGTCATGACGGCGCGGCCGGGACGGAAGCTGGTCTCGGACTTCTTGATTTGCAGACGACCATGGTCGCGACCAAGACGGTGGGCGCGGCTGACGCGGTCGAGATCGCGTCGGGCGAAGCGGTGCGGGGCTTCGAGATTCACATGGGCCGGACCGACGGCGCGGCTCTCGCCCAGCCGTGGTTGCGTCACGCCGATGGGCGAGCTGAAGGTGCAATCTCAGCCGACGGCAACATCATGGGCTGTTACGTCCACGGACTTTTTGCCGCGGATGGATTTCGCCGGGCGTTTCTAGCGCGCCTCGGCGCGTCAACCGCATCGAGTGTTGGTTACACGGCGTTGGTCGAGATGACGTTGGATCATCTCGCGGCGCATCTTGAATCATGTCTAGATCTCGACGCGCTGTGGAGCGCGGCGCGTCAGGTGTAGCGCAGCCGGATGAAGAGGATGGCCGCGACTAGGGCGGCGATCAGCAAGCAGGCGACGACATAGACATACAAGGCGAGGCGAATATCACGGGCCGTCGCCTCTTTGCGGCCATCGCCGATCCACGGTTCGTCGAAGACTTGTCCCGCATAGTGACGGGGACCGGCGAGAGCCAAGCCTAACGCGCCCGCCATCGCCGCTTCCGGCCAGCCGGAATTGGGCGAGCGATGCTTGCCCGCATCGCGACGCACCGCGCGAAGGGCCGCGCCCGGCGACGCCGTCGGCGCGGCGGCTGCGGCAAGCGCAATCACCAAAGCGGCGAGTCGCGCCGGCGCCAAGTTCAGAACGTCGTCGAGACGCGCCGCGGTGAACCCGAAGGCTCGGTACTTGGGCTTCACGTGACCGATCATGCTGTCCATCGTGTTGACGACTTTGTAGACGAGCAACCCGGGAAATCCGAACAGCGCGAACCAGAAGACGGGAGCGACCACGGCATCGGAGAAGTTCTCGGCCAAGGACTCGATCGCGGCCCGGGCGACGCCGCCGGAATCGAGCCGATCGGTTTCGCGGCCGACGATGTGGCCGACGGCACTGCGTCCAGCTTCGACGCCCTTGCGCTCCATGGCCTCGGCGACGGCGCGGACGTGATCGTAGAGGCTGCGTCCGGCGAGCAGCGGCACCAGCAGGACCAGCATGGCGAGCGCCGCCCAAGAGTTTCGGGCCGCGCCCCAGGCCAGTCCCCAACCCGCCGATCCCGCTCCCGCCACCATCAGAAGGACGACCAAGGCGCCGCGAACCGCCAGGTCGGTGTTGCTCCGGTGCTCGCGGTTCAGCTTCCGGTCCAGGAAATCGACGATATCGCCGATGAGGCGGATCGGGTGGCGCAGGACGAGAAACAGCGGCCGGGCCTCGCCGATGAGGGCCTCGATCAGCATCGCCGCAAGAAGCAAAGCGAAATTGTCTATGCCGGGAACGTCGCCGGTGCCGAGGGCGAACATGATCCTAAGGCTATCACTGGACGGCGCCGGGAAACAGCGGATGGCGCATGTTGCCTCGGACTCCGCCCCATGGAATTATCCTGCCTCCGAAGGGAAGGGCTCGAGACCATGCAGGACTTGATCGACGCCGTGCGTTCCGCCGTGGACGCGCTCGTGGCCCATATGCCGTCCGTGGTCATCGACCTCTGGTCCTACGACTGGGTCCGCTTCCTCGTCACAGCGTTGGTCTTTGTTGCCGTCGGGCTTTGGATCGGGCGCCGCGGCCAGGCTGCCGCTCCGGCCCAGCCGGCCGGATTCACTATTCCCGGCCCGGGCGCGGCTCCCGCCAAGCCGGCGCAGCCCACGGTCGATACCGAGCCCGCCGCTCCAAAGAAAATCGAAAAGGACCTGAAGGAACGCGGCCTTCCCGATACCGAGATCGCCGATCGCCTGCGCGAATTCCCGGCCAAGCTGCGCGAGCTCAAGGACGCCGTCGGTAGTTTCCGCGTCGAAGACCAATCCTTGAAGCCGCTCCTCGACGATGCCTGGAAAATCCTCGACGAGGGTGAGCTGCGTCGCGCCGTCAACATGCTGTTCTATGTCGTACGGAATTCGAGCGACATGGCGCGGTCCGAGCGGCAATCGGCGGAGAAGCACCTGTCGACCGCGACCGTGGTCTGGGCCTTGGCCGGAGATCTCGAAATGACGCCGGCCGAATACGCCTCGGCCGGCGAGTTCTATCGTCAGTCGTTGTCGGCGCTGGCCGACAATGCCGACGGGGTCAGCGCCAAGCTTCTTGAAAAGCGCGGCTTCGCCGCCTATCGCGGTTATGAGTTTCTGACAGCCGTCGAGGCGGTTCACCGCGCCGTCGAGGTTCTGGAAAAAACCTTGGGCAAGGAGCACGCCGATCTAGCCTCGGTGCTCAACAATCTTGGTCTTGCGCACACGGCGGGCGGCGGCCTCGAACAAGCCGAGGCCATTTATCGCCGGGCGCTGGCCATTGATGAAAAGACCTTGGGGCCGAATCATCCTGGCGTCGCCGCCGATCTCAACAACCTCGGTCTTCTCTACAAGAAACAAGGCAAGCTCGCCGATGCCGACGCGGCGCTGAAGCGCTCGATCAGCATCAAGGAAAAGGTCTTCGAGCCGCACCACCCGAGCATGGCCGGCGGTCTTAGGACTTATATCGCCTTGCTCCGCGAGATGAAGCGCGAGGAAGAAGCCCGCGCCCTCGAAGCCCGCCTGCCGAAGCCCGCCGCGGCTGCCGCCGCGCAGTGACCGTCCACTTTATCGGCGCCGGTCCCGGCGCCCCAGATCTCATCACGGTGCGCGGCCTGGCGCTGATTCGTCGCGCCCGGGTCGTGTTGTATGCCGGCTCGTTGGTGCCGAAGGCGGCGATCGCCAAAGCGCGCAAGGGCGCGCGGATTATCAACACCGCGCCACTCACTCTCGATCAGATAATTGCCGAGATAGAAGCGGCGCACGCGCACGGGTTCGACGTGGCCCGCGTCCATTCCGGCGATCCGTCGATCTACGGCGCCATCGCCGAGCAAATGCGGCGTCTGGATGCGCTTGGGATTCCGTACGACGTGACGCCGGGTGTTCCGGCCTTCGCGGCCGTGGCCGCCGCCATCAAGCGCGAGCTGACCCTGCCGGGTATCGCCCAGACCGTCATTCTGACGCGGACCGCGGTGCGGGCTTCGGCCATGCCGAAAGGCGAAGATCTGGCGACACTCGGTCGAAGCGGCGCGACGCTTGCCATTCATCTGTCGATCGGGAATCTGGCGCGGGTCGTTGCGGCCTTGCGCCCGGCCTATGGTGCGGCGTGTCCGGCCGTCGTCGCGCACCGGGTGAGTTGGCCTGACGAACGCATCGTTCAGGGAACGTTGGCGACCATTCGCCGTCAGGTGAAAGCCGAAGGCTTTACGCGGACGGCGTTGATCCTCGTCGGCCGCGCTTTGGCGGCCGAGGATTTCGACGAGAGCCGCTTGTACGCGCCGGGCCACCGCTCCGTCGCGCCCGTGGCGCGGCCGACCCGAGCGCGGCGGCGATCCAAGCGAGCGCGGCCTTAACGTTCGTCACACTCGGCCCCGGCTCCGGCTTGGGTCGGCGAACCTCGATCACCGGAATACCAAGATCGCGGGCGGCGCGAAGTTTGGTTTCCGTCGCGGTTCCGCCGCTCGCTTTGGTGACCAGCACGTCGATCCGATGGCTCGTCATCAGGCGTTTCTCTTCGGCGAGCGTATAGGGCGGCAGCCCGACGACGACGCGATGGGTCGGCAGGGCGAGCGGCGCCGTGGGGCGCTCGGCGACACGGACCAGCAACCACACCTCTTTCACCTTTGCGAAGACCCCGAGCTCCGTGCGACCAATGGTCAGAAAGGCGCGTTTGCCAAGGCGCGGCAGGAGTTTTGCCGCGGCACGGAGATCGGCGACCTCGTGACGGGTGACGTCTGCGACAGGCTGAGTCGGTCGGACAATCTGAAGTCGCGGCCGTTTAGTTTTGGCGCAAGCGACTCGCGCGTTCGCAGACATTTTTGCGGCGAACGGATGGGTCGCGTCGACGACGAAGTCGATGTTCTGATTGCGGATGTAACGGGCGAGACCCGCGCCGCCGCCGAAGCCGCCGATCCGTAAATCGCCGACAATGGGTCGCAGCACGCGGGTTCGTCCGGCAAGCGACGAGATCGTCTCGAGCCGCCCCTTGAAGCGGCGGACGCAGGCCTTGGCGAGTGCCCGGGCCTCGGTCGTGCCGCCCAGAATGAGAAGACGTTTAAGCGCCGGCACGGCCGATCAGGGTTCCGGCGCGGTCGAAGATCGCGACCTCGACGTCGATGCCGCCGGCAAGAGTCGCCAAGGCAACTTCGCGGGCCCGTCGCGCCGTCAGATCGGCGAGCGGAAGGCCGGCGGCACGGGCCAGAGCCTCGACCGGTGCGGCCGCGACTTCGGCGTCGGTCTTGGCCAGAAGCTCGGGCGTTGCGCCGAGGGATAGGAGATCGGCGCGCAGTGCCGCGAGATCGACCCGCGATCGATCGCTGTGCAGATCCAGCGCGCCTTGTCCGAATTTGACGAGTTTTCCGAAACCGCCGGCAATGGTCAGGCGCGGCGCCGGACGTTTGCGCAAATGCTTGAGCATACCGCCGACGAAATCGCCCATGTCGATCAAGGCGACCTCGGGCAGATTGTGCAACCGGCGTACGGCGTCTTCGGAGGTTCGCCCCGTCGCGCCGGCGATATGGGTGATGCCGGCAGCGCGGGCGACATCGATGCCGCTGTGGATGCTGGCGATCCAGGACGAGCAGGAATAGGGAACGACGACGCCGGTGGTGCCAAGGATCGAGATGCCGCCGATGATGCCGAGCCGGGCATTGCTGGTCTTGGCTGCCAGAACCTCGCCGTTCGGGACCGAGATCGTGACGACGACGTCGCCCGCCGCATCGAGCTCTTCGGCGAGGCCGCGAATCGCTCCTTCGATCATGCCGCGCGGGCCGGGGTTGATTGCCGGCTCGCCGACCGCGACCGGAAGGCCCGGACGCGTCACGGTGCCGACGCCGGGCCCGGCCGCGAAACGGACGCCACTGCCCGGCGCGGCCTTGGCGACGGTGGCGATGATCTCGGCGCCATGGGTGACATCGGGATCGTCGCCAGCGTCTTTGATGACGCCGGCTGTCGCCTCATCGCCGATCAACGTGTGGCGTGACAGCGCGAAGCTGGGTTTCTCGCCCTTCGGCAGCGCGATGGTCACGGGATCGGTGAATGCGCCGACAACCAGGGCGCGATAGGCGGCCGCGGCCGCGGCCATAGCGCAGGCTCCGGTCGTCCATCCGCGGCGCAAGGGGGAGGTCTGTTTTGTGGGCACGGGCCGATCTTAGGCTTCGGCCTATGCCATCGGCCAGAGGCCGCTTGAAGCCGACAGCCCGTCGCCTATCATGGCGAACACCTTTTGAGGGCCGCTCCCGACTTGGGCCAACGTCGATCTCGTCTGGTTGTATATGCCGCCGCCGCGGCGCTGGCCGCGCTGGTGGGGTATGGCGCGCGAACCTATTTTTCGGAGCACGTCACGCTTCCGCCCTTGGTCGGCGATCCCTCGGTTCCGATCGGCGGGCCGTTCGACCTCGTCGATCACACCGGAAAGCCGGTGACCGATCGGGATTACCGCGGGCATCTTCTGCTCGTATTCTTCGGCTTCACCTATTGTCCCGACGTCTGCCCGACGACGCTGGGCGCGATCTCCGAAGCCATGGACATTTTGGGCAAGGATGCCGACCGCGTGATTCCGCTCTTCATCACCATCGATCCGAGCCGCGACACGCCGGACGGCATGGCCGAGTACGTGCGGCATTTTCATCCGGCCGTGATCGGGCTGACCGGCACTCCCGAACAGGTTGCCGCCGTCGCCAAAGCCTATCGGGTGTTCTACGCCTATGTGCCGAAGCCCGGCGCGGCGGAAGACGAATACGATGTCGATCATTCGACGACCCTGTATCTGATGTGGCCCGACGGCGCCTATCGAACTCACATGGCGCATACGACGCCGGCGGCGACCATCGCCCGCCGCGTTCTGGAACATTTGTGAGCGGCGTTAAGGGCGTCATCATCGCCGCCCCGTCGTCGGGATCGGGCAAGACATTGCTGACGCTGGGCCTCGCCCGCCATTGGGCGCGGTCCGGCATCGCGGTCGGCGCCGCCAAGATCGGACCGGACTACATCGATTCCGGATATCTCTCGGCAGCGAGCGGCCGGCCTTGCGTCAATCTCGATCTCTGGGCGATGCGGCCGTCCACCTTTGCCGGCGCGGTTGCGGATGCCGGCGGCGAGGCCGGTCTCGTCGTCTGCGAAGGCGTGATGGGATTGTTCGATGGCGCCAGCGGCGGCAAAGGCTCGACCGCCGATGTCGCGGCCCTGACCGGTTGGCCAGTGATTCTCGTTCTCGATGCCCGCGCTCAAGGCGCGTCGGTCGCGGCAATCGTGCAGGGTTTCGACCGTCACCGGCCCGATGTGCCGTTGGCCGGCGTCGTCTTCAACCGCGTCGCCGGCGAAACCCACGCCGCGGTGTTGATCGAAGCGACCGCCGCCGCGGCGCCGCACGTCGCCTGTCTGGGATGGATTCCGCGCCGTCCCGATCTCGCCTTGCCGGAGCGTCACCTGGGTCTCGTTCAGTCGGTCGAACGGCCGGACCTTGGCGGGTTTCTCGATCGGGCCGCCGATGTCGTTGCCGAGCAGATCGATCACGAGCGGCTTCTCGGTCTGGCCCGTCCGTGGCCCCACGCGCGTTCGGACAATGCAACCCGACCGCTGGCGCCGCTCGGCCAAACCATCGCCGTTGCCAAGGACGCCGCATTCTCGTTCCGCTATCCCGTGGTCGTCGAGGGTTGGCGCGCGGCTGGCGCGACCCTCAAGACGTTCTCGCCTCTCGCCGACGAAGCGCCGCCGGCCGATTGCGACGCTGTCTATTTATGCGGCGGTTACCCGGAACTTCACGTCGGCCGGCTTGCCGCCAATGCGACGTTCCGGACCGGTCTGCGAGCGGCGGCGGGGCGGGGCGCTTTCGTCTTTGGCGAGTGCGGCGGCTACATGGCGCTTGGCGAAGGCTTGGTGGACGCGCAAGGTCATCGCCATGCCATGGCGGCCCTCCTGCCGGTCGAAACGTCGTTTGCCGCGCCGAAACTCCGGCTCGGTTATCGGCGCGCCGTGGCCGCGACCGACTCGACCCTGGGTCCGAAGGGCACGGCGTTTCGCGGTCATGAATTCCATTACGCGCAAGTCGTTCACGAAGGCCCCGGCGAGGCGCTGTTCCACTGCACGGATTCGAAAGGCCGCGATCTTGGCGCGGCGGGGCGGGTCCGGGGCGCGGTCGCAGGCTCGTTCATTCACTTGATCGACCGGGACGATCATGGCGGATAAACCGTTCTGGAAAACCAAGGCCTTGTCGGAGATGTCGCAGGCCGAATGGGAATCGCTCTGCGACGGTTGCGGCAAGTGCTGCCTCCACAAGATCGAAGATATTGCCACCGGAAAAATCAGCTACACGAACATCGCCTGTCGCCTTCTCGATTCGGATGCTTGCAAATGCTCCGACTACGCGAACCGTTCGAAGCGCGTCCATGACTGCGTGAAGCTGACGGCCGACAACCTCGCGTCGCTGAAGTGGATGCCCTCGACCTGCGCCTATCGCCTGGTCGCGGACGGCAAGGATCTGGAGTGGTGGCATCCGCTGGTCTCGGGCGATCGCGAGACCATCCACGCCGCCGGCATGTCGGTACGCGGCCGAACAATTCCGGAAAAGCGCGGCCAGGATCTCTGGAAGTATCGGGTCAAATGGCCCGTCTGATCCGCTCGCCGATACGGCTCACCGAAGAACCTCTGCACCTCGATCTTGGCGCTCGCGCCGTGCCGCTGCGCTTGCGCCGCGACGGTCGGGCGCGTCGTTTCGTTCTTCACATCGATCCCATGGGCGACGGCGCGATCGTGACGCTGCCGATGCGGGCTCGCGCTAGCGAAGCCATCGAGTTTGCCCATCGTCACACCGAGTGGATCGCGCGGCGCCTGACGCGGCTTCCACCCCGGGTTCGATTCGAGGACGGGGCTCGTGTTCCGGTGCTGGGCACCGAACATGTCGTCCGGCATCGTCCCGATGCACGTCGCGGGGCGTGGCGCGAAGACGGCGTGATTCATGTCTCCGGCGATGCCGAGCATCTCACCCGGCGGCTGCGCGACTGGTTCAAGGCCGAGGCTCGTCGTGAAGTCATCGCCCGGGTTGGTCCGATTGCGGCCCGGGTCGAACGGCCGGTGGGTCGGATCACAATCGGCGATCCGCGAGCGCTGTGGGGCAGCTGCGGCCGGAACGGACATCTGTCCTTTTCCTGGCGGCTGGTCATGGCGCTGCCGGCTATCCTCGACTATGTGATTGCGCATGAGGTGGCCCATCTCGTCTGGCGCGGTCACGGGCCCCGCTTCTGGGCTCTGGTCGATACGTTGATCGAGGATTCGAAGACGCCACGGGCTTGGTTGCGGACCCACGGCGAAGGCCTGCACCGCTACGGCTGATGCCGCCGTTTCGAGTTCGACCGCAAGCTTCGGATAGAGGCTCGAGCTCCGAACGACGATCTTGATGGCGCAACCGAAGGAGCGCCACATGACTTTATCGTCACAGGCTACGTGGAAAGCGGTGGTCGCCCGCGACCGGCGTTGCGACGGCGCGTTCGTCTACGCCGTCCGGACGACCGGGGTATTTTGTCGCCCGTCCTGCGCCAGCCGTCGCCCGAACCGGCCGAACGTCGAATTCTATCCGTTGGCCGATGTCGCGATGGGCGCCGGGGTTCGCCCGTGCCGCCGCTGTCGGCCCCAGGGCGCGCCGCTTCCCGGCACGGCGCTGGTCATGACCAGCGCCGTACTCGAGGCCATTGTCGCTTCGCCGGATGCGACACCGTCGCTCGCCGCGCTTGCCAAAAAATCGGGATGGAGCGCGTCGCACCTCCAACGCACCTTTACGAGCGTCGTCGGCATCTCGCCGCGCGATTACGCCCTGGCGCTGCGCGAGCAACGCGTCAAAACGGCGCTGAAATCCGGTGAACCAGTTGCGCAAGCCGCCTTCGGCGCCGGCTACGGATCCTTGACCAGACTCTATGAAGTAAGCGTCGGACTCGCCGTTCCTCCCGCATCGTTCGCCAAGGACGCCGAAGGCGCGGTCATTGCGTACGCCACGGCAGCCTCGCCCCTGGGGCGTATTCTCGTCGCGGCAACGGAACGCGGCGTCTGCGGCGTGCATCTGGGATCGGACGATGCGGCGCTCTTGCGTGAGCTTCGCGCCGACTATACGAAGGCCGAGCTTCGCCGCGACCCGACCGGCTTGCGAATGTTTCTCGCCAACGTCCTGGATCGGATCAAAGGCAAGACGCCGGCGTAAGAACTTCCTTTGGCGATTCGGGCCACGGCGTTCCAATGGCGGGTGTGGAAAGAGCTTCGCGCCATTCGTCGTGGCTAAACCCGAACTTACAGCGACATCGCGGCGGCGATCGGAAAGCCCGGCTCGCATCGCGCTGTTGCCCGGGCCTGCGCGTCGAATCGTCTGGCGCTTGTCGTGCCCTGTCATCGCGTCGTCTGGCGCAACGGTCAACTGACCGGCTATCGCTGGGGCGTGGCACGGAACGCGACTTGCTGGCGCGGGAGTCGGGACGATGAACCCGGTTCGGTCCGTGGGGCGGGCGTCGCGTCTGGTGGTTCGAGTCGCGTCGGTCGCGGCGCT